>JAJZLX010000654.1 GCA_021850555.1 Pseudomonadota bacterium | reverse complement strand
TGAAGTGAAATGTTGTCGAGTGAAAAATGTGGCGTTCAGTTGGCCTGCAGCCTAATTTCTGCGGTTCCGCGATCGCCGACACCACATTTCTTTGAAGCTTCCCGTCGGATATGGTCCGGACTCCCTTTGCAAGGCTGGAGATCCGGATCATGTTCGAACAGCTATTTCACTTTCCGTCAGTGGTCGCCCGCCACCGTACAGGTCCATTCGCAGCGGAGCGAGAGCGCTTTCTCATTCGATGCGCTGAGCAGGGTATGAGGCGCAGTACACTCTTTGGCTTGGCTCCATATCTTCTTGTGATCGCACAAAGACTCAACGTGGATCGACAAGTCACGTGGCAGCAGATCGAGGCTGCTGCGGATCAATGGCGAAGATTCCAACGTAAAAGAGGCCGCAGCCAATCCCGGAAGTCCAGAGAGCGCTTCATCCAGATCGCCTCGGATTGGCTGCACTTTCTCGGACGGATGCCGTCCCCGGAGCCGGAACACTTTGTAGGCGTGGAGCATTTGCGCGACTTCACGACCTATATGGTGGAGGAGCGCGGTCTATCCGCATGGACAGTCCGTAGCCGGGAGAAGATCATCGGCAGATTTCTGAGAGAGTTCTCTCCGTCGGGGAGACCGTTCTCGGCCATCACGGTCGCGGATATCGACACGCATCTCGAGTCTCTCGGCAAGCGCGACTGGTGTCGCGTATCGATCGCGACGGTCGCCAGTGAGCTGCGCTTATTCTTTACACACGCCGGTTTGCAGGGCTGGTGCTCACCGGCCATCGCTGCAGGCATAAGGGGACCGCGGATATTCAAGCATGAGAAGCTCGCCGAAGGACCGGCTTGGCCGGATGTCGAGCGGCTCATCCTTTCTGTCAATGGTACAACCGCCCGCGACATCCGTGACCACGCGATCCTACGGCTATTCGCCACGTATGGCTTGCGACGTGCTGAGGTCAGCGGGCTGAAGGTCAATGACGTCGATTGGGCTCGTGATCGGCTTCTGGTGTCGCGTCCCAAACAGCGAAGCACCCAAGAGTACCCGCTATTACCCTCCGTCGGGGAGGCCATCGCACGGTATCTTCATGATGGGCGCCCGAAGACTTCCTACCGCGAGATATTCCTAACGCTGCGTGCTCCCATTGTTCCGATCTCGCCAGACGGACTGTACGACATTGTCTACACTCGCCTGAAGGCGCTCGGGATTTCCAGCCCTCGTCGCGGTCCGCACGGGCTGCGCCACGCCTGTGCCACCCGGCTAGTGGCTCAGGGACTGTCTTTGAAGGAGATCGGCGACCATTTGGGGCATCGTAGCGCTTTTTCGACTCGAACCTATGCGAAGGTTGATCTCGGTGGACTGCGTGAAGTGGCCGCCCTGGATCTGGGAGATCTGCTATGAACCTCTCAGACGCGGTTGCCCGATATGTCGCTCACCGACGATCGCTTGGGACCCGATTCGACAGGCAGGCCAGAACACTAAAGGCGTTCTGCCGAGAGTATGGCGAGATGGACCCCGGCCGCATCGACGCAGAGCGGGTCTTGGCATTCATCCTTGGAACCGGCCCAGTCACCTTGAACGCGCGGACAAAATACGACACGCTCCGAGGTCTATATCGATTCCTCCTCGCCCGAGGATACACGACAAGTGACCCACTCCCCCGAACTGGGCCAAAGCCGTCGATCATATTTGTACCGCATATCTTCTCGCGGGATGAGCTGAAGCGGCTTTTCGGGGCATCTGTCCCGTGCCAAAGCCCAAACCGGCTCCTCGAGGGAAGAACATTGCGAACCTTGCTGCTTCTACTCTACGGTGCCGGACTTCGCCTCGGCGAAGCGCTTTCGTTAACGCTTGCCGATGTCGATCTGGAAGAGAAGATCCTGCGGGTTCGAGAGAGCAAGTTCTACAAAACACGATTGGTACCCGTCGGGAACGATCTGTGCGGAGTGTTGCGTGCTCACGCAACAGCACGCTACCAGCAGCGCCCGAAGCCAGACGATCCTCTGTTCGTTACGCGGCTCGGCGATCCCTTGCCGGATCACTTGGTTCAAGCCGCATTCCGGCGTTTGCGGGTCACAGCTAACATACGCCGTAAGGATCATATCCGCCAGCCACCGAGGATGCATGACCTGAGACATTCCGCTGCGGTACATAGGCTGATTTCCTGGTATCGCAGTGACGCCGACGTGCAGCGCCTTCTGCCGAAGCTCGCCACATACCTGGGGCATATCGACGTCGCCAGCACCCAGCGCTATCTCACTTTGGTTCCGGAGCTGCTCAAGGAGGCCAGTGACCGGTTCGAACGCTATGCCATGGGAGGCCACCATGAGTGACGCGACGGCCCTTGGGTATTGGATCCGACGGTTTCTTCTGGAGCATCTTGTACGAGAACGCAACCTCGCGCGCAATACGCAGCTCGGCTATCGCGACGCGTTCGCGCTTTTGGTGCCGTTCCTGGCTCGTGAGACCGGGCACTCCGTTGATGCCCTTCAGGTAACGCACCTGTCGGCGGAAGGGCTGCGGAAGTTCCTGGCCAGCCTTGAGAGTACCCGCCGGTGTTCACCACAGACCCGCAACCAGCGGTTGGCAGCTATCCATGCTTTTGCGCGCTTCGTCGGAGAACACAGCGTCGAGCACATCGCATGGTGCGCTCAAATCCGCGCCGTGCCCTTCAAGAAGACCACCAGGGCGCTGGTGCCGTATCTCGACAAGCCCGAGATGGATGCGCTTCTGGCGGCACCGGACCGCAAAACGGATCAAGGACGCCGGGACCACGCACTTATGCTTTTTCTCTACAATTCCGGAGCACGTGCCGATGAGGCGGCACAGCTTCTGATCGGGGATATAGATACCGTGGCTCACTCGGTGAGCATCCTTGGGAAAGGCCGTAAGCGGCGTCAGTGCCCACTATGGCCGGTAACCGTCACCACGTTGAGCCCGCTGATCGCCGGTCGCAGTCCGACAGAGAGAGCATTTCTCAATCGCCGAGGACGTCCGATCACCCGGTTCGGCATCTACGCCATGGTCCGGCGGCACGCGTCGAAGCTGAAAAGGAAGAATACGTCGACGGCCAAGAAGCGCATCAGTCCCCACAGCATTCGACATTCCACTGCCTCCCACCTGCTTCGAGCCGGGGTCGACATCAACACGATTCGAGGATGGCTCGGGCATGTGTCCCTCGACACGACGAACGTCTACGCAGAGATCGACCTGGAGACGAAAGCGGCGGCATTGGCGAAGTGCGACATTGGCAGTAGCGCGGGAGCCGCCAGCTACAGACGCCGTCCCAAGCTCTTGGAATTCCTGCGCAATCTGGCCTGAAAAATGTGGCGTTCAGTTTCGTCACTCGCCCAGTATAGAAGCGTCACCCGCACTGAACGCCACATTTTTCACTCGACAACATTTCACTTCAAGCCATAGAGGGAGAGGAGCTTCTTGTTCACGGATCATCACCTTCATCGGAGGGAGGAAGTTCGTCCTTCGGCAGGTACGCCGGTGGCAGTCCCGTGGCGGCGCGCTCGCGCATCAGCTTCTCGAGCAGCGGAGCGCTGCGGCCGGGCTGCCCTGGCGCTGCAGACGTCGGTACCTGTGGGGATGTCGAGCAGGCAAGCGGCTCGAGCGGCGCACGGATGCCGGTGGCGTTGCGGGTCTTGTCCTGCGGATAGAGCCGACAGAGGAGCTCCCCGGAGCGATCATCGACCAGATGCACCATCGAGAGATCCCAGCTCGCGTACCGGACGATCAGCTCACGCAGGTGCCGGTATCGGCTCGGCACCTCGAAGCGCTGCGCGCCGACCATGACGGTGCCGTCGCTTACGCGCTGCGTGCGGCGCTCGGAGCGGGTGAAGGCGGCGCGAAGGGCGGCGCTGTCGGGCGAGGGTCGCAGCACCTCTGGGCCTGCGAGGTAGCGGGCGAGCGGGGTCTCGCCGGTCTCGGAGTGGACGGCGCGGTTGTACTCGTACTCCACCCAGGCCTGGGTGGCTTCGTTCAGATAATCCAGCGTCAGATCGGCAACGCCCTCGAGCATCGCCATCAGTCGCCCTTCCACCTGGCCCCAGAAGGACTCCTGCTTGCCATTTTGGTAAGCAGAGTACGGAAGGGTCGTCTCATGCACGATGCCGAGGCGCGCGAGCCCTTCGGTCACCTCGGCAGAGAGGTTGGCCGCACCGTTGTCCGACATGCCGGCGCGGGGGAGTCCGCGCTTTTGGAAGGCCTGGGAGAGAGCATGCACCACGTTCGGGGCGTTCTCGGCCATGAACCACTGCAGATGACAGGCGAGGCGCGAGCGATCATCGAGGGCGCCGATGAGCACGGGCTTCGCCCACTCACCGCGCGCGGTCAGCACCGCTCGTGAGCCGATGTGTCCGTCCCAGTGCCAGAGGCCGCCGACGTACTCGGCCTCGTAACTGCGCACCTCGCGGGAGGCGAGGCGCGCCTCGGCCCGCTCGGCGCCGGCGGTGTCGCGGGTCGTGAGCCTGCGGCGTTTGCGCCAGCCCTGACTCTGGAAGAAGCGCCGGATGCTCGAGTACGAGGGCACCGGGCCGAGCTCGAGGCGATCGGTCGCGAGCGCGCGCAGGTTCTCGTAGTGCAGCTTGACCGACCAGCTCGGATGCGCGCCGTACTGCGCGCGCAGCGCCTCGCGGATCGCAAGCCCTACCTGCTGCGTGCCGGCATCGAGGCGCACCTTGCGTCGCAGGACCCCGACCGGATCACGCCGCTCGCTGCGCGCCCGAAGGAGCCAGCGCTCGATGGTCGAGAGCGCAAAGCGCACGCGCTCACCCGTGATCGGATGCTGCCAGGTACGCGAAGCGAGCCGCTCGAGTTCGGCGCGCAGCTGCCCGCGCGGCGGTGGGGCCGCGAGCAGCTGTCCGATCACCGAGAAGCGCAGATGTGCCCAGCGCTCGTGTACGGAAGGATCTTTTGCTCTGCCCATGCCCGCATCCGTCGTCACCTACCCGATGCGGGCACCGTAACCGCGGCCGCGACCATCGCGCGACGGGCATCCTCTGCGGGAGAAGGGCGTCCCGTTATTGAGCCTGCTCGATAAGGCTGCCGACGCTCACCGGTGCGAGGGCACGCAGGAGCAAGATGAGCCGATCCTCGGGGCTGCCGGCAAAGCGCTCGAGGAGCGATGCAGGCAAATCGGCGGTCGAGACCGCGGGCAGCAGCGCGCCGCTCATGGCGCGCCAGAACGGCGTCGCCGGCAGCTGCTCGCTCCACCACTTGCGCCATCGCGAGACGGTATGGCGGCTGACGCCGACGAGCTCGTGCAGGCGGCGCATGCGCGCCGGACTCGCCCCGCAGCGCATCGCCGAGATCAGAACCACCATGGCCCCCAGGTAGACCTTGCGGCCGAGGAAGCGAAGCGATGGCGGCGTGCGGCGCTTGCGGCACGTGCGATCCGCGCAGCAGAAGGACAGCCGCTCGCTGAAGCGCTCCCCGAGATCGAGACCGACGCCGCGCGGCTTGCGGGGGAAGTCGGACGCCTCCAGTCGCTTCCCGCACACCCGGCAGCCTTTGGGGCGCTCCGCGGCGGCAAGCTCCTCATCGAAGCGCAGCAACAATCGGTAAAATGCCGCATCACCCAGTAACTGCTGATACATCGCTCATCGCCTTCATCATGGCTAAGCCCGGACGCAATGATCCCTGCCCGTGCGGCAGTGGGCAAAAATACAAGCGCTGCTGCCTCGCAAAGGATCAGCAGGCCGAGAGCGCGGCGCTCAAGGCGGCTGCCGAGGCCCGCGCCGCAGAGGCTGCCCAGGACGAGCGCGACTTCTACGATGCCGATGATGAGGGGGACGAACTCACCCGCGACTCCAACGCCATCATCGACCTTGTCCACGAAGGCAAGCTCGATGAAGCCGAGAAGGCCGCGCGCGAGTTCCTCGAGCGCTATCCGTACGTCCACGACGGATACGATCGCCTCGGCATGGTCTACGAGGCGCGCGGAGATCGGAAGGCCGCGGCCGACTGTTACCGCAAGGTCGTCGAGTTCGTCAAAGCCCACCCGAAGCAGTACGAACCCACCTTCACCGTCACCTTCGAGCAGATGATCGACGAGCTCGATCCGCCGCCGGCGACCTGACCCCGTCCCGACAACGACTCCGCCCCAAGATCACGCTCCGTGAGGGCGATCCGCTGCCCTCCCTCACCAAGCGTGCTCAGAATTACCGGGAATCACCTCAGACACCGCGCGCACTCTCAGTTGCCGTGCGAGCAGAGCTTTGAGTCGGCCACATAGAGAAAGT
>JAJZLX010000741.1 GCA_021850555.1 Pseudomonadota bacterium | reverse complement strand
CCGAGCGTCTGGGTATCGAGAGTCCCACCCTCGCCAGGCTACTGGATCGAATGGCGGCCGACGGCTGGATCGAGCGGCGCGGGTCGCACACCGACCGGCGCAGCAAGACGGTGCACCTGCGTCGCAAGTCGTGCGCGTTGCTTCAGCAGATCAATGCGGTGGCGGCGCGCCTGAGCGGTGAGCTGCTGGAAGGTATCCCGGATGCCGAGCTGCGCGCGTGCATGGACGTGTTGCGTCGCATCAAAGCGAGAGCGATCGGTCTTGACACATTGACCGAGTTGACTCAACCCTCAGCGAGGGATCGCACCGCCGGCCGCGCGCAACGTGAGACGGACAAGCGCGGTCGAAAGAGGGACAAGTAGGGACGAGGGACGGACAGAGGCACTCCGGCGCAGCTCGGACGGGCTCGAATCGGGGGCGGAAATGCTGCCGCATATGGCAATCAGGCCGCATCCGGCGTTCCCGAGCGAGCGGCTGCGGAGGCGGGACTGATTTGCAACAGTCCGGTGTGCCCGCGAGCGTGAGCGGTACTGCATGCAGTTGTGATGTTTTTCCGATGAGCGTGAGCAACGTGCGCTGATCTGCGCGGGCGCGCGATGGGGGGGGCGAGCAGGCGGGCACTTGTGTTCCGACGCCGTCTCCGCGAGCGTCCTGCATCATGGAGACACTGCTTCGATACCGCGGCCGCCCCGTTACCCCGGGGCACGTTCAGTTCAGCCGGGCATTGATCGCGGCCCGCCCCAACGAGCGCCTTGGTCGCCCGGGTGAATTATAGGCCCCTGAGGTATTCCCGCCCCATCCGGCCGCAGCCCGCGTCGGCTTGCGGATGTACCTTCTCTGACCCGCTGCCGTTGCACAGTGGCACGGACTGCTTGGCCGCCCAGGTCCGGTGACTGGGTCGGCCGGTGGACGAACGGACGATTGGCGGTGTGGCCGCGTAGGGACGGGTGCAGCCTCTGGGCACCCGGCAGCCGCCTGCCCGTGCTGCGTGCGGGCGGACGGACGGGTGCCCGGGGGGCTGGCGGAAAGAGTGCACCGCGGCGCCTTGAATTTCCGCCCACCTGCCCTGAACTTTTGGCCTGCCCAAGCAGCTTAACGAACCGATAGGAGGTGCGAAAATGTTCGGTATCCCCATGCCAGGTTCGGTCTTTGACGACCTTTGGCGATTGCAGCAGGAAGTCGATGAGCTCTTCGGCAGCTGGAGCGCGCCTTTAGGCATCCGCTCGCTCCCCCGTGGGAGTTTCCCCGCGGTCAACATCGGCCAGACGCCCGAACGGGTGGACGTCTATCTGTTCGCCCCGGGCATTGATCCGAAGAGCCTCGACATCTCCCTGCAACAGAATCTGCTCACGGTTTCGGGAAATCGGGAGATCAAAATCGAGGAAGACGTGGACTATTACCGCCAGGAACGCTTCGGCGGGGAATTTCGGCGGGTCATGAGCCTGCCCGAGGACGTGGACCCGGACCGAGTGCAGGCGAAGTACGCCGATGGCATCGTGCAGATCAGCATCGAGCGGCGCGAATCCGCGCGGCCGAGGCAAATCCAGATCCATTGAACTCAGGCGGAGGTCGCTCATATGGCTACGAACACCGAAGTCACCCGGCGCGGCTCGAGCGCCGCAAAAGAGGCGGGGGCTGGTCTGACCTCACAAGGCACCTGGACCGCCGAGGGGCCCATCCGGCCACCGGTGGATGTCTGGGAAGACAAGGACGGAATCACCTTGTGCGCGGACATGCCAGGCGTATCCAAGGACCGCCTCAACGTGCGCGTCGATGGCAACACCCTCATCGTGGAGGGCCAGCTCGAGCTCGAGCTCTCGAAGGACGCGGAGGCGCTCTATGCGGATGTCCGCTCGAGCCTCTACCGCCGCAGCTTTGCCTTGAGCGGTGAGCTCGAGACCGAGAAGATCGAGGCGAACCTGAAGCACGGCGTGTTGACGGTACGCATTCCGAAGCGCGCGGAGCTTCGCCCGAAGAAAATCGAAGTCAAGGTTGGCTGAGACCGATCCGGAAGGTCTCCGGGCCGAACGATCGGCCCGGAGACTTGCGGGCTGGGCAAACTCAGCCGTGTCCGGCATCGCGCGGCGCAGGGATGCTTGTGGAACGGACGGCGGGGCTGTTGCTCGATGCGAACGAAGAACAGGAACGCGGCGTTCTCTTCCAAATCCGGCCGTTTGCTGTCCGACCGGCGCTCGTTTCTGCACGTGCGGGAAGTCGGCGGCTCGAACAATTGCCGGCAGACCCCCAAGTTGCATGCGGTCTGTTGGGGTCCTTTTGAGTTCTGTGCCAAGCGTTCCGGTACGATAACTGCGATGGCCGAGGCCAGAGGTCCTGGCTGATTCAAAACGATCAGGCCTGTGGCGAGGAACTCGCAGGTCATCGAGCCCGGGTCACAGGCGGACGAATCGAAGCCGCAGCGCGTTGCCGATGACGGAAACCGAGCTCAGACTCATGGCGGCGGCGGCGATCATGGGACTCAAGAGCAGGCCGAAAACAGGATACAGCGCGCCGGCGGCGATCGGGATGCCGCTCACGTTGTAGATGAAGGCGAGGACGAGATTCTGGCGGATATTGCGCATGGTGGCGCGGCTGAGCACGCGAGCCCGCACGATGCCCGCAAGGTCGCCCTTGACGAGGGTTACACCGGCGCTCTGCATGGCCACATCGGCTCCGGTCCCCATTGCAATGCCAACCTCGGCTGCGGCGAGGGCCGGCGCATCATTCACGCCGTCGCCCGCCATCGCGACCGCTCGTCCTTCGGCGCGCAGCCGCTGCACGATGGCATGCTTGTGTTCCGGCAGCACCTGCGCCTCGATGGCATTGATCCCGAGGCGGCGCGCGACGGCTTCAGCCGTGGCACGATGATCTCCCGTGACCATCACGATGCGGATGCCCTCGTGCCTGAGCGCCTCGAGAGCACCGGGCGTGCTCGGCTTCACCGGATCGGCGACGGCGACGACGCCCGCGGGTCGCCCATCGATCGCCACGAACATGACCGTCGCCCCGTCGCTTCGCAGACGTTCCGCCTGCGCTCCGAGACCCGCGTGTGGAATTCCGCGAGACTCGAGCAGCACGGCGTTACCCACGGCGACGGCGTGCCCGTTTACGGTCCCGATGATCCCCTTGCCTGTTTCCGAGCGAAAACCGGTCACGCCTTGCAATGCAAGGCCGCTTTGGTTCGCCGATGCGACAACGGCGGCGGCCAGGGGATGCTCGCTCGAGCGCTCGAGGCTCGCCGCGTAGCTGAGCACCGCGGCCTCCTGGTAGCCTTCCTCCGGCACGACGGCGATCACTCTCGGCTTGCCCTCGGTCAACGTCCCGGTCTTGTCGATGACGAGCGTGTCGATCTTCTCGAATCGCTCGAGAGCTTCGGCGTTCTTGATCAGCACGCCCGCCGTGGCGCCTTTGCCGATACCGACCATCACGGACATGGGAGTGGCGAGCCCGAGTGCGCAGGGGCATGCAATGATGAGCACCGACACCGCCGCAACCAGCGCGTAGGCCATCTGAGGCGGCGGGCCAAGCAGCATCCACAGGACGAATGCGACCAGGGCAATCACGATGACGGCCGGCACAAACCAGGAGGAGGCCAGATCGGCGAGTCGCTGGATGGGGGCACGGCTGCGCTGCGCTTCGGCCACCATCTGCACGATTCGAGCGAGCATCGTGTCCGAGCCAACGCCCTCGGCGCGCATGATCAGCGCGCCGCTGGTGTTGATCGTGCCGCCGATGACTTTGGCCGCCGCGACTTTGGCCACTGGGATGGACTCCCCGGTGACCATAGATTCATCAACGGCGCTCGAGCCCTCGAGCACCACTCCGTCCACCGGAACGGCTTCTCCGGGTCGTATCCGCAGTCGATCGCCGACGCGCACCGCCTCGAGGGGAATCTCCTCATCGGTGCCTGCATCAGGGATGCGGCGGGCGAATTTCGGCGCGAGATTCAGCAGAGCGCGAATGGCGCCGCCGGTAGCCTCGCGCGCGCGCAGTTCGAGCACCTGTCCCAAGAGCACGAGCACGGTGATGACCGCGGCGGCTTCGAAGTACACGGGAATGATACCGCCGGCACCGCGCAGCCCTCGCGGAAAAAGACCCGGTGCGAGCAATGCCACCAGGCTGTAGAGATAAGCGGTGCTTACCCCGAGAGCGATGAGGCTGAACATGTTGAGCGAGCGGCGGCGCACGGAGTCCCACCCGCGCCGAAGCAGCGGCCATCCAGACCAGATCACGACGGGGGTCCCGAACGCAAACTGAATCCACATAGACAGAACGGGTGTGATCAGCCGATGCGCCGCGAGCGCGTGGATCCCGGTGGCCATGTCGAGGAAGACCACGGGAGCGGCGAGTGCCGCACCGATCCGGAACCGCCGCGTCATGTCCCGCAGCTCAAGGCTTTGACCCGTCTCACTTGCCGGCTGCACTCGCTCCAGCGTCATCCCGCAGATCGGGCAGTTGCCCGGCTCGCTGCGACGAATCTGGGGATGCATCGGACAGGTGTAGATCGTTCCGAACGGTGGTTCGAGCATCCGCGCGCGCGCTGCTGCTGGGCCGCGGTGCTCTGGCCTCGGCTCATGCACGGACTCGGCTCCCAGCTCGGGGTGATCGGTTACATACCGCTCGGGCGTCGCGCGGAATTTCTCCAGACAGCCGCTCGAGCCGAAGAAGATAGGACTGCCGCCCATGCGCCCGGTGGCGACGGGAGCGCGGCGAGACTCGCATCCGACATACCGGATCCGTCGTATCGCGCTTACGTGGCCCCGCGACGAGGTTGCCGCAATCCGTATGGCTTGCCGTCGAAGGCGCCTTTTTGCCTCGTCCGTGTGTGTGATTCGAATTCACGGGTCGCTCTGAGGTCTCAAGGTCCACGAGACGGAGCGAACAGTCGGGCGATCTTCCTCGAAACGCTCCCCGCTCATCGTCGTGCAGCCCTTGTCCATCCGCGTCCGGTACGCGACCCCGGCTCCTGACATCCGCAAACCTGCGCCCGGCAGCGGGGAAGATTGCAGCGCTGCCGCCGATGCTTGCAACGGGAAGGACTCGCAAGCGTCATTCGCCGTTGCCTCGAGCCGCTGCATGCGCGGGAGGAAGGCGAGCCGCGTGCGGCACAACATAGTGTCGCGGTCGATGTCAGGATGCAGTTCGCTGTTCTCGATCAACGGCCCGCCGTTGTCGCCAATGCCCATCGCAGGAACTGTTCGGCCGAAGCCGGTGGCGGGTCGGGTGCCAGTCTTGTTGTCCATTCAGGCACGCGCTCTTCGTGCGACATCTGGGTGGCCTTACCGGGCCACAGTCTATCGATCAATGACCGAACCCTATGACATTCCGGGACACGGGTCATGAGGACTTCTACGTAATGGATAGGATGCGTCGTTGGAAGATACGGGTTTGTGGCGGCAAGACGGATGGATATCATCCAATGAGTGGTCTTGTTTCACTGTCGAGCGTTGCGGCAATGTTCTTCATCAGGGGATGCCTCGGCTGAGGAACACCTGTCGCGCATGGGAACAACGCCACCCGGATCGACCAATTTCGCGTCTCGTACGTTCCATGCATCTCGACCGTAGCGGCTTGAGCGCGAACTTGTGGTCGATGCGCTCGGTATTGCGGATACCGAAGTGACGACCCTGATGCCGAGCGGATATCCGGCGCTCGTTCCGACATCGAATTGCTCATCGAGGGAGGGCGAGCACTCTACCGGTGCACCAGGCGGGTGGCGGGGCGTCCGGGGACGTTCCGAGGGACTCTGGGGTTTCGTGCGTCAGCTCCGCTTCACTGGGATTTTCCCGGGTCTGCTCGAGGAGGACGTCGTACACGGATCGACCGTTTTTTCCGTGACACTGTTTCCAGTCATCATGTTCATCTACACTGGGCGTGCATACCGGGAAGCGCTGGGCATGACCGCGAAATTCGGTGCCCGATTGGGGCAGTATCGCAGCCTGCACCCAGGTTCTTTCCGGGACCGCGCGGTTGGCACCGGCTCATCGAGCGGACCAGGCCTGGATCGGGCCACGGTCTCGAGCCATGACTCAAGCGAGGAGACTCACGTGAAATCCAGACTCTCAATTGCATGGCCGGGCGTTGCCCTGGCACTGGTTGCGATCGCGGCCGCGCACGCCGCTGCCCCCTCACCCCGATCGGCGCCGGCTAAAGCAAGCCAATCGGCGCCGATGGCCGCAAAGCACCTCGCTGCGATGGAAGCTCGGATGAAGCTCATGCAGGAGCAGATGCGGCGTATCCGCGCG
>JAJZLX010000719.1 GCA_021850555.1 Pseudomonadota bacterium | reverse complement strand
GCGGCGCGGAGATTCTCGATCGCGCTTTCACCGGATTCGTAGCTCTTCCCGCACCCGAGCAATGGTGGCAGGTGCTCGGCGTCGCAGAGAACGCGACATGCGAGGAAATCGATGCCGCATCCCTCGCATACCGCCGCCTGGCGGCGCTCCATCACCCGGACCGGGGCGGTGACAGCGCACAGATGGCGAGGATCAACACCGCTCGGGATCAGGGCCTTTCGGGGTCATCGTGACCGCCGAAGAAGCGCGCCCACAGCCTGAGACAATCGGCCTTATCGAGGCCGCCGCGCTCTTGCACATTGGGCGGGAGGCACTGCGCACCTTGTGCGAGCGTGGCGAGATCCCCGCACTCTCCCTCAACCGAAAGCACTGGGTGCTCCTGCGTTCGGATGTTTTGGCATACATCGCCCACACCGCTCGCCGGCAGGCCGCCGCACGTCGGCGTTCCTGCGAACCCTCTGCACCGCAAATTGACACCATGGCGGAGGGGGAGCCTCGGAAGGGTCGGCACCGCCGGCCACTACCCGATCTTGCTCCCTACGAATCCCGCGCCGGGCTCCCTACCAAAGCCGGGCGGCCAAGTCCGAGGCCCGAAGATTCGCGTAACGCATGAGCATTCGCGGATCCTTGTGACCCGTGATCTTCGCGATCTGCGCATCCGATAGCGTGGTGCGCTCATATAGCCTTGACGTAGCCTCATGCCGAAGATCGTGAAAGTGCAGTTCGGCGCAACCCGCTGCCTCGAAGACACGCGCCCACTGACGCGACAGCAGCGCTGTTGTTTTTCTGACCACGCGGGCATCGCCAGGGTCAGCACACCACGGAAACACGAGGTCTGAAACCGCGCGGCCCTCGAGCCACGGAGTCAGTGCCGCGAGCGCCACAGAGCTCAAGGGCACTTGACGCTTACTTCCGTTCTTCGTGCGATCGAGGAAGATCGTGCGGCGCTCGAGGTCCACTTGGTCCATACCCAGCGTGAACAACTCGCGCAACCGCATCGCCGTCTCGAGCGCCAGATCGAACAATAGCGTCAGTGCCCCGCGATGCTTGAGGAGTAAAGCGCGTCCCGCCGTCGAGTCCGGCGACTGACGCCGCCCCGTGGTGAGCACAGTGCGGATCGCCTTTTCCTCCTCCGCCGTCAATCGCCGGTCGCGTTCGGTGTCCGTCTTCGCGCGCCCGCCGCGCGCGACGGCCTCGCGCTCGTCCGCTTCGGTGTATGTCGCATATCCGCGGGGTAATGCTCGCAATGGGTTCGTGGCAAGCATGCCGTGGGCGAGCGCCCAATCCAGCGCCCGCGCCAGGGCACCTACCCGGTGGCGGATAGTGGTCGGCGCGAGGTTCGCCTCGCGCTTCAAACCGCTTACCC
Source organism: Pseudomonadota bacterium (assembly GCA_021850555.1). Next base: position 4,877 of record JAJZLX010000719.1, on the reverse strand, counting down.
ACTGCACCGCCCATGTGAACGTACAGTCGGCAAGCCGAATGTCCCATGGAAGGCTGTTCGCGATGATGTCCAGTTGCTCTCGATCGAGTGCAGATACCTGCGTTGTATTGAGGTAATCCCGCAGCGACGAGCGCAGATACCCATGATCGGTATCCGTAGCGATTTCCACCGGCACGATGCCACGGGCAAGCAGGGCCTCGAGACGCGCCACATATTCATCGCCCTCGGCTTCGTCCCGGAACGTCAAGTAGACCGGCTTCGGCAGAAGTCCCTTACGCTTGAGCACATATTGCCAGCCGGCGCCTCGACGTCGCTTCACCGCCATTGGATTGCCCTCGCGTAGACGGCCTAAACCGTTAGTCTACGCAAATTTGACACCCTGCACCGGGTGTCATTGGAAGATTTCAATGGCTTATCAGCGGATTTCCAGAGCGCGCTCGGGAAAGAAAACACGCCTATGTCATTGTTTTTCTTGGAGGCTAGGGTCGGAATCGAACCGGCGTAGACGGCTTTGCAGGCCGCTGCATGACCACTCTGCCACCTAGCCTTTGGAGAATCGGAAATCCTCAGGGTGGGACTGGGGATTTTGCGCGGGACATCGCTCAAGGAGCCGCGCCCACACATGCGTTTCTAGTGCAAGAAAACCTTCTAGTTTATTGAAAACGCAAGATATGCTGCACTAATTGAACGTGGAATCATAAACCAGGTGTTGGGCGCTTGCCAAGCGGGCCTGCATGCGATGTCCAGGCTTCGCTATCCCACGGCTCTCATGCCGCCACCACACGGCTCTTCAACGGGGGTCTGGGATGGCGGCGAGCCGCGTGCGAAACGATTGGCCCTTTAGAGGTTGCCCCGATCGCGCTCGAGCGCCGAGCTGTCGCGATGTGTCTGACGAGCCGCTCGCTCACAGGATCATTTGTGCCGTAACCGTCGCAATCAACAGAAGAATCAGGGCGATGATCAGCACGATGATCAGATGCCGGGCATGCGGTTTCACGCGTCTTTCTCCGAATCCGGCCTCAAAAGCAGCGCCGACTTGAGCTTCGGGGCTGGGTGCCCCCGCTGGGCGCACCGTTCTGCGGCCGAACTCTGAGGCATTTTGTTTGCTCGCAAAATACGCGAAAATCCCGACTGCTCTCTCGCCGTCGGAGCGGCGGCGAGAGCGTTGCCGGATGCCGACATAGGTCCATCTACCGATATCGCGAACACTGCTAACTGTGTCACAAATCAAGCCTGTGGCACAGTGAAGAAACCGGCGGGCATGCGCATGATCGGACACATTCGAGGTCGGATTGCGAATACCTTCGGCCGAAACGCCGGCGAGGCGCCCGAGCCGGCAGACCACACGCCAAGGCTCGATACCCCGTTCTTTCGGCACATCATCGAAAGCAGCCCGACACCCATTCTAGTGATGGAGACAGCCGCGGCGGCCCAGCCGATCGTCTATGCCAACCCGATCTTCGAGAGGCTGCTCGGTTACAGCCGGGCCGAGATCCTCGGGCGGGACTGGAGGCTTTTCCTCAGCGTGCTCGGCCCCGAAGGGTGCGCGCAGGCGCTGCAGGCGTCGATGCGCGCCGGCTCTATGGCGGAGGAGACGCTGGTTGCCTTCCGCAAGGATGGCAGGCTCCTGTACTTCAACACCAGGCTCTCGCCCGTATGCAACGATGCCGGGACCATCGTGCAACATATCGCCGTACTTCACGATGTCACGTCCGAGCGTCGGGTGCGCGCGACTCTCGAGCGCCGTGCCTGCTACGATCCACTGACAGGGTTGGCCAACCGGTATCTGCTGCGCGACCGGTTCGAGCATGTCGCGGCGCAGGCCCAGCGCCACGGCTGCATCCATACCTTGACCCTGCTCGATCTCGACGGATTCAAGCAGGTGAACGACCGGTTCGGGCACGCTGCGGGCGATGAGGTGCTCACTTTTCTCGGCGCTCGGCTGATGGACCTGGTCCGCGGCGAGGACACGGTGGCACGGCTCGGCGGGGATGAATTCGTGCTGCTGCTGATGGATGCCGATCCGCACTCGAGCGGCCTCGTCCTGCGCCGGCTCGGGGAGTCCCTCGCCTCGTTCTCCCCTTCGGGCCTTGGCCCTCTCGGCCTCTCCTGCAGCGCCGGTGTGGCTTTCTTTCCCGTCGACGGCATGACGCTCGAGCGGCTTCTGGAGGCAGCCGACAAGCGACTGTACGCCGCCAAGGCCGGAAGGGCGCAGCTCCTCGGGAACGGACTCACCGTTGCCGGCCGAAGTGACGCGCCGAGGTGGCTCGAGGAGTCGACGGCGCGCGGATAGACGGGCCGCTTCTCAGCAGCAGCCGCTTGCCGCCGCGGCCTGCATCCCGGTATCGAACGGCAGTGCCCCGCCGCAGCCGGCGAACAGCCCGTAATGGCGGCTGAAATCGCCGAGGAAATCGAAGTGCGGCCGGAAGCGGCTCTCTCCCAGCATGCGGAAGGTGTTGCCGCAGACCGGAAATACGCGGCCCGCCTCGATGTGATGATGCTTATCGAGCTCGAAGCGCGCCGGGCACGTCGCGACGGTGCCGCGATAGAGCACGGCCTGGCCGTGATCCTCGCAGGCGTCTTCGAGCCCTTCCAGCTTGAACAGCCGCCACGTGGCGGAGAAGAAGCGGATGGGCGCGACGCGAGCGGCGAGCCGCGGATCGGAGACCGCGATCGGCCGGTCCTCAACGAGGCGCGGATCGGTGAAGCCTGCGGCGCGCGCGAGGCGCAAGAAATCGTTCCAGTACAGCGCCCCGCCGAGGCACTCGCCGTAGAGCACCGGATCGTCGCGCACCGCGGCCGGCACGCGCCGATCGGCATAGACATCGGCGAAGTAGAACTCCCCGCCGGGTTTAAGCAACCGCGCCACCTGCCCCAGCACCGCCGGCTTGTCGGGCGAGAGGTTGACGACGCAATTGGACACGATCACATCGAATGAGGCCGGCGCGAGCTCGAGCTCATCGAGCTGCTCGATGAAGCCGCGCTGAAAGCGCACATTGGCATAACCGAAGCGCCCGGCGTGGTAGGCACGGTGGCGCTCGGCGACTGCCAGCTGCTCCTCCGTCATGTCCACGCCGACGACTTCCCCTTCGGGTCCCACGAGCTGGGAGAGTGCATACACGTCCCGCCCGGAGCCGCAGCCGAGATCGAGCACGCGGCAGCCGGCGAGCAGCGGCGGACAGACCAGGCCGCAGCCGTAATAGCGAGAGAGCACCTCGGGGTGGATGCTCTCGAGGAGCGGTTTCAGCCAGGCCGGGATCTGGCTTGCGTCACAGCAAGCCGTACTTTTCAGATCGGCGCTCGCGGTGAGCTGCCTGCCGTAGTAGTCCTGGACGATCTCGTGGGTCGCGCTCATGGGTGCTCGGCGCCAGGACCTGCCGTGACGCCCCTTTTTATTGAGATGCCTCTCGAGCGCTAGAGTATACGCGCACGCAGCCGGTGCCCGGACTGGAAACCCGCCCCCCGGGCCTGGATCGGCCCGCGCGGATCAGTCCGAAGTGCCGAGATGACCTTCGGCGGGGGGCTTCGAGTCCGCGGGGGCGGCCTGCGCATCGAGGCCAAAGCTTTCCCAGTCCTCGCCGAAGAGCTCGAGGGGATGTTGCGCCCGCTCGGTGCCATTGCCGCAGCGCATGGCATCGGCCGCACAGAAGTGCTCGCACCCCCAGCAGATGCGCTCCGGGTGCCCGGGTCGGAGGGGAATGTTCCGTGCCATCAGTGCCGATTCTAGCGCGGACGCGGCGCCCCGCCCCGGGGCGCGCATGACAAAAGTCACCCCGGATGGCCGATTACGTCTTTGGAGAGAGACGGGGGCCGGTTAACCGCCCGCCTCGGCCAGCAGCCGCTCGATCATCGAACGGGCCTGCGAGGCATAGCCTGCCCCGAACAGGTTGGCATGATTCAACACGTGGTAGAGGTTGTAGAGCTCGGAGCGCACGGCCAGTCCGGCGGGCAGGGGTGCGGCCGCCTCGTAGGCGGCGTAGAAGTCCCGTCCGAAGCCGCCGAACAGGCGCGTCATGGCAAGATCCGCCTCCCGATCCCCGTAATACACCGCCGGGTCGAAGATCACCGGCTCGCCGGCTTGATCGGCGAACCAGTTCCCGCCCCAGAGATCCCCGTGCAGGAGCGAGGGCCGCGGCCGATGGCCCTCGAGCAATGCCCCGACCTTTTCCAACAGCCGCGCGCCGGGCCGCTCGAGCAGCTTTCCGAAGCCCCGCCGCGATGCGAGATCCAGCTGGTAGCGCAGCCGCCGCTCGCGGAAGAACTCCACCCAGTCGGGCAGCCATCCATTGACCTGCGGCGTGCGCCCGATGCTGTTGTCCATCCGCCAGCCGAACTGCTCGGCGCTCACCCGGTGCTGCGCCGCCAGACGCTCCCCGAGCCTGCGCTCGCTGTCGTGGCCGGTGAAGCGGGCCTCGATCCACTCCAGAGCGAGAAAGGCCCGGGCCGAGGCAACACCCCGCGCCCGCAGCGCCGGTGTCCTGACCGCATGCGCCGCGGTGAGCTCCGCCAGGCCCGCCGCTTCGGCTTCGAACAGGCCCACGGCCGAAGCATCGGCCACCTTCACGAAAATCGGCCCCGCCTCGCACCGCCACAGGTAGCAGCGGTGAATGCAGCCGCCCGACACGGCGCGCTCGGGCCCGGGCGCACAAGTCACGCCAAGCTGAGCGCCGATCTCACGCGAGAGAGCCTCGAAAGCGTCATTCTCGGCCTCCCGCGCCTCGCTTCGCATCTCGCCCCCGGTAGCCCAAAGCCCGCGCGAGCCTACCGCAGAACTGCCCCTAGTGTCCTGATTCAATAATTCGTCGAACGTTTATGCGCCCTCGATGTCCAACGGTAGACTGGATTTCGAGGGAGAATCGATGCGACGTGGTCCGAAA
>JAJZLX010000722.1 GCA_021850555.1 Pseudomonadota bacterium | reverse complement strand
GCTTGCTGGCGAGTACCTCGTCATGGCCGCGACGCTCGCGGAGATCAAGTCCCGCATGCTGCTGCCGCGGCCGAAACCTTCCGGCGACGGCGTGGAAGAGGATCCGCGGGCGGAGCTCGTGCGGCGGTTGCAGGAATACGAGCGCTTCAAGCGCGCGGCGGAGGACCTCGATGCGCTGCCGAGACTCGAGCGCGATCACTGGACCGCCGCCGCGGAGCTCAAGGATCGCCAGGTGGTGAGGACCCTGCCACAGACCACGCTCAAGGAGATGCTGGTGGCATTCCAGGAGGTCGTGGTGCGCGCGCAGATGTTCGCGCATCATCACATCCAGCGCGAGGTGCTGTCGGTGCGCGAGCGCATGGGCAACATTCTCGCCTCGCTCGAGCAGTCGAGCTTCGTCGACTTCACCCGCCTGTTCAAGCCCGAGGAAGGCCGCATGGGGGTGACGGTCACCTTCATGGCGATCCTCGAGCTCGTGCGCGAGGGACTGATCGACATCGTGCAATCCGAGCCCTACGCTCCGCTGCACGTGCGGGCGGGAGGGCGCGGGCGCAGCCTGCACCTCGTCGCCGACAACTCCGGGTCGCGGACCGAAGAGGGCCCGGCGCCGGACGAGCCGCCCGCCGATGCGCCTGCGACGGAAGAATTGCCGGGAGCAAATTTTGAGGCGGCGAAGCCGCAGCCCCCGAGGAGCGAAGCTCAGGATGAGCCGAGTCATTCTCCCCAAGAGACGTCCGAATGAGTGAGTTTTATCTGAGGAATGTGATCGAGGCGGCGCTGCTCGCCGCCGGCCGCCCGCTCAAGCGCGAGGAGCTCGCGCAGCTGTTCGATGAGTCCGCCCGACCGAGCGAGGAGGCGCTGCGCGAGGCGATCGAGGCCCTCGCCGCAGAGTACGATGGACGCGGGATCGAGCTGAAGGAGACCGCCTCGGGGCTGCGCATCCAGGTACGCCGCGAGTTCGCCGCCGAAGTCTCGCGGCTCTGGCCGGAGCGGCCGGCGCGCTACTCGCGGGCGCTGCTCGAGACGCTGGCTCTCATCGCCTACCGCCAGCCGATCACCCGGGGGGAGATAGAGGACGTGCGCGGCGTCGCCGTCAATCCCAACATCATCAAGACGCTGCTCGAGCGCAATTGGGTGCGGATCGTCGGCCACCGCGACGTCCCCGGCCGTCCCGAGCTTCTCGGCACCACGCGCGATTTCCTCGATTATTTTGGCCTCGCAAGCCTCGATCAGCTGCCCCCGCTCTCGGAGCTGAAGGCGGTGGGCGATCTGAACCTGCAACTCGATCTGCCCGCCGCCGGGCAGACCGTCGCAGACGGCTCCGAGGCCGCAGCGGACTGCGAGGCGGATGCCGCGCAGGTCTGCGCCGAGAGCGACTGCGGGGATGGCGGGTCGATCGAAGGGCGAGAGGAGCCGGAGGAGGCGGGAGAGAGCGGGGCTTTCGATGCGTCGCAGTCGCCGGCTCGCAAGATGCTCGCCGCCCCGGACGATGCGCCCGAGTGAGCCGGCCGGGCGCCGGTCGGGCCGCCGCGCCGCCCATCGCAGTGAGCCCGCGGCAGAGCCTGAGCGGCTGCAGAAAGTGCTCTCGCAGGCCGGGCTCGCCTCGCGCCGCGAGGCCGAGGACTGGATTCGGGCGGGGCGGCTGAGCGTCAACGGGCGGCCGGCCACGCTCGGCATGAAAGTCGTCCCGGCAGACCAGGTGCGCCTCGACGGCCGCCTCATCCGCCAGCGCGAGCCGCAAAGCGGTGGCCGCACGTTCATCTACCATCGCTCGAGCGGCGAGAGCCTGGACAAGCCCGCGACGGATGAGGCCGGCGCGGTTGCGCTGTTCTCACGCCTGCCCAGGCGTGCCGGGCGGCGCTTCGTGGTGGTGAGCCCCATGCCGAGGATCGACGGTGGACTGGAGCTGATCTGCGGCGACGGCGAGCTCGCTTCGAGGCTGCAGCGAAACGTGCGCCGTTGGGTCAGCGACTTCAGCGTGAGGATTCGTGGCGAGCTCACCGAGTCACAGCGCCAGGGGATCCTGGGAGGCGTGCTCGACAGCGGTGAGCGTCTGCAAGTGCTCGGCTGCGAGGGCTGCGGCGGCGAGGCCGCCAACCGCTGGTACGCGCTCATCGTGCAGGGCGCCAGCGGCAAGGAGGCGCGGCAGTTGTTCGAGCGCCAGGGCGCGCTCGTCAGCCGGGTGGTGCGTACCCGGCTCGGCACGCTGGTGCTGGATCGCTCGCTCGCCCGCGGGCACTTCCGAGCGCTCGAGGCCCAGGAGATCGAGGGGCTGCTGGCCGCATAGCCGGGCGTCGGTGCACCGCTGCGGCGGAAGCTCCCGGCGCGCGCCTGAATTTGGCCGTGAGATCCGCAGCTACGGCGATGGAGGCGTCTCGGGAAACTCGTCGCGCACGAAGTGCGCCAGGTAATTCACCGAGGGGTCCGTCGTCAGACGGGCGGCTCCGGTCAGGGGGTTGAGCGAGATGCCGGCCAGGGCGCGGGCACTCAGGCCGGCTGAGCGGGCCCAGCCGGCGAGCTCGCTCGGGCGGATGAGGCGCTCATACTCGTGGGTGCCGCGCGGCACGAGCGAGAGCAGGTACTCGGCCCCGAGGATGGCCACGAGAAAGGACTTGGGGTTGCGATTCAAAGTGGAAACGAACACCGAGCCCCCGGGCCGCACCAACGCGGCAAGCGTCGCGAGCATTTTTTGCGGCCGGGGCACATGCTCGAGCATTTCCATGCAGGTGAGCACATCGAAGCTTGCGGGGGCGCTTTCTGCGAGGTCTTCGGCGGCGGTCACCCTGTAATCGATCGAAAGGCCGTGGGCACTGGCGTGCATGCGGGCCACCTCGATCATCCCCGGAGCCAGATCGATCGCCATGACGTGCGCGCCCTCGTGAGCGAGCGACTCGGCGAGCAGTCCGCCCCCGCAGCCGACGTCGAGTACGCGTGCGCCGGCCAGGGCGCATCGATCGGCCACGAAGCGCAGCCGGACCGGGTTCAGCAGATGCAGCGGTCGGAACTGTCCGTGCTCGTCCCAGAAGCGCTCCGAGAGGGCATCGAACTTGGCGAGCTCGCCCTGCTCGGCGTTACGGCCGCGGGCGTCCGGATCGGGACGATGTGAAGCGGTTGCCATACGAACCCTCGAACCCCATGGATCGCGGCCCGAGGCGCCGGCCGCGTTGCAACCCATTATCGGTCATCTCGCGCCCCGGCGCAGCGCCGAATGTACCCGCCGTGCTAACATTGCGGTTTTGGTGCTTCCCGAGAGCCAAGGCCCGAGAGCTTGATGTCTGCCATTCCCGCCTCCGTCCCGGTCCGTTTCCCGGCCCATGTCTGAGATAGCGCGCGAAGTCCTGCCGGTCAGCCTCGAAGAGGAAATGCGGCAGTCCTACCTCGATTACGCCATGAGCGTGATCGTCGGGCGCGCCCTGCCCGATGTGCGCGATGGCCTGAAGCCGGTGCATCGGCGCGTCCTTTTTGCGATGCGCGAGCTCGGCAACGACTGGAACAAGCCTTACAAGAAATCCGCGCGCGTCGTCGGCGACGTGATCGGCAAATACCACCCGCACGGGGATACGGCCGTCTACGACACCATCGTGCGCATGGCGCAGCCGTTTTCCATGCGATACCTGCTGGTCGACGGCCAGGGCAATTTCGGCTCGGTCGACGGCGATACGCCCGCGGCCATGCGCTACACCGAGGTGCGCATGTCGCGCCTGGCGCACGAGCTGCTGGCCGATATCGACAAGGACACCGTCGATTTCATCCCGAACTACGACGAGTCCGAGCTCGAGCCCTCGGTGCTGCCGACGCGCATTCCTCACCTGCTGGTCAACGGCCAGACCGGCATCGCGGTCGGCATGGCGACCAACATTCCGCCGCACAACCTCGCCGAGGTGGTCAACGCCTGCCTGGCGCTGCTCGAGGATCCGCAGCTGCCGCTCGGCGCGCTGATGCAGCACGTGCCGGGGCCGGACTTCCCGACCGGCGGCATCATCAACGGCGCCCAGGAGATCGCCACCGCCTACCGCAGCGGACGCGGGCGGCTCTCGGTGCGCGCGCGTGTCGCCATCGAGGAGATCGGTCGAGGCGATCGGCAGGCGATCGTGGTGACGGAGCTGCCCTACCAGGTCAACAAGGCGCGCCTGATCGAGCGCATCGCGCAGCTCGTGCGCGAGAAGCAGATCGAGGGCATCGCGGGCGACGGTCTCAGGGACGAGTCTGACAAGGACGGCATGCGCATCGTGATCGAGCTCAGGCGCGGCGAGAACGCCGAGGTCGTCCTCAACAACCTTTACGCGCAGACGCCGATGGAGACGGTGTTCGGCATCAACATGGTGGCGCTCGAGGACGGGCAGCCGAAACTGATGTCGCTCAAGGAGATGCTGGAGGCGTTCATCCGGCACCGCCGCGAGGTCGTCACCCGGCGCACCATCTTCGAGCTTGCCAGGGCCCGCGAGCGTGCCCACATCCTCGAGGGTCTCGCCGTCGCGCTCACAAACATCGAGGATGTGATCGCCCTCATCAGAGCCTCCGCCTCGCCGGCAGAGGCGCGCGCGGGACTGATGGGGCGCCACTGGCGCCCGGGCGTGGTCACGGAGCTGCTCGAGCGCGCCGGGGCGGTCTCGACTCGCGCCGGCGCGCTGCCCGAGGGCAGCGGGCTCTCCGAGTCGGGCTATCGTCTCTCCGAGGCCCAGGCGCAGGCGATTCTCGAGATGCGCCTGCACCGTCTCACCGGGCTCGAGCAGGACAAGATCATCGAGGAGTACCGCGAGCTGCTCGCGCACATCGTCGATCTCACCGACATCCTGACCCGTCCCGAGCGGCTCACCCAGGTGATCCGTGAGGAGCTCATCGAGATCCGCGAGAGCTACGGCGACGCGCGCCGCACGGAGATCAACCGCGACCAGCTCAATCTCACCACCGAGGATCTCATCGAGCCGCAGGATGTGGTGGTGACGCTCTCGCACGGCGGCTACGCCAAGTGCCAGCCGCTCACCGAGTACCAGACCCAGCGGCGCGGCGGGCGGGGCAAGGCGGCCACCGCGGTCAAGAACGAGGACTTCGTGGAGAAGCTCTTCGTCGCCCACACGCACGACACGGTGCTGTGCTTTTCCAACCGCGGCAAGGTGTACTGGCTGAAGGTGTATGAGCTGCCGCAGGCCGGCCGAGCCTCGGCCGGCAAGCCCATGGTGAACCTGCTGCCGCTCGAGCAGGGCGAGAAGATCAATGCCCTCCTGCCGGTCAAGCAGTACGACGAACAGCACTACGTGTTCATGGCGACCAGTCAGGGCACGGTCAAGAAGACGCCGCTTGCCGCCTTCTCCCGACCCCGCGCAAGCGGCATCATTGCGCTCGATCTGCACGACAACGACCGCCTGATCGGCGTGGCGATCACCGACGGCGAGCGTGAGGTCATCCTGGTCTCGAGCGGCGGCAAGGCCATCCGCTTCCACGAGGAGGAGGTGCGCCCGATGGGCCGGGACGCCGCGGGCGTGCGCGGCATCCGGCTCGGGGAGGGCCAGGAGTTGATTGCGCTCATCGTGGTCGCGGACGGGGCCGTGCTCACGGCCTCCGCGGCCGGATATGGCAAGCGCACGCCCATCGAGGAATTTCCGCCCCAGGGTCGCGGTGGCCAGGGTGTGATCGCGATTCAGACGAGCGAGCGCAATGGCGCCACGGTGGCGGCGCTGCAGGTGTTGCCGGGGCAGGAGATCATGCTGATCAGCTCGAACGGCACTCTGGTGCGCACGCCGGTGGACGAGGTGTCGGTGCTCGGCCGCAACACCCAGGGGGTGCGCCTGATCCGCCTCGATGAAGGAGAGCGTCTGGTCGGTCTCGAGCGGCTCGAGAGCCTGGAGAGCGGCGAGGCGGGTTGCGAGGAGCAGCCCGCCGAGAGCGGCGAGGCGCCGGCACCGGAGGCCGATCCGGGCGCCTAGTGCAATCAACCATGAGCCACGGGCCGGCATTACCAACGGAACGTGCCCCGGGGCGGGTTTCCCGGGGACGCCCGGGAGGCACGGCGCGCCGGCCATCGCACTGTCTCGATCGCTGCACGATCTACTGTTCCGCGGCGCCGTTCCTAGGCGGCCTCGATCCGTGTGCGGGCCCATCGGGCAGGCCATGATGGCCAAAAGTTCTCAAGCCGGCCCTGCCGCTTGATACTATCCGCTGTTCCCCGAATTCCAATGCGAGGCGGCCTTCAAGGTGCGCGTCTTCAATTTCTCCGCCGGACCCGCGGCGCTGCCGCTGGAAGTTC
>JAJZLX010000295.1:2981-6254 GCA_021850555.1 Pseudomonadota bacterium | reverse complement strand
CGGCTCGCGGTCCGAGTCTCTATGGGACGATAAGACCTTCGTTATCGAGGTACGCCATCAGCTCGCGCAGCGGCTCCTCCTCGATGGCGCCTCGCCAGAACTCCCGCAACTCCCCCGCCCGTCCCCACTCGGGCTGACGGTTCCTCAGGCGGAAGGCGAACTGCACGTGACGGGCCTTCAGCCATCGCCACCAGCGCCGCATCGTGCTCAAGGCAGGACCCCGCTCGGCCCACTGCGCCGCGCACTTCTCCAGGGACACCCCGGCCAGCAGGCAAACCAGGATCACCTGTTGCACGCTCCACAGATACCACCGCCGCGGCGCCATGCAGCTCGGCAGAGCTGAGCAGGTCCCCTTGCAGCCGGGGCAGTAGTAGCGCGGCACCGGAACCGGATTGAGCTCGCCGCTCCCGCGGTCGGCCTTGCGACAGTAATGCCCGTGGCACCAGAGGCGTGCGAGCCCGCAGTGCGGACACCGCTTCGGCCGGTAGTCCTCGGGCGTTGAGGTCCACTTGGCTAGGTGTTCTTCGACGCTGGCCACGAGCGGCACAATGCGCAGCATGGGATGGTTCCTCTGGTAATGTTCGTTGTCATCGAACCAGGAACCGGAGCGCACGCCCGCGTGGCACTGCCCGCCCAACAGCCGCAGAGCCGCTCAGTTCTCCGCGGCGGCTCGATCGAGCTTCTCGAGCAGATACCGTTCGTACTCAGGGTCGAACTCCCCGGGGCGGGCCCGAACCATCTCGATGACCTTGCGGTAGCACTCGGCCGCCTGCCCGCCTTCCCCCCGAGCCTCGTACACCATGGCGAGCCGCTCGTGGCCGTCGGGCACCTCAGGGAATCGCTCGAGCAGCGCCCGCGCGGCCTGCTCGGCCTGCTCGAGCTTGCCGGCCTGCACCAGATCGAGGACCGCATTGGAGGCGTTATCCAGCGCGTGAGCCTCGTCCAATGCCTCACGCTGCGCTTGCCGTGCCGCCTGCTGCCGCTCCCGCTCCACAATGGACCGAGCCCGATCCCGCGCAGACTGCTCCGCCCGGTCCTTTCCCCGGCAGCATCGCTTGTACTGCAGCCCGCTGCCGCAGGGGCAAGGGGCGTTTCGCCCGACAGTCTGGGTACTCATGAGGTCGTGTACTTTACCCGACCCTACCCTCTCACGGAGCGGCTGATGCGACCGGTAACCCGCCAAGACCGCCGACCAGCCATCCTCGGCCGGCGCACACCGCACCGTCCCACCATGCTGGCGGCGGCAAACCGCCGTTCTCGGCCAGATTGTCTCGGGCTGCGACGGGGAATGCGCGATCAAAAATCCCGGACGAGCGCGGGAAAACGGAAGGCGTTACGCCTCAGATACCGGCGGACGTAACACCTGCGCGCGAAGCGGACGGGAACCACACTGGAGCGGGTGCTCGATTGGATAACGGCCATGCACGGCTATCTCTCGTCGCCGACCGGCGGAGGGGCGCGCCACGGAACGGACCTTGGCCGCGGCGTGTATTTGGACATCTCGGAGGCGCGCCTCTTTTGCAACCTGACGCGAAGCTATATTTCCTTCCTGTTGGCCGAATACGAGAGTCTACTGCGAGCGGGGGCTATCTCGCGGTATCGCGCGAACAAAAATAGGGCACCAGCGGATTCAGTGCATCATCCGAATCCGCGAACAGCTGTTCGTATGCAACGCGCTCGATGGCCTGATTGAGGACACTCATGCGGAACGGCTCAAGCACCTTACCGTGAGTGTCCTGGTACACCGGATGACCTGAAAGAATAACCGCCCGTGTCGGGGAGACAGGATAAAAGAGCTCCATCTTCTCAATCGGCGTTCGCTCTGGTACAAAGGCCCCGTATGTGTTGATGGCGGGCTGGTCACTGGTGATGAACTTCATCCCTGGCGCAGCTTTCACAACCTGGAGTTTCACTGACTTGCGACTGCGAAAGATCTCACAGCCTATATTCGTCGCGAAAATATACCGAAGGATCGGCCACGTGCGCTCGAATCGCTCCTTGTCTGACTGAGAAGGAAAGGTGTCGCGAATCCGATCTCTTATCGCCTTAGTACCATCGCCGCTAAGTTAACTTTGGAGCAATTTCTTGGCACCGGGTATCAAGTTGTATGATGTCGCGCGAGCCCGACCGGCGCAGAAGCGCCGTTTCTTCCGTTCCCCCTTGCGCTTCTCCAACAGATGATCTCTGACGCGAACTCGCAGCCAAGGTGCATCGAGCAGCGCCTCCGGGCGAGTGATGCGGGGATGCTCGGCGTGCACTCGCTCCCACTCGGCTTCGGAGCCCAGGGCGACGCAGGTCGCCTTGATGTAGTGGTCGATCAAGGTGGGGAAGAGTTTGTCGACCGACAAGATCTCCGGCGCCACCCCGGCGGTGGCGGCGATTTGCGCCTGCGAGGTCCGCAAGGTGTTGTACAGAATGGCCGTGGCGTAGACCTGCTGGCCGACGGCAGCGGGCGAGCAGTTGTACAGATGATTGAGCTCGAGAACCTCTTTCATCGCCAGATACATCCGCTCCACGCTCCAGCGGCGCCGATACGCGGCCATCAACTGCTCGGGCGTCAAGCGCTCGGGCTCGAGCACGTTGGTAATGAGAGTCCGATCGAATCCTGGGCCCCAGATCCGTACCCAGCGAAGCGGTACGGGGGAGGTACCCGCCTGGCTGCCGCCCATCTCGACCAACCAGTCGTCGTAGGACAGAGCAGAGCTGCGAAACTGCGCGTTCACCGCCAGACGACGCTTCTTCACCGTGCGGTTGTGGCGACTGATCATCCACACTCCCTGCGCGGCGACTTGCTCCCAGATCTTCGGCTTCGCATAGTAGCGGTCGTTGAGAATCAGTGCGCCGCGCGGAATCGACGGCAGCACCTGCTCGAACATCGTGATCTCCCCGACGCACCCGTCCGGATCGAAGTGCAACTCGTGCAGCAGCCCGCGCCGCAGGTCGTAGACCGCCTCGAGGCTCCCGGGAATGATGGCCTTGGTGGTCTTGCGCGCCACTTTCAGCATGCGCGCCACCTTCTCCAGCCGCGAGCCATCCACGGCATACACCTCGGGAAAGAGCTTCGGATCCAGCGGCAGCTCCCGCTCGAACGTCGAGGGCGCCTCGCCTTTCAGTCGAGCGGTATAGGCACGGAAAACGTTCTGGAAGAACGCCGGGCGGACGTTCTGAACCTTCTGAAAGAAGGCTTCGGGACTCGCATCGACCGGCGGAAACAGCGCCGAGCCCGCCCGTGCCTCCAGCAGCGCGCGTGTCTGGCTGCCATAGCGGCTCTGC
>JAJZLX010000295.1:0-2971 GCA_021850555.1 Pseudomonadota bacterium | reverse complement strand
CGCATAGAGCGTCCACTTCCGTTGTCGCTCGCGCTCTCGCGTCGCCGCAAACACCTCCTGACACAGCGACTCGGTCAGGTACTTCCATACGATCGACAGATATTTCGCCGACGGTACCTCCTCGACCGCCAGCTCCAGCTTGCGTCGACTCAAAGAGGAGTTCCTGTTGTCTTGAAAACAAGATGTTACGCCTCTTTGATCATGTTGTACATGAAATTAACTTAGCGGCGATGCGCCTTAGTACGAAAATACTGGTGCGCAAGGAAATACGAGAACTTGATCGCCTCCTCGTCGTCGGCAAAAAACGTGACATCCCCACCTTGAAGGGCCTCGAGGTGAGCAACTGCGCGACTTTCCATCCGCGAATAGTCATCCTCCTGATGCTCGATCATCACCCTGTCGAGCTCTTCCCTCAGCTGCGGGCTCCCACTGAGTCGATCACGTAACGTACGTTGCATGTCTATCATCCCGCCAATCATCGCAATCCATCGCTCATTCGTTTCTCGCACCATAGGGCTCGTGTTCTGGCTTATACCCATAGCCCTGACGAACTCCACATCGCCGCGCTCAAGATTGCGTAGGCGATAAAAATCCCGTTGGACCGCGACGTTCGTGATTCCGAGTCTTATCGGAGCCGGTCCTTCTCGGCGCAAGCACCAGATCTGGGGGACCCTACCTTTCTTCGTCGTCCACGGTTTAAGATATTTCTGCCAGACGTAATGCTGTCGGCGCGTTGTCACGTTAAGAGGGAGGCCTCCCCACCACCGGGCTCGGGTTGAGAATACTTCCGAAAGCTCGCCACGACCCGTCCCATGATCTCCAGGTCCTGATTGCTCCGAATCGTTGGGTACGAGGAATTACCCGGTTTGAGATAAAAGCCCTGGGAGTCTCGCGCGAGAAATCTCACAAATAACTGCCCGTCCACGGCGGCGACCACGACGTCGCCCGCGAGAACAGGCACGGATTTTTTCACCACTACCGTATCGGAGGGCAGCAGCCCCGCTTCGAGCATAGAGTCGTCGGGCATGGTCAGCAAGACTGTCCGCGACGGTTGATCAATGAGGTAGACGTCGACGTTCAAGTCGTGGACCGACGGATCAAGCGCTGCCCGGGACATTCCTTCGCTTTGGGGTTCGAGCGCCGCGCGCTCGAAGAATCGCGGACCGGGCTGCATTCGTCCGCTCGGGCCAGAGCCCAACATGCCTATGGTCTTCATGCGCGTGACGAAAGCAGACACAGCCGATGTTGAATGCAGCCCAACGAGGGTCATCATAGCGGAATACGACGGCAGCACCCGGTGCTCGGCATAATAGTCGCGGAGTTTGCCCAGGTACTCGTCATCACGATTGCGCATGGGCGAGCCTACCAGTGATGAGTAAGCGCTAGCACAAACCCTGCCGCGATGACCGCGCCTACCGCAGCGGCTTCCCAGCGACGAATACTGGCGCGCACCTCGCTCATAAACTCGGCCACAGCCTGATGCAAGGGCGCGGAGAGATTCCGGTCGGACTCATCGGGAGGTGCAGGCAACGGAGTCGTGACCGCGCAGCACCCCGCCGGCGAGGTCGGCAGTCGACCTTGAGCCTCTACGGTGCGCCGCATTGATAGCCCCGGCGGGCCGTCGGCATTGCCGGTGAACTGATCCCGAAGCCAAATTTCCTCCAGCTCGAGGGAAAATTCCTGCCGCCGACCCCAGTCGGCCGCGAGCGCTTCCATGTGTGAGGCGGGTTCTGTGGATTCAGCCATCTTTTGATCCTTTCGCGTGAAGACCCTGCGAGCTTCTGAATGTTGAGGCTCTTCTACAAGTTCGCGCAGCACGAGGCTTGTACTTTGAGCGCCCAGGTGGGGGCGTTGGGATCTAGTTTCTGAGTGTTGGGATTGCCGGAGACCTGCGCTAGCACGTGATGTGTGCTCAGATCGATGATCTGGTACTCCAGCACCTGCGGCCCATGCGAAGGGCCCCACACGGCAACGATCCGCGTGCCGTTACCCAGGAAATTCCAGTACGCGAGCATCCCGGGTCCACTGATGTGCAGCACTCGTTGGCCCGAGCGATAAATTCCAACTGACACGGGTATCGGGTAGGACTGGCAGCAGGTCGCGGCCAGGCCCGCCCAACCGGCCGTACGCCCATTCTGGGCAATCCGCATGTGCACGGCGCCGGCGGGGACGATTCCACTGGGCGAGTTCGCCTGAAGCGTCATGACGTTCTGGTGCGGCGCCCTCCACAGAACGAGGCTCACTCCGTCGGAGTAGTGGATGAGCAGACTTCCGGTTTGACCGCTGCGGCCGAACGGGGAAGTGTGCACCCAAATGCGGGTGATGTGCGCGGTCGCGCCGGGACGTAGGCCGCGCGCTGCAGTGAAAGTGAACGTATTCAAGGGCGCCGGCTGCGCGGCCTGTGTCGGTGCCGCATAGGCGAGGGTCATCGCAAACATAGCAAACCGCAGCAGTGCAATTGGGATTCTCATCCACACGTTCCTTCAGATTGTCTCCCGCGACCGCCGGTCCACGCCACTCGCAGCGCTGCCCCGCAGTGCGCTAGGCGGCAGGTGTCTCGAGACGCCGATGCGGAGTACCGATGGAGGCGTAATCAATGTAGTGATCCGTAGCATTCTGCCAGGCCGCTGGCGTCTCGAGGCACCGAGGAAGGGCCCTGTATTCAAGTGTGCTGGTTTGGGTATACCTGGTTGAGATTCCGTGTCGTCATAGACCTAAGTTGCCCCGACTGGTCGACTGACATTAGCCCGCCGGCGTAACGAAATCGTCTCGCATGCGAAAGCCGGCAGAGGAACCCTGTTCAACCAGCACGTCCAAGAGGTACAGGACCGCCTCTCGAACCGCCCGATCTCGCTTTAATTCAAGCGGCCTTCCATACACGTGCCGCTGCAAGAGGACTTCGAGAAGAAATACGGAGTTACTCCGGGCAAGCATTTTCGAGGCATCGCCTTCCCTCAGGGCTCCCGCGATT
>JAJZLX010000390.1 GCA_021850555.1 Pseudomonadota bacterium | reverse complement strand
TAGTGCACGCGCGGCGTTAGCGAGCCCTTCGTCGGCTGTCACAAGTCGCGGCGCGCTTTCTCCCTTCAGTACTGAGAAGTATCCCTCCTCCAGGCTGAGCGTAAGCGGTAACTCGTAGGCGTTCTTCCTTCTCGCGCGTATCTGCCGAAAATGGCGCTCCAGTATCCCCTGACTGGAGCGAACGATGCACAAGGTGATTCAGCGGCGAAGCGCGGAGACCTGGCGCGAGCTGGTAGCGCGGCAGGCCCACAGCGGACTCTCGGTGCAGGCTTTCTGCGCGCGGGAGCGGCTCAGTGCGTGGACTTTCTACGGCTGGCGATCGAGGCTGCGCAAAAGGCCGGCGGTAACTGAGGCTGCCGTGGTGAGCAGATCGACGGATGCGGAGCCGGTGGCGGGGTTCATCGATCTCGGGGCACTGAGGGCGAGCTCGTCCCGGTGCGAGATCCGGCTAGACCTCGGTGGCGGGGTGGTGCTGCAAGTGGTACGTGGCTGATGTTCTTTCCCGAGGGACAGATCCGAGTTCAGCTGTACGGGCAGCCCTGCGACATGCGCCGGTCGTTCGATGGTCTGCAGGCGGTGGTGCGCCACGGGCTGGGGGGCGATCCAACCGATGGTGGCCTCTACGTCTTCGTCAACCGGCGCGCGACGCAGATGCGCGTTCTGTATTTCGACCGCTCGGGCTTTTGCATCTGGGCGAAGCGTCTCGAGGCCGGTCGTTTCATCAGTGACTGGTCGCAGGTGCGCACGCGGGAGATGGACTGGACTGGATTGAAGTTGCTGTTGGAAGGCATCGAGCCGGGCAAGCAGCGCAAGCGCTATCGGCTGCCGGAGTCGAGGATAAAATCTCAATCAAACACTTCTTCCAACAGTGACGCTCTGGTAAAGTACACCGATGGATCAAGCGCCGACCGTGAAGCCCCCGAGCGAGACTGAGATGGCGGCGCCGCCAGCCGCGGAGCTGCTCGGGCTCGTGCGCTCACAGGCGCAGACGATCGAGGCCCTCACCCGGCAGCTCGCCGCCCTCACTCACCAGCTCGAGTGGTTCAGGCGGCAGATGTTCGGCACGAAGAGCGAGCGGCTGCGGGTTTTGGAGAACGCGACGCAGCTGGCACTCGGTGAAGTACTGGCCCCACCGCAGACGCCGGCGCCCCGCAAGGAGCGCGTGGTCGCAGCCCACACGCGCCGCGAGCGCCGAAGCGATGCGGCCGCCGTGGGCGAGGCCGAGAGCGTTCCGTTCTTCGATGAGAGCCGCGTGCCGGTGGAGACCATCGAGGTCGCACACCCGGATGTCGGGGGCTTGAGCGCCGATCAGTACGAGCTCATCGGAGAGAAGGTCAGCTACCGCATTGCGCAGCGCCCTGGCAGCTACGTGATCCTCAAGTACGTACGCCCGGTGATCAAGCGCCGCGACACCCAGGCCATTATCGCCGCTCCTGCTCCGCAGGGGGTGATCGAGGGCAGCCGAGCGGATGTGAGCTTCCTGGCCGGGCTCCTGCGGGATAAGTTCGATTACCACCAGCCTCTTTACCGTCAACATCGGCGGCTCGCGGACAGCGGCATCGATGTCAGCCGACCCTGGCTGACGCAGCTGGGTCAACAGTCGATAGGTCTCCTCGAGCCCATCTACGACGCGCAGTTCGACTCCATCCGGGGCAGCCGCGTGAAGACGATGGATGAGACCCCGATCAAGGCCGGCCGCAGTGCGCACGGGAAAATGAAGATCGCCTACTTCTGGCCCGTGTACGGCGAGCACGATGAGATCTGCTTCCCGTTCTTCCCGTCTCGGGAGGGAGAGAACGTCGTGCGAGCCCTGGGAAAGCAGCATACGCCAGGCTCAGTGTTGCTGACTGATGGATACGCGGCGTATGCGAGCTACGCAAAGCAGGTCGGCCTCATCCACGCCCAGTGTTGGAGTCATTCGAGGCGAGAGCTGTTCGAGGCTGAAGCCGCCGAACCCGAGAGAGTGCGCGAAGGGCTCAAGCGCATCGCGGCGATCTACGCCGTCGAGGAGGAGATCCGGGACAAAAAGCTCACCGGCGAGATCAAGCGCTTGCATCGTCTGACGCACAGCAAGCCGCACGTCGAGGCGTTCTTCGAGTGGGTGGACGAGAGGCTCGCGCAGCACGGGCTCGCGCCGGCCACGCCCTTTATCAAGGCGCTCAAGTACGTGCGGGACCGGAGGATCGAGCTGCGGGTGTTCCTCAATGACCCGGAAGTGCCCATCGACACGAACCATCTCGAGCGCGCGCTGCGGGTGATTCCGATGGGTCGGAAAAATTGGAATTTCTGTTGGACCGAGCTCGGCGCCAAGCAGGTGGGCATCGTACAGAGCTTGATCACCACCTGCCGATTGCACGAGATCGACGTCTACACCTATCTCGTCGACGTGCTGCAGCGCGTCGGCCAGCACCCCGCCGCGCGGGTCGCCGAGCTCACCCCGCGGCTGTGGAAGCAGCACTTCGCCGCGAATCCGCTGCGCTCAGCCTTACATACCCTCGCCGCGTAGACCAGACGCCGGCGAATTACCGCTTACGGCTGAGCAACTGAAACGCATCTGATAAGTCAAGATCAAATTGCACCGCGATATCCCGCGCTCTGCTGAAAACACGAGGATCAGTAAAGTCAGAATCCTTCAGTTGTGACTGAGATGCGCGAAACCAGTGCACAAGGCTCGTCGCCTTGTGCAAATACTCGTCCATTTCGAGCTTGCCCGTCACCTTGAGTCTTTTCAATATCCCGAGTGTTTCGTAAAGGCAAAAGGGTGTCGTATAGCGTGTCCCAGGGATACTCCAATACTTGCGAACCGCGTCGGCTCCGGGTTCGTCAACATACAGTTTCACGAGCGCGGAAGCGTCAAAACAGGCAACTGGAACTGCGAGGCTCATGCTGCTTCCAGTTGATTGAGGGTCCGTATGGACATTTTCATATCCTCGTAGTAGCGCTTGATCGCGTCAAGTTGAGTGCGCACATTCTCTCCAAAAATACGTTCGAAGTCTCGAATGGCAACGGCCGGCGTAGGGCCGCTATTCCAATTACTCTCAAGCATTTGTTGCGCTTCCGGATCCCTGGTTGGACCATCCAAATATTTCTGCATGACGACTCCGAGGCGACGGAATTGATCCCTCATCTTTAAGAGCGCCGTCACACCCTCTTGGGATCCGATTTCGTGGACCGGCACATTACTGAGGGCCTCAACGATACCTTCGACGATGCTCTTGTCGTATTCCATGATCATGTGAGCTCTTGCGTTCTGGCCCGTAAGAATCTCCTCGAAATGACGCACCTGCTCAAGAGCCGCATCCGCGACTGCCAGTATGCTATTGCGCCTCCCTCGCTGCGTGTTGCGCATTGTTGCCAGCGATTCAGTTGATTGTCGCCATGCGATAAAGAAGGCAGCGAATACTGCCCCGATAGAACCGACAGCCTGGAACCACAAAGCGAGAGACTGTCCTGGATTACCAGGAAACAGACGGTGCAGAAGCCAAGTCAATAAACCGGTCCAGAATGCCCACACGGTTATCGCAACAATCAAGTGTTTCACCGGCATATCCTCTGGGGAGTATCAATAAACTGACACCTGAGCAGCCAACCGTCCGAGGGTATTCCGTGCCGGTCCACCTTCCCGGCGCGGCGGAGTATCACGGTTATCGCCGCCGTGACGAGCGTGCTCACGAGTAATCCCCCAGACCCACAGGTGGGGCAGCCACGCCGACGAAGCATGAGCCGCCGCGGGATGGGTGGCAGGGGGGCGTGTAGTGATAGTGCGCCGTGTGTTTGAGCGCTAGCGGCACTCCCCGCGGGCCGCAGTCAGGAGAGGCTCCCGACCATTTCCGCGAGTGTCAGCGACGCTCGCACTTCCACGTAATCAGCATCGGAGAGGGCGGCTGCCCCCCGATCCAGGTAGATCTGCGTCGTGCGCTTGTGCGCATGCGTCATGAGCGCGCGGATCGCATCCTCTGATACCCCGCGGTCACGATAAATTCGAGCACCGAGCCCGCGGATCTCGTGGAAGGTCGGGCGCTCACGGGGTGGCATTGCCTCAAATCGCCGCACCTGGTCGCGGGCTTCGGCAAATGCCTTGGAGAGATAGTCTGGTACCACCCATGTCCAATGCGGCTTGCCTTCGATCCATTCCCGCCGCCGTCGATCGGGTGCCCGGTGAACCAGGTATGGCGAGACGCTATTGTCCATAGTCAGCGCTCGTCGACGGAGTTCGTCTATCTGCTCGGTCACCACGATCTTGATGAACGCCATGTCGGAGTCCCCCGACACCTTGTCCCGAATGACGAACAAGTGCCCGGCGCGAAAATCGGTGTGCCGCAGATTGCACACTTCCGAGCGCGCCTGGAGGGTCACGATCGACAGTTCCATCGCCAGTTGCAGCCACCCCGGGGCCTTCTCGTGAATGGCACGGAATCCCTCGATGTCGAGCTGCTTCCTCACCTTCTGGTTCATCTCGAGCTTTTTGCTGGTGCTGCGCTCCTGAATGCACTCCGGCTCGTTTTCCGACACGAACTTCATCTCGAGCGCGAATTTCCAGAGCAGCACCAGGACATAGCGCCACTTGTTCCATTGGTCGGCGTTGTGGCAGAACGACGAAAGCCAGGAATGCAGAAACAAACGATCGGTTCGCGCGACTTGCCGCGCGCCGAGCTCGCGGCGGACGCGCTCGATCTTGTATAGGTTGTTTTGGCGAGTGCCCTTGTCCCATGGCATGAAGGGCAGACAATCAGTCTTCCAGCGATCGACCAAGCCGGCGATCGTGGGCAATCCAGCATCCAGAGTGCGCGCTTGTCGTTCTTTTTCGACCCACTCGGCGAGCAGCAGTGCTGTCTCGCGTGCCTTCACTTCGTCGGAGAATCGGCGACGCTTGCCGGTGACGGGGTTGGCGACAACCCATCCCCCGCGACTCGCATCCGCCCGCATATAAGGCGGGTATCCCCGCGAATTCGGTCGCCCCATGTCCATAGGCTACCTCGTTCAGATCAGGCCCGCCAACCGGGAGTCCGCCTCAAGCGTAGTCTGGGCCGCAGCAATTTGGCCCCGCAAGTTGTGCTTGCGGTCGAACTCGTCGAGATCCACATAATAGTGCCCCCCGTCAATGACGCCGCCCGTGAGGCGGCCGTTGCGGATGCGCGCACGGAGCGTATTCAGGGACGGGGCGCTGTCCGGCGTATAGATCAGCCGGCGAAATTCACCGAGAGACGCCAATCTCATTCGTGGCCCCTCACGTGTCCCTGGTCCCGTGCCGCATTGATCCTCGCCATCTGCGCGCTGTCGCCGCCCCGGTCCGGATGATGCCGCGCCGCCAAGCGCCGCCAAGCGGCGTCGATTTCCTCGCCCGTGGCGTTCTCTGCGACACCGAGCACTTGCCACCATTGCTCGGGCGCGGGCAGCGCGACGAATCCGGTGAACGCGCGGTTGAGAATCTCCGCGCCGCCGTGGCGCTCGATCGCGCGCATGGCCTCGAGAGTGGCTGCGATCGCCGCCAGGTTGTCGGCGACCCGGTCATAGCGGTCGATCGCCATGCAGCGGGTGTCTTTGCCCTTGCGCCAGTAGACGGCGACCCCAGGATCGGCGACCGTGCGGTCGGACCGCGGCAAGCCGTCGAGGCGCGTGGGGATCTCGGTTGAGATCACGAGGTCATCACGCTTCACGCCGAGGCGCTCGAGTTCGAGCAGCACACGCTGGATCCCGTCCATCACGGAGAGTAGGCGGCCGGAGGTCGAGAACTTCGCGCGGGAGCGCTGGTGGGATTTGTTGCGCGGCCAGCCCGGCGGCCACGCGAGAGGGTATGCCTCAATGGCCTCGCGCATGGGGTGTTCTCAGGCCACCAGCCGCGCCGCATGCGGAGCGAGCGTCGCGAGAAGGGTGCCGATGGGTGCGAGGAGCGCCCAGGCGAAGGGGATGTCATCATCGAAGGGCATGTCCGCGCGGCCCGCAGGCTCTCGGCTCTCCGCCGGCGCGGAGGGCCGGTCCGGACCGGCCTGAGACGTACCGCCGCGCCCGCCAAGCATCTGCAGCTCGTTCACGACAATCTCGGTGCTGTAGCGGTCGTGTCCGTCGCGGTCCTGCCACTTGCGGGTGCGCAGGCGTCCCTCCACATAGACCTGCGCCCCTTTGCGCAGGTACTGTCCGGCGATCTCCGCGAGCTTGCCGAAGAGGGCGAGTCGGTGCCACTCCGTGCGCTCCTGCTGCTCGCCGGTGTTCTTGTCCCGCCACTGCTCATTGGTGGCGAGGCTCAGATTCGCGACGC
>JAJZLX010000440.1 GCA_021850555.1 Pseudomonadota bacterium | reverse complement strand
GGATTGCAATCCCCATCAACACCTCGACTTCCCAGAACCGCGTCGGCTCGGTCATGAAAGTCTCGCGGACGTATTTCATGCCTCGGCCGGCGTTGTTGACTAGGATGTCCAGCATGCCAGATCACACCAGGGCGGCTTTCACCACGTATTCCGCATCGACTTCGCGAGTGACATCGGCGAGGACGGGAAGGGCCATGTTTTTGCCTGCCTCGGTCGCGATCGGCCCAATCTCGGCGCGCTCCCGGGTCGCCGTCGCCACCACCGGAATGCCGGCGCGGCCCAGCGTCATAGCGCGGCCGAGGCCACGAGGCGCGCGGGCCGGATGAGAGGGGGCGAGTTCGTGCCGCATTGCAATATGCAAGCAAAGCGGTAGGTTACCGCTCTCCACAGATTTGGCTTACGGGCGGCGGTGCTACTGTGAGGGCGAGCTGACCGGTCGCAATGGGAGCGGGGAGCATCGTCGGCGTGTTCTGCCGTGCCGCAGCCAGAGTGAGCAGTGATTAGTGATTTAGTCGAACCTGGCAACGACGAATGCCAACCGTCGCAAACCGCAAACTACCGCGCTAACGCGTTCAGCACAGGAAGCTGCTCGATGGTAAAGCAGTCCATGAATTGCCTGAAGTCTGCGCCGGTGTCCCCCTCCCCCTTGCTGTGCGAGCGGGCATCATCAGTCACAAATCCGCTGCAGTCGACAGGCGGATACGGCTTGTCGGTCTGGTAGACCGCTTGCGTGCCCCACAGCTGCTCGAGGATATCGAGAAACTCATGCGCCGGATCCACAACCATGGGCTCGTGGAACGGCTTGTCGACGAAAAAGCACGCCCCACGATGGCCGTTTGACTCCGAGCCCGTCAGTCCTGCAATTTCCGTCTGGGCGCCCGTCACGGCATCGGTTCGTGTGATGCCGGAGAATGCCAGCATGCGATCGAACGACCGGTTCTCAAGAAGCAGGACCACTATGTTCTTAATCTCAGCAGCCATGTATATCACCGCTACGTAACGATGGACCATGTCCACATTCCTTCGCGTTGTAACGTTGTAGAGAATGCGCCGATTATAACTCTGACGCACGTGTTGTAGACACATCTGATACCGAAAGAAGCGCTTGGGCAACTTACGCCCAGAGTCCATCCATTACTTTACTTGCACCGTCCGGCACCCAGGCGTAAAGTGACCATGGCCTCGCCGGGGCACGCAAAAGTCAGCACGGGCGGGTGAGGAAGGGGAACAGCCTGTTTCTTCCGTTTCACGCCAATGCGCGTAAGGGCCGGCACGAGCGCTGAAGGTCCACAACAGCCGCCCAACCGGTGGAGGCGCCAATGAGCTTTGCACACAGATGTGTCGCGCACATCGCTCTAGTTGCGAGTTTTCTCGGTACGGCCGGGTGCTCGACAACTCCGGTAGCGCCCGAGAGCAAGGCGCTGTATTCGGCGGCCGGTCGCTTCGAAGAGATGGCTTCGGCAGCATTACCGATCTCCTCCGCCGAAGCGACCTTGACCAAGGCGCGGATGTTGGCGGCGGCGTATCACGGCTCCATTCAGCCTCTCATGATCGATTGTTGGACACACATCGATAGCCTGCAGAAGCGCTACACGACTGCCGCGGTTGCCGAAGCGTCGCCGGCCATTCTCGATAAAGAATACAAAGCTCTGCTCCACAGTCCGCCCTGCGGACGCGTGGCATTGCCACCCACGCCACCGCCGCCGGCGCAACCCCTCATCACCGATCTCAGGGGCTATTTCGATGCGCTTCAGGCGATCGCGACGGCCAAGGATGCCGACTCGTTCGACAGCGCGGCCCGGGCGCTCTCGGATTCGGTCACGAAGATGGCGGGAGCCGCTGGCGGTCCGGCCGTTTCACAGGCGGTGCCGTCCCTGTTCGCCCACTTGGCGCAGACGGCCGTTCAACAGGCCGAGTACGAGATGCTCAGGCGGTATGTGCCACAGATGGATCAACTGCTTGTCCGGGCTGCAAGCCGGATCCGGACCGAGCTTCGTGTGCAGCAGAGCTTCTATCTCACGGTCGTCACCCTGGACGCGCACGAAGGGATGAAGATCCTCAATGAGGTCTACAAGAGCGCTGCGCTGAGGAAAAACCCAGCTGCTGCACTCACCGTCTATGCGGCGAGCGCCCCGATAGTCGACCAATTCGCGGCCGAACAGGCCGCGGCCCGGATTGATCCCGCCGGAGCGTTCGACGCCTTGCTGGCAGCACACCACGAGCTCGCGAAGGCCCTGATGTCGAACAAGGGCGAGCTTTCCGCGATCTTCAATAGCGCCAAGAGCATCGGCAAAAGCGCAAAAAGCCTCGTGTCTGCTGCCAATGCGAAGCAGTAGCGAATTCTTTCCAGTTCGCCGCATACACGCGAGGGAGACAAAGCAATGGCCGCCAATTCCCCTATCAAGGCAATGCCCGAGGCCGAGGCCGCCTATCAGACCGCGCTCACGGCGTTGCACTGCTCCCACGATAACCTCGATGCCATCACGAATGCGTCGCCCGTCGATTGGGATGCCTACAACGAAGGGCTCGAAACCTGTGCTTCGTGCCAAGAGGCGGCCCAAGCGGCTGAGTCCGTGTTACAGGCTGCGATTCTCAACACGCCGGCAATTCAGGATCTGATTCGTACCCTGAAATCGAATACACAGGCGATGAATCAGTGCGCCGCTGCGCTCGACAAGACTGCGACCATGTTCAACAAACTCGCAAAAGTGGCGGACACAGTGACGTCGGTTCTTGGCGCAATTCTCAAGTACATCTAACAATCGAAGGAGTTCGCAATGGACGATCCTGGGGCGCTCGGGCGCAATTCATCCCGGAGAGGGCCAAGCCGCGCGAGCGACCGGAAAAGTTTGCTCAACCTGTCGCTGGTCCAATTCACTCGGCCGAAGCGTAACGCGTCCGGCCGCGCCGCGCGGAGCGCAAAAGCGCCGAAGCACCGCCGGGCCGGCCAGGGCCAGTCGATCCACTCTCGCTTCAAGTGCCAGATGAGCACATCGAGTTCACGCTTGGAGATTCCACCCTCGGTGACCTGCGCGGCCCGTTCCAGGACCTCCGCCTGGGGGCTCGATCGAGATCTCGGTCGTTGACGAGCCAGCCACGGTTTACGTGTGCCCTGACCGCGACGCCGATGCAAAATCCGGCGCTCTGGAGCCAGGTGCCCCGCAGGAGCAGCTGGAAGCGCGTATGGCGCGTCCTTTCGGCTCTTGGACCTCGCACTGAGATCGCGAGAAATGGGTTCCGCGCCTCTGACGATCGCCACCCGTGCGCCGGTCGGGGTCCTCATCCCTGCGCTATTCGGATCCCGTTCCGCTGTACCCGCATTCGTAGGCTTGGACATCAGCGCAAATCGTTCCTTGCGCAGTCTTGAGCGCTGGGCCGGCGCCGGGGGGCCCGGCTGCGTGCCCGAGATCCTCGTTACGTCGGGCGCTTCTCAGTCCTGCGAGCCGCCGCGCCGAACTCGACGTGTCTTTGCGTGCTGTCTTCCGGTGCTCAAGATTGACTGAGCAATGATAGCGCCTCCGCCCAGATGCGACGCACCGTGTCGGCGACCGGCTCCGCCCGCGCCAGCCCTGCGGATTGGCCTGCCCAGGCTTGCATCCGCTGAATCTCGTGCGATGCCGCCGCTTCGGCGCGCATGGGCGCTGTGAAGCCGCGCTGGACCGGATACGGGGCGGACGGAGGTGCACCCGGACCTGCCGCTGCTCGCACGTAGCTCGTGCGAATCGCCCGCCCCGCTCTCCCGGAGAACGCGCGGGTGAGTGTCGTGCCTTCCGGCTCGAGACTGATCAGCGCATCGGCCCACGCCGCGTTCGTCCGCGCCTCCGGGCAGCGCAGAAATCCAGTTCCAATCTGCACGGCGCTCGCGCCGAGGAGGAGTGCGGCCGCAAGTCCGCGACCGTCGGCTATGGCTCCTGTCGCGATGATCGGGATCGACACATGGTCCGCGAGCCTCGGCAACAGCGCAAAGAGACCGACGGTCTGCTGCTCTGCTTCTCTCGCATCGAAACTGCCGCGGTGGCCACCGGCTTCGAAGCCCTGAGCGACGATCGCATCTGCGCCGGCCGCTTCCGCCGCCAGCGCTTCTGACAGCGTTGTCGCGCAAGCGAACCACGCTATCCCACGCGCTTTGAACTCGCTGACGTAGTCCGCCGGAAAGAGCCCCATGATCGAGGACGCGGCCAGCGGCTTTGCGGCGAGCAGCGCCGCGCACTGCGCCGCGAAATCAGGTGGCCTGGCCTCGCCCGCCTCAGGCGGTACGACCGGCCCCCAGTGGCCGAGAAAATCTCGCAACCGCGCCTCGGCCGCGAGGTCCCGTCGAGGCGGGGGATCCGGGATCCAGAGATTGATTTGGAAGGGTCCATTGCTTGCCGCACGGAATTCGGTGGCCCAGTCGGCGATGCCCGCAGGTTCGGTCAGCAGCGAACCCATGCCGCCCATGCCACCTGCATTGGCCACGGCGGCCGCAAGAGAGACGGGACAGGCTCCCGCCATCGGCGCCTGCAGGATCGGTACGGTCAAGCTGAACCGTCCGCAGAAATCCCGGGCTCGTTCGAGGGCGCTTCGAGTCATGATATTTCCCCGTGTCATCGCGCCGCCAACGCAGCCGAGGGGATGAGCGCTGCGGTGGCGATCACCGAGGGAACGGTGAAGCTCCCCAGCCGATCGGACAGCGCCCCGGCGAAGGCGGGTCCCACGATCTGACCCAATCCGAATGCGCTGGTCAACAGTGCGACTCCGCGCTGCGGATTTCGCGCAGCGAGCGCCCGGCCGCGCATCAGCCCGAGCGCAGTCAGTCCCATGAACGTCCCGCCGATCAACGCGCTCCCGAGAGAGATTCCGACGATGCTTCGCCAAGCGACGGTGGCCAGCACGCCGATCGCTTCGGTCAGTGCCGCGAGCGCAAACGCGCGCGGGATTCCGAGTCGTCGTCCCACTGCGCCCCAGAGGGCAACAGAGGGCACCGCGGTGCCCCCGAAGACGACCGATACGATCGGCTGGACTGCTCGCGTGCTCGGCTGCGAACGCACGACGGCGACCAGGAACGTTGCGGTAATGATGTAACCAAAGCCGAAGAGACCATAGGCAACGGTCAGCCGCGTGAATTTGTGGCCAAGTGGCACAGCACGCATCCTCTTTGTCGGGGAAGGCGTCCGTGTTTCCGCGGGGATCAGAGTCCAGCAGGCCCATACGCCGAGCAGCGACAGCACGCCGCTGCCAATCCAGAGCGCGGACCAGCCGAGCCCGGCGCCGCGCAGAGCGCAGACCAGCACGGCTGAGCCGACAATGCCGGCACCGACCCCGGCGAACAGGATCGCTGCCAGCTCGGAGCGGTCGAGCGCAGCGAGCATCTCGAGAACAGCCGCAGAGGTCAGGACCAGAACGATCGCGCTCGCCACTCCGCCGGCGGCGCGCAGAATCAGGAACATCGCCGAGGAGCGCGCCAGGCCCATCGCGCCGGTCGTGACGGCGCTGACGAGCAAGCCGCCAAGAACCCAATTGCGGGTCGATAGCCGAGGACCGCTGATCAGGATGGCCCCGGCCAGATAGCCCGCCAGGTTCGCCGAGGCGATCAACACGGCCGCGAATCTCGAGACGCCGAGCGCGGCCGCCATGGGCGGCAAAATGGGGGTGTAGACGAACCGTCCGATGCCGATCGCCACGGCCAGCGCGATGAACCCTCCGATCACGAAGCGCAACGGGCTCACGGGTTGCGCGGCGCAAACGGCAGGTGCGTCGGTCACGGCTCTGCTCTGCTCCGCTGCGGTTGAGGAGGGGCAGAGGCATGATCGGGCGTCTGACCCATTTCGGCTAATGATGGTTTGTGATAGACGCCATCACTATTTGAGAATGCCGCAATGGACGTAGGGGACTTACGAATCTTCGAGGCCGTGGCGCGCCTCGGCGTGATGAGCCGCGCAGCGGCGGAACTGAATACCGTGCAGTCAAACGTCACGGCGCGTATCCGAGCGCTGGAAGAGAGCTTGGGATGCCGTCTGTTCGAGCGCCACGCAGGCGGTGTCTCGCTGACCGACGAAGGCCGGCGGTTACTGCCCTACGCTCAACGCATTCCGCGATTGCTGCGCGATGCCGCGCGGGCTGTACGCGAGGATGGCGTACCCCGTGGCAGGCTGGCCATCGGCTCGCTTGAGACCACGGCCGCCCTGCGCCTAGCGTCGCTGCTCGCGGGTTACGCGCGCGCCTGCCCCGAGGTCGATCTGACGCTGAGGACCGGCACGACGTGTGAGCTGATCGAGGCGGTCCGGGAGGGCAGTGTC
>JAJZLX010000585.1 GCA_021850555.1 Pseudomonadota bacterium | reverse complement strand
CGGTTGAGGCCAAGCCAGTGTTCCATCCGACTGCCTCTTCAGAGGCCAGCTATAGGACTCCATCCTCTCAAGAATTGGAGCCTCCTGGAAATCCCGGGGCGATTCACCTCGAAAATTTCTTCGAACGCGCGCTCTGTCGCTCCGCGGGATTAGTCGCGGCGAGTGGTCGTCTGCATGGCTATGGACAATTCACGTTCCACGCAGACTGGATCACGTCTCAACACGCGGAAGGTACTGCCCGCATTGCATACCGAATGTCCATGCGACGGCCTCTGCGGCTGTCGTCATGTTCGGCGGAACCCGCAGCAAGTATGAGCGGGGGGTTCCGCTTGGCTCTGGAGTGGAATTCTCCACCTCGACCATTACGAGATCGGTATCTCCCTGACGCATTTTTCGCCAGAGTTTTCCTCGTTCATCCTGGTGCACGAGTGTGGCCCCCGAGTCTTTCAGGTACCGCGCCTGTCCGTAGAATGACGTCAGAACGCGTCTCACCTCAACATTCACTTCCGTCTCGATGCGGCCAAGTGTAATTTGTTCTGGGTGAAGGACATCATTCTCTTCGACTTGTATGCCATAAATCGCGCACAGCCGGAATCCGTCCCCATAGTCGAGGGCCGCACCGCGCTCGTTGTGCAACCTGCCCCAAGAGTCCAGGCTCAATGCTTTCGGCCGATCGGACAGAAACACGATGCCGTCGTATTCGAACCACCAGTGAGTGTGGCGGCACTGCTCCAGCCAGAGTCGCAGAAGCCGCTCTTGTTCGAGGGCGTACGAAATGCCGATACGAGCGCAGAATTCGTACAGAACCGCGGAGGCGCACCACCAAGCACCCAAGCAGTGCTCCCAGATTTCCGTGTTCGAGCCACGAGGACGGATCTCCAATCCCGGCATGCTGATGTCGATTTTCACGCGGTCCAGATGGGCTTCCTCATACCGGATGTCGCGCAGCCTTCCTCTCAGATCGCGCGGGTCGTCCCCATATCCACTGGCCTGCAGTGTGGACTCGGTTTCAGAGTTTTGTCTCCTGGATTCCCGTGGTTGCGCGCGGAGCTTCCCGTGAAGCGACCGCCAGATTCGGGACCGCAACTGCTCCCATAGGTCTGAACGCAGTTCGGATTCAAGTTTCACCCAAAGCGAGGGGCCGATTCTGGAATCGATGCGTGACTCCGCGTGTGCGCTCAATTGATCCCAAGCCTGAGACCAGAGTGCTGACGCGCGATATGACTGGATTCGAAGACCAGTCGACGGTGCGACGCGCTTCTGTAACCCCCGCCATCGTTTTGGAATTGTCGGTGATTGTAGCTGCTCTCGCAATTGTGACTCGATCTGCGTATCACGCTGCCTATGTCGTTTAGCTTCGAGCCCGACCATGGCGTGCAGCGCCTGGATACACATGGCGGGCGAAGAAAAGCAGAGTACAGCCGGTGTGGAAATGCCCATGGCGGCGTACAATGCGTAAATAGACTCGGTGGCCCTTCTTCGATCCAGTGGTTCGACGGATCTTCCGTTGGCCAACCAGTACTGCGCTTCCTTGTCGAGCTGCGCCTCCTGATCCGGCGTCAAGCAATTGATTTCACGCATATCAGTCGGCCACCTGAACCGGTTCGTCCGCGTCGGACCATTCCCGCTGTCGAAGCACTCTGTAGAACCCCGGCGGGATGGCAATACGGTCGTGTTCATCGTGCACGAGATTTGACGGTTCCGCGACTCGCAAAAACACCTCCTGGTTCGCGGCGTACAGCATCGTTACTCCGGGCTCGTGCAGTGCGTGAGCATGACCCGTGACCTCGCCGTATGCCAGGACGATGCGGCTGGAGTCCTCGCGTGGCTGCGTGATCGCGTCGGCGGGGATTGCCTGAACCGCGACCAGCGCGACGTCCCCCTGACGAATCATCCACGGGATTTCTCGTTTCATACGAACCTCCGAAGCAACTGTTCTGGGAAGCGACCGAAGTTTTACCCGGCATCTCGAGGCACCCGTCTCACTAGGCGCCGGCGTTCTCATGCGTCATAGGGACACGGTACCCCACGGGTGCGACATGATGTGTCGCACCTCCGAGGTACGCTGCTACAATGAAGAAAATCCCGATGCATCGAGGGACCCCATGGCTGATGCGATCCTTCGCCATCTGCAACTCCTCCGGGCAATTCCCCGATACCCAGCAAAGCGGGACGTGGCGAGCCTGCACCGTATCCTCAAGGAGGAGGGGTACCAAATCAGTCGCCGCCAAGTACAGCGGGATCTTGAGAGCCTGTCAGGGCCGGGCGGCTTCCCCATTCATCCGGATGGGGAGAAGCGCGGAATTGCTCGGGGGTGGTCCTGGGAGCGGGGCGCCGAGATCCTAGACTTGCCGGCGATGGATCTGAGGATCGCGCTGATGCTGAAGCTCGTACACCAGTTCGTCCCGCAGCTGCTGCCGCCGGCCGTGAGCGATGAGTTGAGGCCGTACTTTCGGCGGGCCGAAGAGACGCTGAAGAGCGGGAGCGTCGCGAGACTCAGTCGCTGGAGCGACTGCGTGCGTGTCGTACAGCGCGAGATGCCGTTGTTGGCCCCGAAGCTCGACATGGCCGCCACACGGGTGGTGTACGACGCACTGCTCATGGGCAAGCGTTTCAGTGCCCGCTACCTGAGCCGGAGTGCCGGTGGGGCAGAATCGAAGGAGTGCGAGTTCAATCCGCTCGGCTTGGTGGCGCGCGGAAACCTGACGTACCTGGTGTGCACGTTCTGGAATTACGAGGATACCCGCCACGTACCCCTTCAGCGGATGCGGCACGCGAAGCTGCTGGAAAAGGATGCGACGCGCCCCCGTGGATTCGATCTGGATGAATACATTCGCGGAGGTGCGTTCCAGTATCCCAGTGGAGAAGCCACCGGCAAGACCATAGCGCTCAAGGTGGTTTTCGACGGGGGCGTCAAGACGCATCTCGAGGAAACCCCGCTCAGCCAAGACCAGGCCATCAAGGATCTCAATGACGAGGAATTCCTGGTCACCGCCACCGTCCAGGATACGCAGCAACTGGAGTGGTGGCTGCGGGCATTCGGGGATGCCGCAGAGGTCCGTGCCCCCAAGGCACTGCGGGATCGAATGAAAGCCACGCTGAGCAGTGCTGCCGCGCGCTACCGGCGAGCAAGGAGAGCCTAGATGCACCTCCTGTCCAAGTCGAATCGTATGACCATCCTTCAGTGCCCCAAGCGGATGTGGTCGGGCGCGCACCGACCCGGGAGAGGCCCATGACCCGCGGTCTATCCAAGTCGCGCATCCTGATCCACCGCCAGTGCCCAAAACGTCTCTGGCTGCAGGTGTACAAACCCGAACTGGCTGATGAATTCACGGATCGTCCGCTTACACAGGTGGGCACAACAGTCGGCGTGCTCGCGCAGCAATTGCACCCCGATGGGGTCTTGATCGATGCCGAGGATTTACGCGCGGCGCTGCGTCAGACCGCCCAGGCGCTGACGGCCAAGCCCCGCCTGTGATCCGCAAAAATTCGGTCAAGCAGCGATGAGATGGTATTCGTGATGGAGGCCGCCGAGGATGGGGCGGGCCTGCACGGAATAGGACTCTGCGCGGCGATGTCGTGAGGAGGACTTTGTGATGGCCGCGGGCGGAGGATCTGGAATGCCGGGTCCCAGGGCCATGTGCGGCCGCCCGCGATTGTAATGTTTGACCCAAGATCTCAATACGGTGCGCAGGTGTGACTCGGAGAGCGGCACCAGCCAGTCGAGACATTCTCTGCGCAGCGTCCCGATCACGCGCTCGCAGATGGCATTCATCTTGGGGCAGTGAGGGGCCGACCTGAGTACCCTGATGCCGAGCGCCCGGAAGGATTGATCGAGCTCGTGGGAGAAAATGCTGTCGCGGTCATGCAGCAGGAACTGATACCGGTGATCCGGACCGACTACCTCGCGCAGCTGCTGCAGCGTCCAGGCGGCCGTCGGATGAGCTGTGACGTTGCAGTGAACCAGGCGGCGGCTTCCATGCTCGATGACCACGAACACGTACAGCATGCGGAAGCTGGCTGTGACGGCGAGACAGAAATCACAGGCGAGGATTCCCTGGGCATGCAGGCGCAGGAACGTCGACCAGCGCAGGTCTCCTCGGGGATGCCCGGGAGGATGCCGAGGCATGTATTTGCGCACGGTGCGGGGGGAGACCTGAAGATCCAGCTTCAATAACAACTCATTGGCGATGCGTTCCTCGCCCCAGCGGGGATTCTCCAGAGCCATCTGCCGAATGAGGCGTTGTAGTTCCGCTGGAATGGCCGGTCTGCCTGGCCGGGACTTCAGGCGCCATAGCAGCCTCCAGGCGCTGCGATGCCAGCGAAGCAGCGTTTCCGGGCGCACGATGACCAATGCGTCCCGCCAGCCGAAGATCCTGGACAGCAGGGCCAGTCGAACGCGAGTGACTGGGTCGATTCGGCGCGGCCTGATGCCCCGCTCGATGTACAGAGCCAGTTGCCGGCGAAGGAAGAGATTCTCCGCCTTGATCGAGCGGCTCGATCTCACCGTCAGTCGTAGCCACTGCAGAGCATCACACATCAGGGCGAAGAGGGCGGTGACGCCGGTGAGCATGGCAGGATCGTGCCATACCAGCGACTGACCGTCACTGCCTTGACCGTCGGCATCCGTGCGCCGAATAATTGCGGACTACAGGTGGGTTGAAGCGCTCCGGCGGCGCGAGAAAGCCCCGGGCGAGCCGCACGAGCGCATCTTCGAGCGCCGGGGCCTCAAGCAGCGCCGGGTCGCGCGCGAGCGCCGCACGGATGACGCCCGACACGGCATGCGTCAGGGTGAACGCCTCGATTTCCGAGAGCGCATCGCCGCCCGCATCCCCCGAGTGGCCGGCTTCGAGCAGGCGGGCGAAGGCGAGCAACGGCCGGCCGGCGCCGGTCCCCGCGGAGTCCCCACCGCGCAGCGCCCGCTCGATGAGGATCTTGCGCGCGCGGTGCCGACCCTCGAAGGCATCGAGGACGATACGCACGACCTGGCGGACCGGGTCGGCCTCGATCCTCGCGCCGGGCAGGTGCGTGTGGGCGAGCGCCGCGCGCACCTGCCCGAGCCGGCGTTCACCCTCCTCGTGCGCCAAGGCGCGCAGGATGTCCTCCTTGTTCCTGAAGTACTGGTAGAGCGTGCCGACGCTGAACCCAGAGCGGGCGGCGAGGTGGTTGGTGGTGAGAGCCTCGAGTCCCTCTTCCTCGAGGATCCTCACGGCGGTCTCGAATATGAGCGCCCGGGTGCGCCGGGAGCGGTCCTGGCGCGGCGAGCGACGCACCGGTGCGGGTTTTTTCGGGGTTTTCCGGATCATGTCCGCGGGAGGGGAATGTGAGCCCTAAATATGAGCATAGCTCATATACTGGCCTCCTGGCACTTCGAGGTCACCGCACCATGCCCACGCTGCGCAAGCTCCTGCTGATCATCCTGCCCATCGTGCTGCTCGCCTCGCTCATCGAGGCGTGGGTGCTGAGTCGCCGCGCCGGCGGTTTCGACTGGCGCGCCGCCGGTGTCTCGCTGCTCGATCTCGGCGGCCGGCGGAGCCTCGATGCCGCGGGGCTGAGCGTCTCCGGGGTGATGCTGACCCTCCTCTGGCGGCACCGCCTCGACACCGTGCCGCTCGATACCGCCGGGGCGTTCCTCGCGCTCTTCCTGGGTCAGGAGTTCTGCTACTACTGGTATCACCGCGCCTCGCACCGCGTCCGCTGGCTCTGGAACACCCACTCGGTGCATCACTCCCCGAACGAGCTCACGCTGTCGGCGGCCTATCGCATCGGCTGGCTGCAGCACCTCACCGGCGGGGCGGTGTTCTTCGCGCCCCTGGTCTGGCTCGGCTTTCCCCCCGAGGCCGTGCTCGGGGTCCTCGCGCTCAACCTGCTCTACCAGTTCTGGCTGCATACCACGTGGATCCCGCGCCTCGGCTGGCTCGAGCTGTTCATCAACACCCCCTCGTCGCACCGCGTCCATCACGCCTCGAACCTCGATTATCTCGATGCGAACTACGGCGGCGTGCTGATCCTCTTCGACCGGCTGTTCGGCACCTACGTGCCCGAGCGGGCGCAGGAGCCGTGTGTCTACGGGCTCGTGAAGCCCGTGACCACGCACAACGTGCTGCGGATCGAGTTCGCCCCATGGGTCGCGCTGGCGCGCGATCTCGCCGGCGCCCGCAGCGTCCGCGAGGCGCTCGGCTGGCTGTTCGCCCCGCCCGGCTGGCGGCCCGGCGGCCGTGGGGAAACCACCGAGGATCTGCGTTCCGCGCACGCTCGCGCCACGGCCGTCCCGGGCGGCGAGCCGATGGGG
>JAJZLX010000081.1 GCA_021850555.1 Pseudomonadota bacterium | reverse complement strand
GTATAGAGCAGGGGTATTCCCACGAAGAGGACCCCCGCCCGTGCCCGGCCGACACATCAACGATCACCAGATGAGGATGTATATGAGACTGAGACTGACGGAGCCTGTGACGGCGGCGGCGGAGCCGGCGGAGGCGCAGCAGCGTCGCCGGTGCCTACCGGAGCCAGAACGAGGCAGGACTTCCCTCGCAGAAGAGCGAACCGCGGGGACGGCGTCGAGCGGCCCCCTTGATGGATATCTTTGACGCCGAGGTGGTGTCGATGCTGGCGGCGGCGCCGGGTATCCGGGCGGTGACGGTGTTCGAGGAGCTCACGCGCCGCTATCCCGAGCTGCCCCGCGGGGTGCGCACGCTCGAGCGGCGGATCCGAGCCTGGCGCGCCAAGCACGACCATCCGGAGGGCCCAGTCCCGCAAAGCAGAAGTGCCGCCATTGCGTTAAGACCGCAGCGGCGAAGGCTTCCGCGGCCACCCCCAGTCGCCTTAAAGCCGCGCGCAATCACCAGAATCAGGCGGTTCCTGACCACCGTTCACAAAAGGCGCTCGAAATTGTGTTATCTTTATCAAACAGTCCTACGCGGGCGCAACATTATAAGAGACTTGGACACAGTCCAAGTCGCGAGTGCTGGGAGGGTGACATGTCGATAGATGCACGTTTTGCATTTGTCATAGCGTGTGCGTGTGCTCTTGCGGCGTGCTCGACAACGCGCGGCGGGCTTCCTTACACGCCTTCGCATTCGCTCGTACGCGAGGCGCCAACAGCGGCTGTAAGCGTTACCGTCGGCCGATTCGTCGATCAACGCGGTAACGACGACAAGGAATGGATCGGCGCGATTCGGAACGGATGGGGAATCCCAATAAAGAACGTGGACGTTACCCCGTCGGTTTCGGGCGTCGTCCGAAAGGCATTTTCGGAAGGGTTGAGAGCGAGAGGATTCGCGACAAGCGGCGGCGCGGCGTATCGCATCTCTGGAATAGTCAAGAGACTGGACGCCAACCAATTAGTTCGCCTGGACGCCAATGCGGAAGTTGAGGTCAATGTCTTCAAAGTTTCCACTGGACAAGAAGTCTTCAGTCATACGTATTCCGCGCATAACCTTGAGGGCTCCCTTTTCACGCTTCACGAAAGCTACTTCGGATCAGAAGCGAAGCTGCGTGCTCTCGCGCAAAAAACTCTCGATAAAGTCGTAAATGAAGCACTTGACGACAGAAATTTGCGTGACGCAATCCGGCCGTGAATGTACGGCAGGATGGGTGACGTTCGGCTTCCGGGATTACAGCTGCAGGAAGTCAGACTCGTCTCACGGCATGATTCTCTCGTGCCGCGCGCAGAACAGCGTCGAACTCAGCTGCTCGTCCTCGCACGCCGATGTTCACGCGTCGCCGGGTGGATCGCCAAGCTGAGATGAACCGAGGTCGTATGTGCGTCGGCGTGCGGACGACATTCCGACTCGCCAGGAACGCCTGCGCCACAACGCTTTGCGTGAACGGCTGCGCGTATATGGTTGGACACACGTGAGAGTCCCATCACAAATGCGGACGGATTTTGGTTTCTCGCTCGCGAACGATGACTACAACGTGATCAAGGTCACGCCCCGGACCCTCGCGACCTGACTAACTAATGCTCTGCATAGTAGAGATGCCTCAGGGAGTTTAACGAAATGACAACGACAACTGCTCTTGCTAGACATTCTGTCCTCGTCCTTTCGATGTGCCTCTTGAGCGCCTGCGGTGGGGGTAGCGGCAATACCGGAAGCTCCGGCAGCCCCCTACCGCAAGCCAAAAATCAGTCTCCCGGTGGCATCTGGCAAACACAATACATCGAGACATCTGGTCCGACGGCGGGCGATACGATCAAGGGCGTGGCAATCATCGACGAGTCCGGTAGCTTTTACTTCGCCGAGCGAGATGACACAAACGGTTGCGTCACCCTCGGTTTTGGGCAAGCCACGGTCACTGGAAGTGCAATATCCGGAAATGTCGATGAAGCGGCTGCGACCTACTCACTAACCCCTGGCGTTAACACCAATTGCACCTTCCCGGACGGCTCGACCAGTGGTACTGGCACGATATCGGGAACGATCACACAGCAGTCCAGCATGACGATCACGGACTCAGGTACGACGTCATTGGGCACAGCGCTTGGGACTGAAACACACACTTGGACATTTAATAGCCTGTACGACAACCCGTCTTCGCTATCGGTGGTGGCAGCAAACTACTGGGATGGGAATAACACATTCTCGGTTAACGGCAACGGTGCTATTTTTGAGCAGGACCCAACTAGCGGCTGCGTAATCAACGGCCAGCTCTCGCTCATCAACTCCCAATACGACGTTTATTCGATCAGCTTGAGCTTTGCCAGTTGTAGTGGTAGTGCTGCGGCGGCCAACGGCTATACCATGACCGGTCTTGCAACTCTCGACACAACGGTAAGTCCGGCCCAACTTGATTTTGGGGTCAGTGCTAGTGTAAATGGAGGCGGCTTTATCGTGCTAGCTGATTCATTGCCGCAACAATGATGGCGGTGGTGAATGCTGGAGGCTACCAAGTGACAAGACGGTAAGTCGGAGTGTGTTCTGATGAGACCTCATTGTCTGTTCTTCATCGTCATCGCGGTGGTGTTGACGGCCTGTGCGACACAGGAGACGCTAGTGCCGACCGGCGGTAGCCGATCGGATGGCACGATTCAACTCTCATATGAGTACGGCTTATTTCAAGTTCCGCAAGTGAATATGGGTCAGGCTGCCCAGACTGCGGCCGACAGGTGTGCAGCCTGGGGCTACTCGGGCGCACAGCCTTTCGGGGGTCAGATCAATAGGTGCGAACAATTCAACGCGTATGGCAATTGCGTTCAGACGTTGGTAACAGTGTCTTTTCAATGCGTGGGGACTCCATCCGGCGGCAATTAGTGATGCGGATACCGGCGCGCAGGCTCGATTCTTTCATCGAGGGCGAATTCCACCACAGCGCCGCGCACGTGTCCTGCCCGATCGCCGCCGGAGCCTCGGTGAGGCCGCCGTCCTCGCGAACCTCGACCCAGGCGTAGCGCGGTGGGGCCGACAGCGAATCGCGCACGATCCTGCCGCTGGTTAGCGCCATGCTCGTGTCCGAATCGCCGGCCAGGGCGGCGATGAGGCGAATCGGCCCATGCGATTGGAGCAGGGCGGCCAGGCGGGCGAGGGGGGCTTGACCTTCGCGACCCTCTTGCGCGGTAACTAAGGCCGCCGCCGGAATAGGGCGTGACGTTCGAATGGTGCGGCTCAGTAGGTTGCAGTTACAAGGGTCGCGTTGCTGGCTGACCGGGCTGGTAGTGTTCGGGAGGACTAGCAGACCTTCGCCCGCGAACGGCAGGGTCGTCCGGATTTGCGTGAGGCAGTCTGCTGCTCACGTCCTCTGCTTGGTGAAGGCGGAGACAGCCGCGCGCATCGAAGGATGTTTTCGACGTCAGCGAGCTCTGCTGGCGCCAAGGCGGAGTCCTTAATCACCCGAACCTTGCCGGCGTACATGCGCCTGGCAAGTGCAGGAGCTACGCTCTCGAGCATAGGACCCTGCGGACCCTTGTACCAGAAGTGATCGAACGTGACCGTGGGCTTCCGCAAATCACCGGTCCGGTGTGGACCGATGCCGATCCAGGTGAGGCGCCCAGCAATGCCTTCGGCAATTGGCTTTTGGCCAATGCCGCCAACGCCGATTACTGCGTTATAAATCCATCCGCGCACGCGGCCCATGCAGTCGTGGCACCCAAAAACCCCTCGATCCGGATCGGGATCCCCATTATGTGTTCTCTTGTAGATCAAAGTCGCCATAGACGAGCATCTACGTCTACGTCAGCGCGGATAAGTGTTTCAATGCTCTGGGGACGAACTCATCAGCGACCCATCGGGGCGGGCTGCGCTGGATCGAGATTCTTCCTCCGAAATCCCCGAAAATCCCAATCGCCTGCTTCGACAGCACCTTTAGAGGCCGCCCGTCACAGTCGTGCCCGACACAGCTGATGCAGTGCGCATACTTGAGAAGGCGGCTGCCTGATCCTCCCTTCACGAGCACGAGGGTTTTGCGATCGCGCGCAAAGACGGAGAGGTGTTTCACGTGGAAATTT
Organism: Pseudomonadota bacterium; assembly: GCA_021850555.1. The sequence continues at coordinate 2,204 of JAJZLX010000081.1, read as the reverse complement.
GATCCGAACACCTCGCGGAGCTTCACGGGATCGAAGTCGCTCGCGAGACCTGCAGCTTCCACGACAAAGTAGCCGACGATGTAGAGCGCGGGAGGGCAATGAAAATCCCAGCCCTCGAGGCCGGCGTAGAACGCCAGGACGTCTCCTTTCTTCAGATTCCGGAGTCCGCGCTTCGGCTTAGTCGGATCCCCGTAAGTGAACGTCTCAAATTCGGGGTCAACATGCATCGGCCTTTGGCTAGCCGTGGCCCGGCGCCGCTCTGGGAAATATTCGACGAGGGCCCGGCCATATCGGCCCCGGGTATTGCCGTAGGTGTCCTTTCCGACTTCAGCATCGTCCGGGATCGGTATGAACTCGAAGGTGCCGTCATGGAAGAGTGGCCCTTGGATTCCCCCAGACCCTGAATCGATACCGACCCGAAGCAAAGCCATCTGCACGGTAAGACCCCACCCGGCTATTCTGCCGCTTCCCGTACCACCATGATTGACAGGGGTCTTACTGGTTGTCAAGGACGACATTGTAATCGGCGAAGCGGCAGGAAGGCGAACGCTCAGCGCAGCAGCTCCCGCGCCACGTGGAGCAACAGCTCCCCGACGACGTGCTCCCCGCCTGCGATCATATGCGCCGCCGCCGGGTGGGCCGCGACCCACCCGGCGCAGGAGAGTCCGAGGAAAAACCCGAGCGCGATCCGCAGCACGGTCAGTTCTCCTGCGCAGCGGATGGCTGCCGAAACGGCAGGACTTTCGCGAGCCGCAGCGGCGGCCGCAGATACACCAGCCACACCAGGCGCTCGCGGCCAGTGCGCTCGCAGCGGATCCACCCGGACTCGACCACCAGCCCCGGGCAGCCCGGGATCGTGCGCACGATCCCGCCGTGCGCGAGGCGGCCGAGGTGGACGCCGGCGGGCGGAGTGACGGGCGGAGGCTCGTCGAGCACGCGGAAATCAATTGAGAAGCGAGGCTTTCGGCGATCGTTTTCTGGCAAACGCCGTACGCCGCTGTCCGAGCAGCTCGCGAGTCGATCGAGCACTGCGTTTACTTCTGCTATTCTCATGTCTGATCCTCCTGGGCCGCTGACGCGGCCCGTGGTGTGAACGCCTCCGCGATCGGATCGCGCTCGAAGAACTCAATCGTGCACCGGCTCCAAAATGGCATGCCGTGCGAATGCACGAATCCCCGCAGATTTTCGAGGCCCTCGATTTGCGCCGGCAGAACCGCCGGCTCGACGACCGGCGCAGTGTTAGTTCCGGAGACTTTCGACCTATTTGTCCCAGGTGCGATTCTCAGACCATGCTGCAAACTCGAGCCCTGAGTCTCGCTCGTGCTGCTCGTCGTGCGCATCACTTCCCGCTGCCCGATCAGCTGAGACGCGAATTGCGCGGTCCCACCTGACCGCTCACCGCTGTCCGAGCAGCGTAGGATCAGCGTGTTGCTGGCGTTTTCGATCACCGCACCGCTAAATCCGTGGCCGTAAATCTCCGTCAACGGACCGATGCTCTGAAACGCGAGCACGCATCGGCCGCCGAATTTTCGCAGCCGCGGCAGCGCATCCGTCAACCCCGATATTTTGCCGAGCGAATCCAGCTCATCGACGATCAGCCAGGTGCCCGAGTCCCCCTCCGGCCGGCTCATGAGCGCGAAGATGACGAGCCTCGCCCAGGCACTTATGATCCCGCGCAATTCTGCAATCTGATCGGCCTTGTAACTGATGAAGACCCACCCTCGATCATCTCCGCGCGCATACTCTTTTAGCGAAAAGTCGCCGCTCGAGATGTGCGACAGACCCGCGAGCGATGTAGCAGTAACAGAGCGGATCGACGCTAACATCCGCTCGTTATCCTTTGCGAAATACCTTGCCGCAGGGCTGCCATCGACGAGCGCCCCGAGTTCTTTATCGTCGCTGAGCATCACCGCGCGATACAAAGACGCGGGCGTCAACTGCCCCGCGCTGCGCAGCGAGAGAATCGCGGCGCTGAGGAGCACCTGCGCGTAGGTCTTCCACTCTCCGCTATCACCCTGGCCGTCCGGCACGAGCGCGGCGGCGAGATGCCGCCCTTCGTAATCCTCGCCGACATCCGCTGCCAAATTCCACCCCGACGCGCGCGAGTCGAACGGGTTCAGAATCACATCCCCGCGCTCGGGCCGATAGAACAACCGCGTGTAGCCGCCGTCGGGATCGACGATCACCGCGCGCTGTGCGGGCCG
>JAJZLX010000193.1 GCA_021850555.1 Pseudomonadota bacterium | reverse complement strand
TTCGCGCTCCCGGTCGTCTCGACGATCGGCCAGGAGTGCGACCAGGGTGGTGATCCCGAACAGGGTTCCGGCCTGCGACGTCTCGTACACTTCGACTTCGTGGCGGTCGCGCAACGTGAGGATGAAACCCCGTGTCTTGAGCAGGAGCCTGCCCGCCAGTGTCGCCTCCAGGCGTAAGTCCGTGAAGTTGCCCACCAGTGCGACGCCATGGAACGGCCCTCCGCTGATGCGGTAGCGTCGCCTGAAGAGCGCCCATCTTCGTTGAATGGAAAACTCCCCGAGATCGCCGTCCACCAACCACTGGGGCAACAGCGTGAGGAACTTACGGCGCAGCCTGATTCTGCGATCGCCGACCTCGATGTCCCAGGTGGTTCGCCAGCTGAGGACCCGCCTCTGGGCTGATGCGATCTGAACCCCGGATGAATCGCTGAAGTCAATCCGGGCGCGAAGGGACAAGATCTTGTTGTAGGCCGTGAAGGTTCTGCAGGGGCTCTGCCCGAGGGCGGTCTCGAGCAAGGCAGTGCTCTCGACGTTGAACTGCGCGACCATCGGCTCGCTCCACGATCCGGGAGAGGATGGTACTCAGCCGCCGACCGGACTGTCCAAAGCCGGGCCTGCAAACTGAGAACCAATCCCTGATGTAGTCGTCCGCTGCACACTCAAATCGCTCAAGAGGAAGGGAGAGCCAGCGGTTCATTGCTTCAACGCCTGCTCCCCCCCGGCACGGGGAGATGGGAGCCTGGATGCCTGAGGGAAACCGAACGGGAACATTGCAGATGCGCGGCATGCCGGACACAGTCCGCTATACTGGCAACCCGACAGGGTTCACAGGTCGTCCGAGCGGAGGTGAGGGGTGGCACGCCAGTTGGACAAAATCGATGTGAAGATCCTAGATTTGTTGCAGCACGACGCGCGGCAAAGTGTGGCGGATGTGGCCGCTCAGGTGAATTTGTCCCAGAACGCCTGCTGGCGACGGATGAATCAACTGAACGCCGAGGGATATATCCGAGCTACGGTCGCGCTGCTGGATCCCGCGATGGTTGGCGTGGGGCTCACCGTCTTCATGAGCATCCGGGCCGCCGAGCATAGCGAGAAGTGGTTGAAGACGTTCTCGAATTCCGTCAGCAAGATCAAGGAAGTCGTCGAGTTTTATCGGATGAGCGGCGATGTGGACTATCTGCTAAAGGTGCGCGTCAAGGACATTCCAGCCTTCGACCGGGTCTATAAGCAGCTCATCCAGGGCGTCAAGATTACCGACGTGTCCTCGGCCTTCGCCATGGAGGAGATTAAGAGCACCACCTGCGTGCCGCTACCGGATGCATGAGATGGTGCCATTTGCCGCCGGCGGAAGGCATCGCGGAGCACCCCGGGATGTCAACCCGGCCAAGCGGGCGGGCTAGGGGGGGCGATGGAAGCCCGGCGCTCAAACAGGCCTTTGGCCGGGTCAAACTCGTAATATTGCTGCAAGCGCTCGATTTCCGCGGGCAGCGCGGACACGCTTTCGATGATGAAGCGGATTTTGCTCTCGGGCATGAGGGCGCTCAGATTCACGCGCGTGAAGCCGGGTTTGTTCTCGTCATGACCCGCCAGGATCTCACGCCGCAACCGCTCAGAGGCGACGGGACTGATGTTCAACAGCCGATGGGCATACGGCCCCGCGCACGCACAGCCGCCGCGCGCCTGGATCCCGAAACGGTCGCTGAGGATGCGCGTAACCAGTTGCGGGTGCACGTAGCCGCCGCGGGGATCCTTGACGAGAAACGAGAAAATGGGGAGTCGCGATGCGGTAAGGGATCCCAGGATCTCGAGACGCTCGATGTCTTTCCACGCCGCAATCGCTCTGCGCGCGAGTTCGGCATTGCGCCGACCCATGTACTGCAATCCGATGGCGTCTTTTACCAGGAAGGCGAGTGCAGCACGCACATCGCCGATGTAGTTCGGGGTTCCGGCCTCTTCGCGATCCTCTAGCCTGTCGAGGTAATCGTGAACGGTGGATGAGACGAATTTGACCGTGCCGCCACCGGATACGGCCGGGCGCTCGGTCACCACCGCATCTCGGCGAACGATCAATACCCCGGAGGAACCGGGTCCGCCAACGAACTTGTGGGGTGAGATGGCTACCGCGTCGATGTCGACCCCGGGCTCAGGCGTCATGGCGATCGGCAGATAGGGGCCGCCGCCCGCATAGTCCCAGACCATCAGTGCCCCGGCCCGTTTGACGATCCGCGTCACCGCAGCGATATCGGTCACTATCCCGGTAATGTTCGACGCCGCAGAGAACGCACAAATCACTCGCGCTGCGGGTTTGCTGTCAGTCAGTACCGCAGAGAGCTCCTCGAGGCTAGGGCCCCCCTCCTTGGATTCATCGATCTCGATCACCTCGGCCCCGCTCTCTCGCCAAGGCAAGATATTCGAATGGTGCTCATAAGGTCCGATGACAACGCGCGTGTGCGAGCCATTCCTCGCCCCGAACAGTGCGCTCATGCGCGCGAGAGCCCCGGTCGGGCGCGATGCAGCCCCGGATGCTCCTAGGAGTCCCACGATCCGATTGAGGGCGGACGTCGCGCCCGCTCCCCCGAAGATGACAGCGTGGCGATCTTTCGCGCCACAGAGCGAAGCGATCGTCGCGCGAGCACTGCTCCGCAGTACCGTGGAGTAGGTGCCGCAGAAGGACGCCTCGGTGTGCGGATTCGCATAACAGGGCAACACGTGCTTCGATATGAACTCCTCAACCTGCCGCAGCGGCCGGCCTGTGGCAACGTAATCGGCATACACCATGGGAATGGCGTCGAAGAGCCCATCGAATACGACGTCCTGACCAATGAGACCCGCGGAAATTTCGGAGACGGCGTCTTCGCAGTTGAGCGAGGCGCGGAAGCGACTGAGAAGCTCTCTGGGATCGGAGGAGGAACGCTGGTCACTCATGTCGTCTGTCCTGCGCGAGCCTGTGGGGCGACCCTTCCCGTGCGGAAGCGCTCTCAAAGGCCCGACGCCGCGCGAGCGGTAATATACACTAAAGTAGTACAAAGATGGTATAATATTAGCAGCAGTGGCACTTGCGTGGGATGGTTTACCACTCAAGCGGCGCAATAAGCGATCTGGGTGCGTAGTTCCGCCATCTGGTGTGCGCAAACGACAACAATTTCCCAATTCCTGCATCGCGATATCTCGCAACGCGTGCTGACTATAGAAAATTAATTGCGAATGCCGGATTTTTCGTTATAGTTTTCACCGAATTTCGGCCGCACATTCGAAAATCATAACCTTGGGGGTCTCATGTCCAAGCTCCACAGGCGATCCGCCACCAAGATAGCCTTGAACGCCGTCAGCGCTATGGCAGGGTTGCTGTTCGTACTCGCGCCCCTTTCCGTGTCGCATGCAGACACGAGCTCTTCCGGCGCATCTAACGCTCAGTCGGATCCGGCGCAGGAAGCTCAGACTCCGACGACGGTACTCAAGCCCGTATTGGTTACCGGGTCGTTGATCCAGACCACCGCGCGAGTGGGCTACAACCAGGTTCAAGTGGTGAGCCTGAAGGAAATCCGCGCGAGCGGCGCGGTAACCGTTTCGGACTACATGCGCAATATCGCGGTGAATTCCGCCAACAGCTGGGGCGACAATTTCGCCTACGGTGCGACCGGTGGATCCGGCATCGCCCTGCGTGGACTGCCTGAGAAATACACTCTGGTGCTGGTCGATGGCCTGCGCGTGGCCCCGTACGGGTTCCCCTCCAACGGCACCGACACGTTCGTTGATCTCAATACCATTCCGCTGGATGCCATTCAGCGCATCGAGATCGTGAAGACCGGCGCGGTCTCGGAGTACGGCTCCGACGCGACTGCCGGCGTCGTAAACATCATAACCAAGAAGGACTATCAGGGATTGACCGTCGACGCGAGTTATGGCGATGCGACGCATGGGGGCCTCGCCACAAGGAAAATCTCCGTCTTGGGCGGGATCGGCGATCTCAGCACGGATCACTATAACGTCACGGGCACCGTGAGCTACTTCCTGCAAAACGGTTATACGCTGGCGGACCGTCAAAATACTCGTGCGCAGAATTACCTCAATCAGCCGTACGGGGCTTTAACGGGCGGGGCCGACTATTGGGAGCCCGCAGGTGTCGGCAACGGCGGAGCCGCCCTAAGTCCTTGTCCTTCCGGCGGCTCGTCGGTAAACGGAGCGAACGTGCTCAACGGCCCGGGCTCCGGCACCGCGTGCGTGGTCAACACCGCGAACGGGCTCTCCCTGCACCCCCACGAAGAGCGCATTGCGGGCATGGTCCACGGTGTATTCAAAATGACCGAGGACGTGAATGCATGGGCGGATCTTTGGGGTAGTCACAACGTAACTATCACGGACCAGGGATACAACGGCATCAATGATTCAACGACCGACTACAAATTCAACCCGATCACCGGCGGGGTGACGCAGATCTCGAACATCGTGCCGGCCAGCAATCCGTACAATCCCTACGGAGTGCCGGTGCCGCTCACCTATACTTTTCTCGGCCAGCCGCAGGTCCTGACGACCACTAGCAATTTCTATCGCGTGGCCGCCGGTCTGGACGGCGCGTTCACGACCGCCTCGCTCGGCAGCTGGATCTGGAAGGCGTCGATCACCCACTCCCAGAGCTCAACCCACAACAACCAGACCGGCAAGGAGAGCGTTTCCGGTCTGACGAATATTCTGAACAACGGCCTGTTCGATTTCGCCAATCCGAGCGCCACCCCGAACGGACTTGCGGCGCTGTACATGGGCGACCGCAACGAGGCGATCAGGAAGCTGGATTCGGTCGACCTCATGGCATCGACGACCGATCTGTTCAGGCTTCCCGCCGGTGGCGTGGGCTTCGGGGCGGGGGCGCAGTTCCTTCGCGAAAGCGATTATGTCACCGATTATGTCAACCAGTCGAATGCCTTGGCGGTTCCGGTCTATTTGCAGGCCATCAATGGCCGGCGCGACGTGGAGGGAATTTACTATCAGGTCGACGTGCCGCTCCTCCGGACCCTGAGCTTCAGTCAGTCGAGTCGCTTCGATCATTACACCGACTTCGGTTCCGCGTTCTCGCCGCGCTTCGCCCTTCGATTCAGGCCGCTGCCGGGGTTCACGAGCTATGCCTCGTACAGTCGAGGGTTTCGCGCACCGACGCTGGCGGAGACCTCCCAGGCCAATGCTTCCGGTACGCAGTCGGCCGTGGATCCGTTCTCTCCCATCTCGCCGAACGTTGCGCTTAACTACGTCGAACTGGTCGGAGGCAACCCGCATCTGAAGGCGGAGCACACCAAGAACTACAACATCGGATTCGAATGGTCTCCGAGCAGAGGAAGCGCCGTGGGACTTGATTGGTACAAGGTCGTGATCAATGCGGTTGTCGGCACGCCGACATTGCAGTCTCTCATCTATGCCAACAGCCCGTCGATCGTCGTGCGCAACCCCAACGGGACGATTGCGTACGTGAATATGGATTACGAGAATCTTAATGCGTTGATGACGGATGGCCTGGAGCTGAATTTCTACAAATCGGTGCCGATCCGGATGGGCGAAGTCTCGTTGGGCGGAAACTGGGCGTACGTGCAGCACTTCGAGCAGACCAGCGGCGGAACCACAATCGACTTCGCGGGTAACGATGGCGCCATCAACACGCCCTACGGGGCCAGCTTCCCGCGATGGAAGGGCAACATGAATCTGGGTTGGTCATATGAAGGGTTCAACACCGAACTGACCTACCTGTTCACGGGTCCGTACATGATGACCATCGAGACCGGCAGAGCCGCAGCGTACAGTCAATTCAACCTGAGCGAGAGCTACACGGGGTTCGCGCACTGGAGCATCTACGGGACGATCACCAATCTGCTCGATCGTGCACCTCCATACGATGCCCTTTGGCTGCAGTTTCCGACGGCGACCCCCTACGACCCGTCCCTGTATAACAACGATGGGCGCTTCGTGCAAATTGGCGCGACCTACCACTTTTGAGGAGACCGCCATGAGATCAAAGCAAGTGAGCCGCTCTGGGAACAAGGCGTGGACGGTTATCACGGATTACGCGCACAGATGAGCCATCCGGAAGCGACGGCTGCCCCGTTGAAGCAGTGGGTGGTGAGCGCGATGACGGCGCCGAAGCAGCCGCTGGTGCTGCATTGTGCTGGAAGGCCGTTGAACTCGGCCCGATCGGGCGGCGGCGAGAACGTATCACCGGTTGAGTACATGCTCCTCGCGATCGCGGGCTGTTTCGCATTGAGCTGCGCCGGCGCACTGAAAGCTCGCGAGTCGCCGCCAACGCCGGTCGAGGTGGTGGTGACCGGG
>JAJZLX010000488.1 GCA_021850555.1 Pseudomonadota bacterium | reverse complement strand
TGCCGCTGACATACTGGTTGTTCTTGAAGATCGGCCCCGAGCGGAACGCGAGCGCCGGCGTCACCACGTCCAGTTCCGGCGACTGACCGAGGTGTGTGTAGCCGGCGGTGGCGCTCACGCTCGGCCAACGCGCATCGCGCGCCGCACGCTCCCGGTCCCTCGCCCCCTGCACGTCCGCCTGGGCTGCGGCCAGTGCCTGGTTGCGGGCGATGGCGAGCCGCCACGCCTGCCTCAGCGTCTCGGCGGAGACGGGTCCTGCCGCCGCCAGCAACAGCGCCACAGCGATTCGCGGTGCGCGCAGCGCTCTCATGTTTCCGTGCTCTTCAGCGAGCCGATGCCGAGGGTCTTGAGCACGTATTTCTCGTACAGCGGGGTGACCGATCCGGTACGCACCTTGTGCAGGAAGTACTTCTCGAAGGCCACTTTGCCGAGGTGCACCCATTTGCCCACCTTGGTCCAGGTGACGTTGCGCGGCGGGATCTGCGGCAATGCCACGAACGCCGCACCGGTGTTGCCGAAGTCGGCGAGGCACACCGCATTCCAGGTCGCGCGCGCCGTCGCCGGTCGCCCGGTGAGCTCCGCGGCGATGTTCTCGCAGATCGCCGTCACCATCGACTCGATCATGTAGCCGGTCTTGGGCGCGCCGGTCGGCACCGGGGTCGCCTCAACGGGAGGAATGGCCACGCACACGCCGGCCGAGAAGATGTTGGGGTACTTCTTCGAGCGCTGATGCTCGTCGATGAGCACGAAGCCGCGCGGGTTGCACAGCCCCGGGACCGCGGCCACCGCCTCGACGCCCTTGAACGCCGGCAGCACCATGGCGAAGCGAAAGCCAAGCTCGTGCTCCTTCTTCGGCTTGCCGTCCTCCTCGTGCTCGATCACGGTCATCGAGTCCTCCCGGACGGCGCCCACCTTGGCGTTGGTTATCCACTTGATGTGGCGCTGGCGAAGCTCCGATTCCATCAGCCCCTTGCTGTCGCCCACACCGCCCAGGCCCATGTGCCCGATGTACGGCTCGCTGGTGACGAAGGTGATCGGCACACGGTCGCGAAGCTTGCGTTTGCGAAGGTCCGCATCGAGGATCATCGCGAACTCGTACGCCGGTCCGAAACAGCTCGCCCCCTGCGCCGCCCCGACCACCACCGGCCCCGGCTGCTGCAGGAACTGCTGGTATCTCTCCCAGGCCCTCACCGCGTGCTCCTGGGTACAGATCGACTGGGTGTGGCCGTCGGGGCCCAGGCCCGGCACCTCCTCAAAGGCGAGCTTCGGCCCCGTGGTGATCACCAGATAGTCATAGGCCAGGGTCCGTTGATCGGCGAGCGTCAGTATCCTGCCCTCGGCGTCGATCGAGACCACAGGGGTGTCGATCCAGTCGACACCCTTGGCGGTGAGCGGGTCGTGCAGGCTCACTCGAGTCTGAGCCCGGTCCCGCCAGCCGACGGCCACCCAGGGATTGGAAGGGGTGAACTCGAAATAGGACGAGGAGCCGATGAGCGTCACGTGATGCGCCTTGCCGAGACGCTTGCGCATCTCGTAGGCGCAGGGGACGCCCCCCAGGCCCGCACCGATGATGACTATGTTTGCCATGACAACTCCCAGGAGAGAAGCTCTCGCAGGCAAGTGACCGGGTCGAACGTCGGGATGGCGAGCCCGTCACTCATGAGCCGCCGCCTCGGGCGCGCGCACCGCGCGCGCCTCTTTGCGCTTCAGATAGACGTAATAGAGAATCGGGATCACGACGAGCGTGAGGAGCGTCGAGACGAAGATGCCGAACAGGAGCGAGACCGCGAGTCCGGTGAAGATCGGGTCGGACAGGATGAACACCGCGCCGAGCATCGCGGCCACCGCGGTGAGGACGATGGGCTTGGCGCGGATCGCCCCGGCCCGCACCACCGCATCCTCGAGCGGGTAGCCGGCGCGCACGGCGCCGTCGACGAAATCGACCAGCAGGATGGAATTGCGCACGATGATGCCCGCGAGCGCAATCATGCCGATCATCGAGGTGGCGGTGAACTGATCGCCGAGCAGCGCGTGCCCGGGCATCACGCCGATGATGGTGAGCGGGATCGGCGCCATGATGATGAACGGCACCACGTAGGAGCCGAATTGCGCCACGATCAGCAGGTAGATCAGCGCCAGCCCCGCGGCATAGGCGATTCCCATGTCGCGGAAGGTCTCGTAGGTGACCTGCCATTCGCCGCTCCACTTGAGCGCGAAGCGGTTCGGGTTGGACGGCACGCTGATGAAGCGCTGCTCGAGGGTCCGACCGGCGACTTTCAGCCGGCGCAGCCGCGCGGAGATGTCGAACATGCCGTAAAGAGGACTGTCGAGGGGACCTGCCATGTCCCCCATGACATAGGTCACCGGCATGAGGTCCTTCTGATAGATCGCGCCGTCCCAGTTGCTCTTGCGCACGCGCACGAGTTGCGAGAGCGGCACGAGCGCGCCATCCGAGGCGCGCACCCGCAGCGCAAGCACTCTGCCGATCCTCGCCTGGTTGGCCGGGGAGAGCTCGAGCCTCACCGGAATCAACTGGCGCTCCCGGCCGATGTGCACGTAGGTTGCGTCATACCCGGAGAGCGCCATCGAGAGCGTGCGCGCGATCTGCGCCTGAGAGACACCGAGAAGCGCCGCCTTCTGCCGATCGACATCGACGACCAGGCGCCGGGCATGCGCCTCGACCGTGTCGTAGGTATCGACGATATTGGGCGTGGTGTCGAACACCTTGCGGATCTTAAGCGCGAGCCGGCGCTGCATGGCGTAGCTCGGACCGAAGATCTCCGCCACGATGGGGGCGAGCACCGGCGGCCCGGGGGGCACCTCGACCACCTGCAGGGACGCTCCGTACCTGCCGGCGACGGCGGCAAGCGCCGGGCGCACGGCGAGGGCGATCGCATGGCTCTGGCGGTCGCGCTCGTCCTTCGGAACGAGCTCCACGGCGATCTCCCCGTATCGCGGGCCCCGGCGCAGGTAGTACTGGCGCACCAGCCCGTTGAAGTTCACGGGCGCATGCGTGCCCGCATACACCTGGTAGTCGCTGACCTCCGGCACCCGCGCGATGACCTGCGCGAGCGCATCGAGCACACGGGCGGTGGTCTCGACGGTGGTGCCGACCGGCATCTCCACCACCACCTCGAACTCCGACATGTTGTCGAAAGGCAGCATCTTCAGCACCACCGCCTTGGCGATGACCAGGCCGATCGCCACCAGGATCGCCGCCACGATCGCCCCAAAGAGCCAGCGGCGGCGCTTGCGGCCCTTGGCGCCCGCCAGAAAGGGCCCGACCAGGCGCTGGAACAACCTGAGCAGGGGCGGCTCAGCGGCGTGCTCGGTGGGAGGGATGTGGCTGTGGGAGAGGAGCTTGCGGCACAGCCAGGGGGTGAACATCAGCGCCACCGCGAGCGAGATCAGCATTCCGGAGCTGGCGTTGATCGGAATGGGACTCATGTAGGGCCCCATCATCCCGCCGACGAAGGCCATGGGCATGAGCGCGGCGATCACCGTGAAGGTGGCCAGAATGGTCGGTCCGCCGACCTCATCGACCGCCACCGGAATGATGTCGCTCAGCGTGCCGCCACCGAGACGCATGTGCCGGTGGACGTTCTCGACCACCACGATGGCATCGTCGACCAGGATGCCGATTGAGAAGATCAGGGCGAACAGCGACACGCGGTTGATGGTGAATCCCCACGCCCACGAGGCGAACAGCGTCGCCATCAGGGTGACGCCGACCGCCGTGCCCACGACCGCCGCCTCGCGCCGGCCCATGGTGAGGAAGACGAGCAGCACGACCGAGAGGGTGGCTTCGAGGAGCTTCTCGATGAGCTTCATCGCCTTCTCATCGGCGCTGTGTCCGTAGTTGCGCGTAACGGTGACGTGCACTCCCGCGGGAATGTACGTACCGCTCAGCTGGTGCAGGCGCTGCAGCACATCATCAGCGATGGTGCTGGCGTTCGTGCCCGTCTTCTTGGCGATGGCGATGGTGACTGCGGGTGCGTAGCTGACCTCGGGCAGGCTGCGGCGGGCCGCACCCGGGCCGGTGCCGAACCACACGTACGAGTGCGGCGCATCGGGCTCAAAGGCCACATCGGCGATGTCGGCGAGATACACGGGCCGCCCGTCATGCACGCCCACCACGAGGTTGGCCACCTCCTCGCGACTGGCGAGGAACTGACCGGCCTGCACCGGCACCACCCGATCGCCCCCGACGAGCGAGCCTGCCTGCAAAGTCAGGTTGGCGGCCTGGAGCGAGCGCTCGATGTCGCTCGCCGCAAGTCCGTAGGCGGCGAGTTTTCCCGGATCCAGGCGCACGCGCACGAGACTCTCGGGCGCCCCGATAGTGGAGACCTTGCGCGTGCCCGGCACTCGCTGCAGCTGGGTCTCGATGGCGCGCGCCACCTCGCCGAGCTGGTAGGAGCCGCGGTTGCGATCGGTCGTCCACAGCGTCAACGTCATGAAGGGCACATCATCGATGCCCATCGGCCGCACGAGCGGTCTCAGGATGCCGGAGTTGGGCGGCCACAGGTCGCGGTGCGAATAGATGGCGTTGTACAGGCGCACGATGGCAGTGGTGCGCGGCTGGCCGACCTTGTACTGCACCGTCAGGACGGCGAGCCCCGGGCGCGACACGGAGTAGATGTGCTTGATACCGCGGATCGAGTCGAGCACCTGCTCCAGAGGCGTGGTGACCTGGCGCTCCACCTGACGCGAGGAGGCCCCGGGAAAGGGAACGAACACGTTGGCGAACGTGACGTTGATGTCGGGGTCTTCCTGGCGCGGGGTGATGGCCAGCGCGAACAAGCCCATGCCCACCGCGAGAATCGCGAGCAGCGGGGTGATCTGGTTGTGCAGGAAGCGACTCGCCAGGCGCCCGCTGAAGCCGAGCTTCTCGCTCATGCGCGGCTCCCGGCCCGGGCAAGCCCAAAGTGGGCGCTCATCGCGCCGTTCCCGACATGTCCGGAAAGGGCTCGAGCCGTTGCATCGCCACGAGCGGATCGAGCGCCACGCGATCGCCCGCCATCAGGCCCGAGAGCACCTCGATGCGGTTGCCGCGACGCTCGCCGAGGCGCACCTGCTGCATCAGCACGTTGCCGTTCGGCTGAACGAGGTAGACCGCAGTGACGGCGCTGCGCTTGACGACGGCCCCGCAGGGCACCAGCAGCTGCGGGCGTACGCCGGTCACGAACGCCGCCCGCACGACCATCCCGGGATACAGCCCGCGCGTGCCGGCAGGCAGCGCCAGTCGGACACGGAAGGTATTCGACAGGGCGGACGCCGCCGGAAACACCGTCACCCGCTGCGCCGCGACGGGTGAGCCGTCGACGTACACCATTCCCTTGCCGGCCCGGCGCACCGTCCCGGCGAGCGACTGGGGAACGCTCACGACGACTCGCAGATCCTTCAGCGACGCGACCTTCACCAGGGGCGTGCCCGGCGCCACCGCCTCGCCCACCTGAACCAGACGTTGGATCACGACGCCCGCGTAGGGGGCGCGGATCTCGGTATAGGCGACACCCTCGGTGGCGCTCTCGAGCATCGCGCGGGCCGCATTCATCTGGGCCACCGCGGTGTCCCGATCGGCCCTCACCCGATCGAAGTCCGCCTTGGGCACGACCCGTTGGTCATACATGTCGAGAATGCGTCGGTAACGGGTTTGTGCCTCCCTGGCCCGGGCGCGAGCCGCGCGCAGGGCGGCCCGCGCCTTGAGCAAATCCGCCCGCTGCATGGTCGCGCGCAAGCGCAAGAGCAACGCGCCGGCGGGCACGACATCGCCGACGTCGCGATAGACCGCCGCGACCCGACCGGAGGTCTGTGCGACCATCGTGGCCCGGTTGACGGCCTGAACCACGCCGTCGAAGAGGCGTTCCGCCGGAACCTGCTCGGGCTCGACGAGAACCGACGCCAACGGCGTCCCGCCCCGGGGGGGCGGCGCCGCATGCCTCGCACCACATCCTGCGAGCACCCCGGCCGCCAGTGCGGCGGCCAGCCTGATTCTGACCTGACCCATGTGTCGCCTGCTTTGCGCGGCCCGGCTCAGAACGCCGCGCCCGGCTTGACCCCCAGGCGTTTCAGCATCATCGCGAGCGGACACCAGCCGGTGAAAGCGGCCTGCAGCATGTTTGCGCCCACGAAGACCGGCAGCAGCAGCCACCAGGGACTGGCGATCCAGCCGAGCAAGGTGCCCGCGAGCACCATGGTCCCGGCGAAAGCGAACACGACGCGATCGATTGACATATGCGGCCTCCCGTGCGGCGCCGGAGCGAATGTGCCGTCCGGCTTGCGGCGCAGTATATTAGCGAGATCTAAATTAGCAAGTGGTAAATTAGTGACGCATGGATTAAACTTCGGATGTGACCAGCCACCGCGAGTCCGCCACGTCCATGAGCCGCCGACGCGATGCGCCCCCTGCGGCCGCGCTCGAGCGAGCCGCCCAGGAGATGCAGCCGCACTGCGTCCAGGCGGCCGGTGTCCTGCGGGCGCTCGCCAACGAGCAGCGCTTGATGATCCTGTGTCATCTGGTGCCGGGACCTCTCTCGGTGGGACAACTCAACGAGCGTGTGCCGCTCAGCCAATCGGCGCTTTCGCAGCACCTCGCGGTGCTGCGAAAAGCCGGGGTCGTGCGCACGGATCGACAATCCCAAACGGTGTACTACTCTCTGACTCCGGGCCTCGTTACGCGTGTACTCGGCGTGCTTCACGAGGAATTTTGCGGCGCCTGACCCCCCGTGGTTCAATACGGGAATTCCACGCTGGAGCTTCCCCAAACCACCATGCCGTCCCTGTTCGATCCGCTCGCCGTGGGCGAGCTCAAGCTCCCCAACCGCATCGTCATGGCGCCGCTGACGCGCTCACGTGCCGGCGGCCGGCGCGTGCCCAACGACTTGATGGCGCAGTACTACCGCCAGAGAGCCTCGGCGGGCCTCATCATCTCGGAGGCCACCGTGGTGACCCCGATGGGCGTGGGTTATGCCGACACACCGGGCATCTGGTCGCAGGAGCAGGTGGCCGGGTGGCGCCAGGTGACAGAGGCGGTCCACGAGGGGGGCGGGCGGATCTTCCTGCAGCTGTGGCACGTCGGCAGGGTGTCTCACCCCCTGTTCCTCGAGGGCGCGCTGCCCGTCGCCCCGAGCGCCATTGCGCCCGAAGGCCATGTGAATCTGATCAGGCCCAGAACGCCGTATGTCGTCCCGCGCGCACTCGAGCGCGAGGAGATCCCGGGGATCATCGCCGCCTTCGCGCGGGGGGCCGAGAACGCCGAGCGCGCCGGCTTCGACGGGGTCGAGCTGCACGGCGCCAACGGTTACCTGCTCGACCAGTTCCTGCAGGACCGCGCCAACCGCCGGGATGACGATTACGGTGGGTCCGTGGAGAACCGTGCCCGGCTGCTGCTCGAGGCGACCGACGCGGCGATCGGCATCTGGGGGCCCGGACGGGTCGGAGTGCACCTCGCGCCGCGGGGCGACTCGCATTCCATGGGGGACTCCGATCGCGAGGCGACCTTCGGCTATGTGGCGCGGGAACTCGCCCGCCGCAGGATCGCGTTCCTTTTCGCGCGCGAGCACCCGGAAGGCGGGCGGATCGGCCCGCAGCTCAAGGCCGCCTTCGGCGGGGTGTTCATCGCCAACGAGAAACTGACGCCGTCGAGCGCCCAGTGTCTGATCGACCGAGGCGAGGCGGACGCGGTCGCCTTCGGCAAGCTCTTCATCGCCAATCCGGATCTGGTCGAGCGCTTCAGGTGCGGCGCGCCGCTCAACGATCCGCGGCCGGAGCTGTTCTACGGCGGCGGGCCGGCAGGCTACACCGACTATCCGGCTCTGCCGGGCTGAGGCGGCCGGCGCCGCCCACGCCCGCGAAGCGGAGCTTCCCAAAGTGATGAGCGAGTCTGCGGAAAACGTCCCGATCCGGCCCGAAGAGCCGGTGCGTCTGTCGGAAAAGGTCTGGCGGCTCACCTGCGCCAACCCCGGCGTGATGACGGGCCCTGGAACCAATACGTATCTGCTCGGTGCAGGCAGGCGCTGGACCATCATCGACCCCGGGCCGGGCGGCGAGCGGCACTTGCGGGCAATGCTCGCCGCCGCACCGGGCCGCATCGAGCGCATCCTCGTCACGCATACCCACCCGGATCATTCCCCTGGCGCACTGGCGCTGCAAGCGGCCACGGGCGCTGAGCTGATCGGGCGCACGAGCGCCCGGACGCATGGGCAGGACGGCTCCTTCCAACCCGCTCGCCAGCCCGACGACGGCGATCGCCTGGGGCTGGCGGAGGATATGACACTGCGCGTGATCCACACCCCGGGACACGCCTCCAATCACCTTTGTTACCTGCTCGAGGAAGAGCGGCTGCTGTTCACGGGCGATCACGTGATCCAGGGCTCCACGGTGCTCATCGATCCGCCCGACGGCGACATGGGCGCCTACCTCGCCTCCCTCGAGCGCCTGCTCGGCGAAGACCTGCAATGCCTCGCGCCCGGGCACGGCACCCTGATGCCCCAGCCCCGCGAGGCCGTGCGCACCCTCATCCGCCACCGCCTGCGGCGCGAATCCAAGGTGCTCGCGACGCTCAGGGACTCAACACCGACCGACCTCTCCTCCCTGGTCGCAAAAGTCTACGACGACGTGCCCGCGCAGCGTCATGCGCTTGCCGAGCGATCCCTGCTCGCGCACCTGCTGAAGCTCGAGGCCGACGGTCTCGCCCGTGAGACGAATGAGCTCTGGAGCGCCTAGCGCAGGCCCTTCCGGACACGCCGGACGATCACTCGTGCGCGATCGGGATCGAGCCCCGCGCGGTGAGCCCGATGATCACCGGCATGGCGAGCAGCACCAGCGGCAGCTCGAGCAGCGCGCCGGCGATGATCGCAATGGCGAGCGGCTGCAGCATCTGGTCGCCGGAGCCGCTGACCGCGGCCCCGAGCGGCAGGAGCGCCAGGATCATGGCGAGCGTGCTCATGGTGATCGGGCGCAGCCGGTTGCGGGCGGCCTGGTGGATCGCCTCCCGCGGCGGCATCGTCTTCTCGAGCTCCTGGTACTCGGAGATGAGGAAGATCGCCATCTCGGTTGAGATACCGACGATCATGACCATGCCCATCATGGCCGTGATGTTGAGCTCCACGCCTGTCAGCCACAGGCCGACGAACACCGCGCCCGTCGAGAACACCGAGCTCGCGATGACGATGATGGGCAGCGAGAAGCGCTCGTACAGGAACAGGAGCAGGATGAATTCCGCGACGAGCGCCGCGGCAAACACCTTGATCATGCCATGCACCGCGGCCTGCTCCTGCTTGTACTGTCCGCCGAGGCTGTAATAGACCCCTCTTGGAATCAGCCCCGGCCGCGCAAGCACTCTTTGCACCTCCGTGATCGCCGCGCCGAGGCTGTGTCCGCCGCTGATCCGCGCGGTCACGGGCACGATCTGCGCGAGGTTGTTGCGGGTGAGCTCGGGCTGCCCGGCAACGAACCGCACCCGGGCCACGGTGGAAAGACGCATGATGCGCCCGGTGGGGGAACGGATCGGAAGATTGCCGAGCTCATCGCGATAGATCTTCTTCTGCGGCGGGTCGAGCCAGAGCCGCACGCCGACGGGACGGACCGCGCCGAGATAGCGGGTCACGACCGAGCCATAAAGGTAATGATGCAGCTGGCTCGCCACCTCCTGTGCCGTCACGCCCTCCATCGCCGCCGCCGCGCGGTTCATGTGGATCTCGAGAGCGTCGCCCGCCGGTCTCACCCCGCTGTTGACCGAGGTGGGCTGGATGTCCGGCGCCTTGGCGATCACGGCGGCCACCCGTTTTGCGACCGCGGGCAGCACCGCAGGGTTCTCGGCGGTGAGAGTGACCACCACGGGCTGCGGGCGCCCGACCAGATCGCCGATCATGTCGCTCATCAGCTGCGCGGTATCGAAGTGGACTCCGGGCACCTGCGCGGCGATCTTGCGCGAGATCTCATCCATCACAGCCCAGATATCCGGACGCTCCGACGGGGAGACGAGCCTCACGAAGAAGTCCCCCTCGTAGGTCGCGTTGAGATCGCCACCCAGCCCGGCGCCGGTGCGCCGCGAGAAGCTGACGACATAGGGATCCTTTTTCAGGATCGCCTCGATCTCGAGCAGCTCCCGGTTCGACTCGATGAGAGAGGTGCCGGGTTTCGTATGATAATTGAGCACGAAGCCGCCCTCGTCCATTCTCGGCAGGAAGCCGGTGCCGACGTGGGTGTAGGCCACGATGCCGACGAGCAGCAGCACTGCGATTCCCGGCACCAGCCACAGCGGCCGCTCGAACAGCCTCCCCAGGACCCGCCCGTGGGCGCGCACGAGCCAGGTCTCCCGGCCGTGCGCGGGGTCCTTGAAGGTCTTGAAGTCGATGAGGCTGCGGGCGAGCAGCGGCACGGTGAAAGCCGTCAGCAGGAGGGAAATGATGAGTGCCGAGGCCACCGTGAGGGAGAGGAACTTGAAGAACGCTCCGGTGACGCCCGAGAGGAACGCGAGCGGGATGAAGATGATGGTGGTCGCCAGGCTCGAGCCGAGCAGCGGACCGAAGAACTCCTTGGCCGCCTCGAGCACCGTCGCATGCGGGTTGACGATGTGGGGCAGGCCCGCGCGGCGGGCGATGTGCTCGACCATCACGATCACGTCATCGATCAGCAGGCCGATCGCCGCGGCGATGCCGCCAAGCGTCATGATATTGAAGGTCATGCCGAGGAGCGAGAGCAGCAGCACCGTGATCAGCACCGACAGCGGCACCACGATCATCGCCACCAGCGTCACCCGCCAGTTGCGAAGGAACGCGAGCAGCACCATCCCGGCGAACACCAGGCCGATCAGGATCGCCTCCTCGAGCGCCGCGACCGAGGAGCGCACGAGCTGGGTCTGGTCATACCACTTGTCGAGGTGAATGGAGCGCGGCTCGGTCTTCATGAAGACCGCCAGCTTCTGCCTGACCTCATCGGCGAGCTTCAGGGAATCGGCGGAGCTTTGCTGATAGACGTTGATATTGACACCCGGGTGGCCGTTGTCATCGACTATCAGCCACCTCGGCACTGATCCCATGGTGATCCTGGCGATGTCGCCGAGGCGCACGATGCCGGCCCGGCCCGCGCGCAGCGCGACCCTGCGGACCGAATTGATCGAAGTGAAGGCGTTGTTGCTGATCGCGAGGTACAGCAGGTCGTTGTCCTGCAACCGGCCGACCGCGCGGATGATGTTCGACTGCGCCAGGGCCTGGGAGACCTGCGCGAGGGTCAGGCCGTAGGCCTGAAGCTCGCGCGGGTTGACCGAGACCTCGACCTCCGGAGTATTCCCGCCGAGCACGCCCACGCGGCGCACGCCCGGGATACCGGTGAGCAGCGGCACGATCTGGTACTTGGCGAGACGCCGAAGCGCCGCATACGAGACCTTGCTCGAGGTGAGCGAGTAGGACACGAACGGCATCAGGATGTCCGGGCTCATCTGGATGATGATGTAGGACGTGCCCTTCGGCAGCGCCGGCAGCTCCTGGGCGAAGGCCGCGTCGACCGCGAGCAGCGCCTCCTTCATGTCGTAGCCCCAGGGGAAGTCGACGTAGATCTGCGCCGATCCCCGCGAGGTGGTCGAGCTGACATCCTTCGCGCCCGGGACCGCTCGCGCCACGCGCTCGAGCGGCTCGGTCACATCGATCAGCATCTGCTTCGGCGGCATGGCGCCGGTGCTCACCTCGATGCGGATGCGCGGGAAACTCGTGACCGGGAACAGTCCCACCGGAAGGGTGATCGCCGCAAAGACACCCGCGAGAGCGAGGGCGAACGCAACCGTCAGAAGCGAGCGACGGTGACGCTCGACCCAGTCGGTAAAGGTCACCTCTTCGCTCCGTGCGGGCCCGGATCGGCGAGCCGGATGCGCATGCCGTCGCTGAGCTGGTGATTGCCGGTCAGCACAAGGGGCGCACGTGTATCGAGCGCGCCGGAGATGACGTTCTGATCACCGTGCGAATCCAGGATGCGCACGAGCACTTTGCGCGCAATGCGATTGACGGCTTGAACGACATACGTGGCGCCGCTGCTGTTGACCAGAATCGCCTCGTGCGGCACCACGTACCCTCGGACCTCGCGTGTCGTGATGGCCGCCTCGGCCATCTCACCCGGCAGGAATTTCCCCGGCGGCAGCGCGATCTCGATCGGCACCAGGCCGGAGCCTGACTGAGCCACCTCCCCGCGCAGCAGCACCCGTCCGGTCACGGATTGACGTCCGCCGATCAAGGTCACGCGGGCCGGATCCTCGGCGTTGATTTCCCCCGCCTGAACCGGCACCACCCCGACGGTGAGCACCAGCGCGCGCGGCTCGGCCAGATCGAGCAGCGGCGTTCCCGGCACGACGATCGCACCGGGGCTCGCCGTAAGGGCGGTCACGATCGCCGGGAAGGGAGCGCGCACGATGTTCGAGCCGGAAGCCCCGAGCGACTGAAAGGCCCGAAGCTGCGAGCGCGCATCGGTCAGCGACTTCTCGGCGTTGGCCAGCTGTTGTGCGGTCGCCAGATGCTCGGCAACGAGCTTGCGGGTGCTCGCCACCAGGTGGCGGGCGAGGAGCAGAGCGGACTGCGCCTGCGCGTAGGAGGCGGCCGTCTGCGGGCTCGGCACCAGACGCACGAGCGGCGCGCCCCGGGACACCGCCTCGCCGAGGCGCACGTACACATCACCGACCACCGCCGATACCGGCGCCATGACGGTCTTGCGGCCCGCGCTGCTCGGGCCCACGGTGCCGTAGCCGATCACCTCGTGCGGAAGGGTGCCCTTCTTGACCGGCGTCAGGGTGACCAACACGCTCGGCGTCGGTGCGCTCTTGGCGTACGTCGGCGCCAACAGCGCGGTGAGGCTGATCGCGAGACAGGCGGCGCAGGCGGTGGCTCGGCTCATTCTGCAGTTGTCCTCGGATGTGCGGGCGGGGCAATGCGGGCTCGCGGCAGGCCGAGCCCCAGATCGACCGTGAGTGCGATGCGCGCCTCGCCGAGGGACAGTTCGAGCGTATTCGCCTCGATCCGGCGCCGCAGCGCGGTGGTCTCGTAGTCGACGAGGGAGCGCGAATCCAGATTATCCTCGGAATAGGCCCTTCTGGCCGCTCTCGAGAACGATTCGGCCGTGCGCGCCTCGCGGCGCGCACGGCTGACATCGCGGGTGAGCCGGCCGATCCGCGCCATCAGGCCCTGCGCCGCACCCGCCGCCTGATCGAGCCGCGACTGATACTGCTCGTGCAGCAGCCGGCGCGTTGCGCGTGCCGCGGCGATCTGACCCTGGTTGCGGTCAAAGATCGGCAGGCCGAAAGCGGCGGTGGGACCGGCGTTGCGCGTGTTGGTGTTGTCCTGGTCCCACTGACCGCCGAGCACCAGGGCGGGGAACTGGCCAATGATCGCCGTGCGCACGTTCTCATCCGCCGAGCGATAGCCCAATCTGAGCGCCACCAGGTCGGGACGGCGCTCGGGCAGGCGGGCGATCAGGGGCTCGAGTGATGAGGGCATCGGCGCCAGCACGGGCGCGGCGATGGCAAAGCGCACCCCCGGAGTCAGCCCGAGCAACGCATCGAGTTGCTGCCAGCCCTGCTGCTGCGTGAGGGCGGCCGTGGCCAGGAATTGTTCCGCCGAGGCCTGGGCGGCGAGCAGCGGCGCGAGCGCAGCGAGGCCCAGAACGCGGGCCTCGGTGGCCGAGCGGACCGCGCGCACCTCTTGATCCAGGAGCTTGACCTCGCGGCGGGCGAGCACGACCGAGCGGCCGTTCCAGTAAAGATCAAGCGCCAGCACCCGCCCCTGCTGCGCCACCTGCCACTCCCGCCAGAGCAGATCGGCGTTCACCTGCCCCAGCGCAAAGCGGGCCGACTTCACGCGAGTGTGATACGTCAGGATGGCTCCCACGTCCTCCGTGAGGGAGGCAGACCAGGAGGGTGAGACCCCGTGCGACAGCAAGGGCTCGAAGGTGACACTGGCGAGGGGGTTCGGCAGGAGGGATGCCTGCAGCAGGCTGGCCTGGGCGAGGCCCAGGTAGCCGCGCTCGGAGCGCAGCGCCGGATCATTGAGCACCGCAAGCATCCCGATGTCACCGATGGACAGGGGCGCGTCAAGGTCGACTCGCCTCGCCGCGGCGCCTGCCCGAAGCGCCGGCACCTCGGTGCGCAACCCCGAGAGCCGTGGGGACAGATTCGGTGCGCGCGCGAGCGGCAGCGCGTGATAGGTCGCGCAGCCGCCGAGCAGCGCCGCGGCGGCCCATCCGGCCACTCTTGCCACGGCTCTGCGGGCGCCGCGCGCCCCCCGCGCCCGGCGCGGACCGGTGCCAAACCATCGGGCCGCTGTCGGGCCGCAATCTCCAATCCGAGACATCAGTAGCCTGTCTCTCCTCATGAGCGAGTGAAACCACCCAGCGGGCGCCGGCGACCCCGGAGGAGGCGCCGTCATCCTGGCACGCAGTGCTGACCAAGTCCTGACGAGCGTCACAGTGCCCGCACACGGGCAAGCCGCGATCAGACAGGGTCGGGCCGGATATCCCGGGCTTGCGCGGCGCAGGGACAGCCTCATGGCCACCGGCGCATTCCCGGTCAACGGCTCGTCACGGAAGGGGAATAATATCAAGCTTGCGCGAAAAGGCGACGACGTCGGACTTATCGATGAGAGTGTTGCTGGTCGAAGACCACCAGGCGATCCGCGAGATGATCGCCGATCACCTTCGTGAGCGCGGCTTTGCCGTCGACGCGGTCGGCCGCGCCGAGCAGGCGCTTTCGGCCGCCCGCGTCGCCCGGATGGATGCGGTCGTGCTCGACCTGGGGCTGCCCGATACCGACGGGATGCAGCTGCTCGAGTCCCTGCGCGAGCTGCACTCCGAGCTCCCCGCCATCATCGTGACGGCGCGTGACAGCATCGAGGACCGGCTGCGGGGCCTGAACTCCGGCGCCGACGACTACATCGTCAAGCCCTTCAACCTGCTGGAGCTCGAGGCGCGCCTGCGCGCCGTGCTGCGCCGCGCCGGCAGCCGGCGCGAGACCAGCTACTCGCTCGGGGGCATCATGTTCGACACCGTCACACGGCAGGCTTCGGCGTCCGGCAAGCCGCTCGATCTGACCCGCCGCGAAGCGGCATTGCTCGAAGAGTTGATGCGCGTTCCCGGGCAGGTGATCACCAAGGATCGGCTCGAGGACCGCTTGTACGCGCTCGAGGATGCCGGCAGCGCCAACGCGCTCGAGGCGGCGGTCTCGCGCCTGCGGCGCAAGCTCGCCGGCGCCGAGGCGCGGCTCGCCATCGAGACCAAGTGGGGCATCGGCTATCGTCTGGTGCAGACCGAGGGCGCATGAGCCGCCCGCACAGCCTGCGGCTGCGCCTGCTCGGGGTGATGTTCGCGCTATTCACCCTCGGGCTCGCCGCCTCCTTCGCCGAGTACCGCTTCGAGGTACACGACGTCCTCGAGGGCTTGCACGCGCGGACACTGCAGAACCAGGCGCGTGAGCTCATCGAGGCCCTGCGCCCGGCTCCCGGCGGCGCCCTCCATGTGCGCCTGCACGCCGACTGGCGGCAGGTCTACGCCGATCCTTCGCGGCAATTCACGTTCACCGTCTTCGGACCCGATCACCGGCCGCGCGCCTGGTCGGCCAACCTTTCACGTCCCCTGCCTTACATTCCGGTGGATGCGCGCGGTGCGGTCGGCCCGGTGGAGTTCATCGGAGTGGGAGCCGACAAACGGCCGATCGTCGCGGCCCGCGCCCCGGGCGGTAACACCGTGGTCGTGGCCCGGCGCGACATGAGCCGCGCCACGCTGGTCGACAGCCTGTTCGAGGAGGACTCGGAGCATATCTCGGTGCTCATCATCTTTGCCGTGCTCGCCCTCGCCCTGATCTGGCTCATCATCGGCTGGAGCCTGCGCCCCATCGAGCGCGCCTCGAGTGAGGCGGCTCGCGTCGGTCCGCGCCGGCCGGACCTGCGCATCTCCTCGGGCGGCTTGCCGCGGGAGATCCAACCTCTGGTCGAAGCCGTCAACGGTGCGCTCGAGCGGCTATCGCGCGCCTATGCCGTCGAGCGGCGCCTCACGGCCGATGCGGCTCATGAGCTGCGCACTCCGCTCGCGGTGCTCAACCTGCGGCTGCAGCGTGCGCGCCTCACCGGCACGACCGACTGGCCAGCCGTCGAGCGCGAGCTCGCCCAGATGGGCCGCCTCGTCGATCAGCTCATAGACCTCGCCCGCAAGGAGTCTCTGTCGCACGAGCGCCAGAGCGCCGAGCTGCCGACCGTCAACCTGTCACGGCTGGTCCGTGAGGCGGCGGCGCAGGTGCTGCCTCTGATGGAAGCTCAGGGACGGCTGCTGCGGGTCGACGTGCCGGACATTGTTCCGCTGCGCGGCCGGGAGGAAGACCTTCGCGACATGGTCCGCAATCTGCTCGACAACGCACTCGTGCACGGCAAGGGCGCCGTGACCGCGCGAATCCTTTCTCCGGCATCCGGCTCCGGGGCGATCACGATCGAGGTTGGCGACGAGGGCCCGGGTGTGCCGGCCGGCCAGGAAGAGTCCATCTTCGAGCGCTTCCACCGGCTGAACCCCCAGACCCCGGGCTCCGGGCTGGGACTGGCCATCGTGCGTCAGGTGGCGCGCAGCCACGGCGGTGATGCGCGCTTTCTGCCCGGCGAGGGTCGCATCGCCGTGCAGCTTCCGACCCGCGACACACGCACCCTCTAACCGGCGTCATCCGCGATTCTCTCAGCGATACCCCGGCCCGAGCCTGCCGTTGGGCGCGCGCCGAGTTGGCGCAGGCAGCGGTCGATCCACTGTCGGGTGAGCTTCTCGAGGGTCGAGTTCAGCCTGAGGCGCGCATCGAGCGAGTCGAAGTCGACCCGGTCGAGCGGCAGATCCTGGTTGAAGCAGGAGAAAACGTAGACCGTCTGGCCGGTGGCCGGGTCGCTGAGCGGCTGCAGGCAGCTGCCGCAGATCTCCTTCATCATGCACTGCATCGGCGAGTTGATCGAGCCGATCGCCGCGTGATGGGGCTTGAGGTAGGGGCGCAGCTGCTGCGAGCGCGCCCGGGCCACGGCCGCCATCATGCGCTGGGAGCCGATCGCGATGATGCGATCGACGTCTCCGAGACCGATTGCGGCCGGACCGAGCGCGCCGGAGGCATACGCCGTCACAGCGTCGATGACGTTGCCGACGAAACTGCGATCCTGCTCCCTGCGGGCCTCGAACCCCGGGGGCTGCTCGCAGCACCACACCACCACATCAGCGGCCTTCTCTATCTGACTCACCTTGTAGCGGTCGGCGGGCGTGCGGTAGGCTGCGAAATACAGCACCCGCGAGCCCGCAGCGCGCAACGCGGCACCGATCGAGAACAGCACCGCGTTGCCGAGCCCGCCGCCGAGCAACGCTACGGTGACTCCCGCGGGGATGTCGGTGGGCGAGCCTGTTGGTCCCATGAGTACGACCGGCTCGCCCGCGCAGAGAGAGGCGCACAGGTCGGAGGAGCCGCCCATCTCGAGCGCGATGGTCGAGATGAGGCCCCGCTCAGGCTCGACCGAGGCGCCGGTGAGCGCCAGGCCCTCCATGGCAAGGGTGGTATCCCCGGTGCGCGGCGCGAAGGCTTCGAAGTTCTGCAGGCGATAGAACTGCCCGGGGCGAAAGCGGCGCGCAGCGAATGGCGCACGCACCACCACCTCGACGATGCTGGGCGCCAGGCGGTAAACCGCCTCGACCCGGGCACGCAGCCCCTCGTGCAACCGCCCAAGGAAGACCGCGTCCTCGAGCCTCGAGGCAGGCTGCGCGCGCTCGAGCACGCGGCTCAGCGTCGGGTAGCCCTGTTTGGCGCTCGCCATCGCCTTGACGACGCTGCCGAAGTAGGACGGGTGGACGTCGCCGAAGTAGCTCATGAAACGCCCGTCTGTCCGCCGTTGCAGCAGCACGTGCGGCCGGGCCGGCTTGGGATTGGCGCGCTCGGCGCTGACCGGCTCGCCCTCCTCGTCGCAGGGCCGGAAGTAGCGGTGCACGATCGGCAGGGCTGCCTCCTCCTCCTCGCGCGCGAACACGGTGTTCGGCTGGGTGCCTGCTGCGACGAGGATCGTGGCCGCGGGCAACACCCGCTCGCCGCATGCACTCCATGCGCCCGCCTCATCCCGCTGCATCACGGCCAGGCGCAATGCGCTGGCATGACCGTGGGCATCGACTTCCACCGCGCGCGGATCGAGAGCCTCGGCAAAACACACCCCCTCCTCCAGTGCTTTGGCCACCTCCTCATGGTTCACGGTGTAGGCCGGGCTGTCGAGGAGACGCTTGCGGTACGCGATGGTCACGCCTCCCCATTGCTCGAGCAGCTCGCGCACGCGCACCTCCCGGCGCTCGCGCGAGGCCGCCTGCCGTTCGGCTCGGATCGCTCGGGCGTGTGAAAGAAACGTCTCCGCGGTCTCGAGTTCCTCGGCATTCCACGCTGCGCGCACGGGGGCCGCGCCGCGCTCGGCAACCAAGATCTCGTAGCGCTCAAGGAATTTCTCCACCTGCACCGGGTAGTAGGCGAGCGCCTCGGTCGCCGCATCGATCGCCGTCAGACCGCCGCCGATCACCACCACCGGAAGGCGGATCTCGAGGTTGGCGATCGAGTCGTGCTTGGCGGCCCCTGTCAGCTGCAGTGCCATGAGGAAGTCCGAGGCGGTGCGCACCCCGCGTGCCAGCCCGTTCGGCAGGTCGAGCATCGTGGGACGACCCGCGCCGACCGCGAGGGCCACGTGATCGAAGCCCAGGGAGAAGGCATCCTCCGGTGTGATCGTTCCGCCGAAGCGCACGCCGCCGAACAGCGCAAACTCTCGCCGCCGCTCGAGCATCAGCCGGATCAGCTTGAGGAAGTTCTTGTCCCAACGGACGGTGATGCCATATTCGGCCACGCCGCCGAAGCCTGCCATCACCCTGCCCTCGAGTCCCTCCTCGAGCTCCCGCGCATCGCGCACAGGATGGAATTCCCCCCGAATCCCGGCGCTGTCGAGACCGCACAGCGCGGCCGGCAGCGGCTCGATCTTCAGGCCATCGATGCCGACCACGGTGTGCCCGTCATTGAGCAGGTGATGCGCCAGCGTGAACCCCGCCGGCCCCATGCCCACCACCAGCACCCGCCGCCCCGTAGGCGCCTTAGGGTACGGCCGGCGCAGATCCATGGGGTTCCAACGTGTCAGCAGGCTGTAGATCTCGAACCCGTAGGGCAGAGCGAGCACATCGCGCAGGGTACGAGTCTCGCACTGCGGGATGTCGACGGGCTGCTGCCTCTGGTAGATGCAGCTGCGCATGCAGTCGTTGCAGATGCGGTGCCCGGTCGCCGCCGCCATCGGGTTGTCCACCGCGATGACTGCAAGCGCCGCCAGAGGCAGGCCCTGAGCCTTCAGCTGCTGGAACTCGGAAATGCGCTCCTCGAGCGGACAGCCGGTGAGCGCCACGCCGAAGGCGTCACGACGGAACACCGGCGGTCCGGAGACCTCCTTGGCGGCCTTGTCGGCAAGGCCACGGGAGCACGAATCCTTGCCCTGGTTGTGGCACCAGATGCAGTAGTGCGCCTCATCGAGGGCGCCCTTCAGATCTGCGCCCCCGTCGGTCAACGCAAATCCATCGCGCCGCCTCTGGTGCGCGGACGGCGCCCGGTAAATGCGCGTCCCGACCGTCTGCTCCACGGCGAGCGGCACGAGGTGCTGCGCGTCGAGTTTCCCGGGCGCCTTGAACAGCACGCCCGTGTGATGTCGCCGCTTGCCCGCCGCGCTCAACGCCGCCCAGGCGGCATAGCGCAACGCCAGATCAAGCGCCTCGCGATGCGCCTCGGGCGCCTCTTCCCAGCGGGCGACCGAATCGGCGAACGCCAGCTCATCGAACACTCCCCCCAATGACGGCAGGAGCCTCTCCTCCAACGCCTCGCCGTCGAAGCTTTCCGCCTCCGCCGGCGTGAACTTCCTCATGGCCCGGCGCTGCACGAACAGGCGCTTGCAGGCGTAAAGCGGTGCAAGCGCATGGTGGCGGGCGGCAAGCTCGCGCGCCTCGGCACGGATGTCGAAGACATCGGCGAGAAAGTCCTCGAGATGGGGGGCGAGCGCGAGCATCAGCGCCGAGACGTCCTCGCGCTCGAGACTCTGCGGCGCGTTGCGTCCTTCTTCCAGACGAGTCTTCAGGGCGGCGTCGGCGGCCCCCAGAAAATCGAGAAACGCCCGATCGAGACGCTCCAGTCCCTCGCGCCGGTACAAATCGCCAATCGTCAATCCGAGAGCACTGTTGAGCATCAGGCAACACCCCGCGCGCGCCCGGAAAGCGGAGCGCGACGCTTGCAACGACACACCCGTGCGATGGAATCGATGCCGCGAACAAGCGCATCCTCGCGACATGGGTCCCTTAGTAAGTATACTCCGCACGCCGCCCCCCTCCCGGCACCCGTTGAACACTGGGGCCGGCACCCCCAAGATGGGGATACTGGGCTGCGGAGCACTTAGGACATGATCGAAGCGAACCTGTCCACTTTTGAGCGTGAAGTCACCGAAGCGTCCCGGCAGAAGCCGGTGCTGGTGGATTTCTGGGCCGAGTGGTGCGGCCCGTGCCGGGCTCTGGGACCCATCCTCGAGCGGGTGGAGCAAAGCTATGGCGGGCGCTTCAAGCTGGTCAAGGTCAATTCCGACGAGAACCCCGAGCTCTCGCAGCAGTTCATGGTGCGCAGCATCCCCTACGTATTGGCCTTCGTCGATGGAGCGCCGGTGGACGGTTTCGTCGGTGCCCTGCCCGAAAGTCAGGTACGGCAATTCCTCGACCGGCTGCTGCCCGGACCCGGCGAGACCGAGCGGCGCAAGGCGATGAAGCTGATCGACGAAGGCGACTTGGCCGGCGCTCTGGCCGCCCTGCGGGCGGCCATCACGTTGGAGGCACAGAACGATGCGGCAAAGCTCGATCTCGCCGACGTCCTGCTGAACAGACTCCCCACACCGCCCGATGAGCTGCAGCTCGCTGAAGCCCGGCGCGTCCTGTCCTCCTCCAGCGCCGGCACACAGGCCGAGGCGCGCTGGCGCGCCCTGGATCTGCGTCTCACCAGCTTGCGCAGCAGCGCTGCGCTGCCCGACTTGGAATCGCTCCGTGCCCGCGTGGCGGCCAATCCCGCCGACCTCTCGGCGCGCATGGAACTCGCCCAGCGCTACATCGCGGACCGTAAGCTCGAGGCTGCGCTCGACGAGCTGCTCGAGGTGATCAGGAAAGACCGGAAGGAGCAGGGAGAAGCCGCCCGCCGTACGTTCCTGTCAACGCTCGAGCTGGCGGCAGACCGTCCGGAGATCGTCTCGGACTATCGCAAGCGGCTGGCGAGAGTGCTGCTGTAATCGGGCGCCGCGCCCAATTCCGGGGCAAACGGCAACTTCCCTTGCCGAGGGTCAATCCGGCGGGGGGTCGGGCGGTGAGGCTCGTCGGCACGGCGTTCCTTCATCGGGCGCACTAAGGCAAGCGGATAACGAACGGCAATAAGCGGACGGCCATGAGCCACGCAATGACGACCCCGACCATCCATTTCACGATGCGCAGCTCGGTCTTTTGATCCCGAAAATCGGAACGTAGATCCTGGATCTCTGCTTGGAGGTCCGACCTCGTCGTCTGGATTTCCGCTTGGAGGTCCGACCTCGTCGTCTGGATTTCCGCTTGAAGGTCCGATTTCGTCGTCTGGATCTCTGCTTGGAGGTCCGACCTCGTCGCCCGGATTTCCGCTTGAAGGTCCGACCTCGTCGTCTGGATTTCCGCTTGGAGGTCCGACCTCGTCGTCTGGATCTCCGCTTGGAGGTCCGACCTCGTCGTCTGGATCTCCGCTTGGAGGTCCGACCTCGTCGTCTGGATTTCCGCTTGAAGGTCCGACCTCGTCGTCTGGATTTCCGCTTGGAGGTCCGACCTCGTCGCTCGGACCTCTGACTTGGTCGCCCAAATATCGGCCTGGAGCTCTGCTTTTGCCACCTGAAGATCCGCCTTGGTCACCACATCCGTCTCACCCAAGGCTTCCGAAAACGCCCGCGCCTGCGCCTCGGCGAGAGGCGGGGCAACACCCGCCTCTTTCAGGCGATCTGCGAATTTCAGCGTATCAAATATCACGGCGGCAGCCATTCCCGTCCCTCCCCATCGTATTGCTTTTCCGGTGGCGGCGCGAGCGCCACCCCGGGAACTGCATTCCGGCATAGCGCGTGGGAGACGCTGCACAGACCGCCGGATAGCCTACGGAGCGTTCATGCCATCCCCTTCTTTCCGCGCCAATGAGGAGGAGTCTAGATGCATCCAAACCGGCTGTCAGCTCCGCATTTCCATGTAATTCGCGCAGAAATGCATCCCCATTCCGAGGCGAGGCGCGTCCACAAACAACGTCGCTAACACACGTAGGTCCCCACGTCGATCTTCGCCCATTCCAACGGCGCTCACTGATCTTCCGGTGGTTGTCCACCGGCAACGTCGCAAAAGCGATCGTGAGCCGCTCCTTCGTGCAGCCCAGGGAGAACGCGGAACGCCAGGATCTTTTACGCAGGCCCAACTCCGCCGCACCGGAGCCCTTCGATTACTGCCGAGTGCTCCCACCGTCCCTCAACAGCGCGTCGACTTCCGTTTCGGCCGCCAGCCAATCCTGCACCTCTCCGCCCGGTGCGAACTCGCGCCGTTCAGCATGGAAATAAGCCGCCTCGGCGATCATGGCCCGCCGCAGATCCTCCGACACCACGCTGTGTGTCGAGGGATCGGCCTTCATCTTGGGCGTACGTCGAGAGGCGGCCTTCGAGGGACTCTTAAGCGGGCTCTTGGCGGGCGGTTGCGCCGCTACCGGGCTCGTCGCATGAGTCGGCGCCGAGCCGGCCGCGTGAGCCGGTGTCGAGGCGGCTGTACGGGTTGGCGGTGCGCTCGTCACCTGGGGCGATGTCGAAACAGGCGTCCGGACAGGAGCCGGGGGGGTGCGATTGGAGTCGGAACGACGGCTGGCCATGGATACTCCTCGGGGTGGCTCGTTGCACAAACAGCGACACGCGCGGGAAAAACCGTCCGCGAGTCGCCTCAACCCCCCTCGTAGACCGTTTCGCAGGATAAGCCCATTCCGCTCCGGGCGCGACTTCGGAAAAACCGTAAAGAGCCCCTGAGTTGTCGCCAGATCCGCACAGGCCTGCAGAAGTCCGAACACTGTCCGCTGTCTGTCCGCCGTCCGCTGAGCGGACACTCCTCCGGGCATTGGCGAGGGTCGAGCAGCAGAACATTCCCTTGTATTTCAAATAGTTAAATCGCAATTCACACACTGGCACGGCACATGCACTGATCTGGTCAGCATCATGAGCATTCTCAATCTCAAACCGGTCAGCCCCGACCCGCGCAAGACGTCTACTCCGACGTCAATCCGCAGCACCAACGCGCAAGACACTCTCGCCGCTGCGCGTCCTGCCTGGTACCGCCGTCGTCCCACTCAGCTCGCGGCGGCGGGTGGGTTGGCCCTGCTCGTGGGCCTCACCTGGCTGGTCGGCTCTTGGAGCGAGTCTGGCCGGGTCGTCTCGCTGCGGCGCCTGGAGCTGGCGACCGTCACCCGCGGCCGTTTCGTCCAGGATGTCTCCGCGCGCGGCACCGTCATCGCGGCCGTGAGCCCCACCTTGTTCGCCACCGCCGCGGGAACCATCGAGTACAAGGTCCACGCCGGTGACCGTGTCGCCAAGGGACAGGTGCTGGCGCACCTGGCGAGCCCGGAGCTGACCAACCATTATCAGCGCGAGCTCGCCACGCTGCAGAGCATGGACGCCAACCTCGCGCAGGAGAAGATCGAATTGCAGCAACAGCTGCTCACCAACCGGCAGCGGGCGAATCTGGATGCCGTGAAGATGAGTGCGGCGCTGCGCGAGCTGCAGCGCGAGCAGGCCGCCTGGAAACTGCACGTCATCAGCGAGCGGCGGTACGAGGGCGCATACGACACGTTCTCGATTGCCCGGCTGAGCTTCGAGCACGCTAAAGTGAATGCCCACCTGGACAGCGAGCAGATCCTGCTCGATCTGCGCACCCGGACACTGGCGCGCAACGCCCAGGCACTGCTCGTTGCCGGACTGAGGAGCCGCCTCGATGCCCTCACGGTGCGCTCTCCGGTCACCGGCATGGTGGCCGCGCTGGCTCAGACCAACCAGTCGTATGTCGCGCAAAACGCCCCCCTGCTCACCGTGGTGGATCTCTCGGCGCTCGCCGTCCGCTTCCAGGTCGCCGAATCCCTCGCAAATGGCATCACCGCCGGCCTTCCAGCCCGGATCGCCCTCAACGGTGAGACCACCAAGGGCATCGTGACCGATGTCTCCCCCGCCGTGCGCGACGGTTGGGTCACCGGCCGTGCCCGCTTCCTCGGGCCGCAGCCGGCGGGCCTGCGCCAGAACGAGCGGGCCACGGTGCGCATCATCCTCGGCGAGCGCAGCAACGTACTGAAGATGGACCGTGGAGCCTACCTTGGCCCGCAGACGCGTTTCGTGTACGTGCTCCGAGGCAACGAGGCCGTACGGACGCCCGTGACGCTCGGCGCCGCCTCCATCACCGAAATCCAGGTCCTGCGCGGACTGCATGCCGGCGAGCGGGTCGTGATCTCCGATCCCCGGCGCTTTCACGGCGCGCACCGAGTCAGACTGTCGAGGTAACCCAGCGAGGCCTTCCATGCTCAGGATGCAAGATATCAGCAAGATCTACCGCACCGATCTCATCGAGACCCATGCCCTGCGCGATTTCTCGCTGCAGGTCGGGCAAGGCGAGTTCGTCGCCGTGAGCGGCCCATCGGGCTCGGGCAAGACCACCTTCCTCACCATCGCGGGGCTGCTCGAGACCTTCGACACCGGCACCTATGAGCTCGACGGCCGAGATGTCAGCCGCCTCTCGGATGATGGCCGCTCGCGCATCCGCAACGAAAAGATCGGCTTCATCTTCCAGGGCTTCAACCTCATTCCCGACCTCGATCTGTTCGACAACGTCGATGTGCCGCTGCGCTACCGGCGCATGAAAGCCGACGAGCGGCGCAAGCGCATCGAAAGCGCCCTCGAGCTCGTCGGCCTCACCTCACGCATGAAGCATCTGCCCTCGCAGCTCTCCGGCGGTCAGCAGCAGCGCGTCGCCATCGCGCGCGCCATCGCCGGCGATCCGGCGCTGATACTGGCGGATGAGCCCACGGGCAACCTCGATTCGCTCATGGCGCGCCAGATCATGGACCTGCTGGAGAAGATCAACGACATGGGCACCACCATCGTGCTCGTCACTCACGACCCGGAGCTTGCCCGGCGGGCGCAGCGCAACATCCACATCGTCGACGGCGTGGTGATCGACTCCCCGCCCTACCAGAGCCGGACGAGGCCGCCGGAACTCCGGGAGAGCGCCGCCGGCGGCGCGGCGGATTGAAGAGTGCCCGCAGCCTGGGAGGGGCGGGCGTGTTTTCCCGACATCACACAGGAGTTCTGCCATGAACATCTTCCGGAAACTCGCTGTCGCGACTCTCGCTGTCATCATGACTCTCGCGGGCACCGCTCTCATCGTCTCCCCGTTCTTTCTCGCGCAGCCGGCACAGACGCCGGCACACCACCGGTTCGCACGCCTGACCGCTCTCAGCTCCCCGGCTCCGGGCCGGCGCAGTGCAAGCGTCTGAGCGACGAACACCCCGAATCGAGATAGAGGCACCTCCATGCTAGGGTACTACCTGCGACTCGCCATCAAGAGCTTCCGCCGCACGCCCGGCCTCACGGCGCTCATGGTGGGAGCCATCGGCTTCGGCATCGCCGCGTGCATCGTGACCCTGACCGTCTATCACACCATGTCCGGCAATCCGATCTGGTGGAAGAACAACGTGCTGTACGCGGTCACCATGGACTCGTGGGACCCCAATCAAGCCTATGATCCCTCGCACCCGAAGCGCTCCCCCGACATGCTCACTTACCGCGATGCGACGTATCTCTACGGCTCGGACATCCCCGAGCGCAAGGCGCTGCTGACGCTCCTGTTGGGCTCCTTGAGCGGCGCGCCCGGCCAGACTCGCCCCCTTCCCGTCATGACCCGGGCGACCACCGCGGGCTTTTTCCACATGTTCGACGTGCCGTTCGAATATGGCGGGCCGTGGACCGCGGCCGCCGACCGCGGACCGGAGCCGGTAATCGTGCTCGACCGCAGGGAAAACGACAAACTGTTCGGCGGCGCGGACAGCGTCGGGCGTACGATCCTGTGGAACAACCTGCGGTTTCGCATCGTCGGGGTCCTGAATCACTGGGATCCGCAGCCCAGGTTCTACGATCTCACTGCGTCCGGCGGTGGAGCTTTCACCAAGCCGGCGAGAGCCTTCGTCCCGTTCCGCTGGGGTCCGACTCTGCAGCGCTGGCCGATGGGATCCATGAGCTGCTGGGGCTCGGCACCGATGCACACCTACCGGCAGCTGCTCGGCTCCAACTGCGTGTGGATCATGATGTGGGTGCAATTGCCGACCGCGGCCCGGCGCGAGCGGTTTCTGAACTTCATGAACGCATACTGGGCCGAGCAGCGCAAGGCCGGCCGCTTCCAGCGGCCCCGCAACAATCACCTCTGGAAGGTGAGCCAGTGGCTCAGAATCCACCACGTCGTCACCAATGACAGCCGGCTGCTGCTCAAGCTCGCCTTCGCTTTCCTCGCCGTCTGCCTCATCAACACCGTCGGCGTGCTGCTCGCCAAGTTCCTGCGCGGCGCGTCCATTACCGGCATCCGGCGCGCACTCGGCGCGAGCCGCCGCCAGATCTTCGCGCAGCACCTGGTGGAGGTCGCGATCCTGTCGCTCGTCGGATCGGCTTTGGGCCTCGCGCTCGGCGCGCTCGGGTTGCGGGGGGTGCACGCCATGTATGCCCACACCTTCAACGCCTACGGGGCGGTGGCCCACTTCGATCCGATCGGCATCCTGTGGGCGCTGGCGCTCGCCGCCCTGTCCACGCTGCTCGCCGGCTTGTACCCCGCATGGCGCATCGGCCGGGTGTCGCCCGCGACGTACTTGAAGAGCCAGTGAGAGCCGCTTTCGAACAGGTGAACTCCATGAGTAGCAACATACGCCCACTCCTTTCCGCGCTGCGGCGCAATCCGACGGGAGCCCTTCTCGTCGCCGTGCAGGTCGCGATCACTCTCGCCGTGCTGGTCAACGCGGCCTGGATCGTCACCCAGCGCATCGAGAAGATCGATCGGCCCACGGGCATCGACACCCGAGACACGTTCGTGATCGACATCCTCGGCCTGTCCAAACGATTCAAGATCGCACAGGCCGAAAGCGAAGATCTCGCTTACCTGCGCGGGCTGCCGGGTGTCGTGGCCGCCACGGCAACCGCGGGGACCCCCCTCACCCTGAACGGCGGGGACACGGACCTTGCGCGCTCACCCAGGGCAAACGCACCTTCCTTACCCGCCAATTTCCTGGCGGTGGGTGAGCAGGGACTCAAGGCGCTCGACATCCCCCTGGTCGCGGGACGCAATTTCACATCAGACGAAATCCGTCCCGCGGGCGAGCACTCTCCGATTTCCGAGGTCATCATAACCCGCTCCCTCGCACGTGCGCTCTTTCCGCACGGCAATGCCCTCGGCCAGGCGATTTACGAGGGCAACGGCAACCCGCTGACCGTCATCGGCGTCACCCGCGATTTCATGGGACCACAGATCGGCGCCCCCGTCTACAACACCATGCTGGTGCCGGAAATGCCCGGAGAGGGGGGATTCTATGGCTTGCTGGTGCGCACCCGGCCGGGGATGCGCACCACGGTCCTGCGCGAGGCGAAGGAGCACATTGGTGCTTCGCATCGCCACGCCGTAATCGCCGAGACACAGACACTCAGCGCCGCGAAGCGGGAATTCGAGGCCAACAATCGCAACATGGCGATCTTCCTGACCTCGGTCACCACCCTCATGCTGGCGGTCTGCTGCCTGGGCATCTTCGGACTGACCACCTTCAATGTGAGCAGCCGCACCCGGCAGATCGGCACGCGGCGCGCTTTGGGAGCCCGCAAGCGCGACGTCGTCACGCACTTCATAGTGGAGAATTCCTTGATCCTCGCCGCAGGCGCGCTGCCGGGCGCCGTGCTGGCGTTGGCAGTCGGCAACTGGCTCACGGCCCACTACAGCCTGCCGCGGCTCGATCTCGCCTACCTCGCGGGGGGCATTCTGGTGCTCTGGGGCACCGGCCTGCTCGCCGCCTGGCAGCCGGCACGCCGGGCGGCGAGCATCCCGCCCTCGGTGGCGACCCGTACGATCTGAAAACGGGGTATCCCCGGGGTATCCGGGGCCGATCACCGCCCGCCGGCGGCGCTGATTGCAACTTTCAGGCGTCTGCCGTGTTTTGGATGCCATGAACTCCGCGGCCGTCCCTCATGGGACGTCCTTTGCCGGCCCCTCCGGGGGCCGTTTTTTTTTCTCGAAGAGAACCGCACGAATTTGCAGCATCCCGATGCGATAACATTGCCGCAATGAGCACCCCGGGAAGCCCACATCAATCCGGCCTGGACCACAGCGCCCTGCTCGTCATCGACGACAGCGAGGCGGTGCGCACGGCACTCGAGGTCCTGTTCTCACTGCAGGGCGCGCACGTTGTGGGCGCCGCTTCGCCGCAGGAGGGACTCGCCGTGCTCGAGCGCGAGGCGGTGGATCTCGTGATCCAGGACATGAACTTCCGGCGCGAGGCGACGAGCGGCGAGGAAGGCGTGGCGCTCTTTCACGAGATCCGCCGGCGCCGCGAGGATCTGCCCGTCGTCCTGCTCACCGCGTGGACGCATCTGGAGACCGCCGTCGCGCTGGTGAAGGCGGGAGCCGCCGATTATCTCGCCAAGCCCTGGGACGACACGCGATTGCTCACCACGGTGCGCAATCTCCTCGATCTGCGCCGTGCGCGCGACGAAGCGGCCGGTCTGCGGCGCCAGCGCCGTGAGGCCCGGGAGTCTCTGGCGGAGCACTTCGAGCTGTGCGGGGTGGTCTACGAGAGCGATGCCATGCACACCCTGGTGTCGATGGCGACACAGGTTGCGCACGCCGACGTGCCGGTGCTGATCACCGGACCGAACGGCGCGGGCAAGGAAGTCCTGGCCGACATCATCCAGGCCAACTCGCAGGTCGCCTCCGGGCCCTATCTGAAAGTGAACCTGGGGGCGCTGCCGCAGGAGCTGATCGAGGCGGAGCTGTTCGGCACCGAGGCCGGCGCCTTCACCGGGGCCAAGGCCCGGGTGGGCCGCTTCGAGGCCGCCGGCGGCGGTACCCTGTTCCTCGATGAGCTCGGCAATCTCGCCCCCGCCGGCCAGGCCAAGCTCTTGCGGGTGCTGCAGACCGGAGAGTTCGAGCGCCTGGGCTCGAATGTCGCACGGCACACGCGGGTGCGCCTGATCGCGGCCACCAACGCCGATCTGCGCGCCGCCATCCGCGAAGGACGCTTCCGTGAAGACCTGTATTACCGCCTCAACGTGATCGAGCTCGAGATCCCATCGCTCTCGCGCCGGCGGGAGGATATCCTGCCGCTCGCCCGGCATTTCCTCGAGGAGGGGCGCGCGCTCTCGGCCGAAGCCGAGCACGCCTTGCTGCAGCATCCCTGGCCGGGCAACGTGCGCGAGCTGCGCAACGTCATCCGACGCGCCTGCCTGCTCTCGAGCCCCCCCGTCATCGGCACACAGGCCCTCAACCTCCCGGCGCCCGAACCCGCCCGGATGCAGGAGCAGGAGCCCCCCATCGACCGCAGCACCGTCGAACAGGCCCTCCAACGCGCCGACGGCGTGGTTTCCCGGGCAGCCCGCGATCTCGGCCTGTCCCGCCAGGCCCTTTATCGCCGCATGGAGAAGCTGGGCCTGAAAACCGACACATGACTCGAGCGCTTCCCGGTTCTCTTCCGGGCCGGGTGGCCGCCGCGCTGACGCTCGGCGCGATTCTGTGCGCGGCAATGACGGCGGCGGCGGCTCACTGGCTCCGCTCTCCGCTGCTTGCCGCGGCGATTGCGGTACTGATCACCGTGCCGCCGCTGCTGTGGGTCGCCGCGCGCCTCACGCGCCCCTGGCCGAGGACCCTGAAGGCCGTCAGCGGAGCCATCGCGAGCCTGCACGACGGCGATTTCAGCGTCAGCATCGCCTCACCCCGTCCCCGCGAGCTGCGCGAGCTGGTCGAATCCTACAACTCGCTGGGCGGCGTCCTGCGGCGCGAGCGCTTCGACATCTACCAGCGCGAGCTGCTGCTCGACACCGTGCTGCAGACGACGCCGCTCGCCCTGCTGCTGACCAACGGCAACGGCAGGATCGTCTACGGCAACGTCGCCGCCCGCCAGCTGCTCAACGGCGGGCGCAAGCTCGAGGGACTGGAGCTGCCCGCACTGCTCTCCGGGCGGCCCGCGGCGCTGCGCGAGGCGCTCAAAGGCGGGAGCGACACCCTGTTCACCATGGAAGTGGCTGGCGAGAGCGAGGTCTACCACCTCTCCCGGCGCTCCTTTCTTCTGCACGGGCAGCCACACGAGCTGATCCTGCTCAAACAGCTCACGCGTGAGCTCAGCGCACAGGAAGTGGTGGTATGGAAGAAGGTGATCCGGGTGATCGCGCACGAGCTCAACAACTCGCTCGCTCCCATCAGCTCGCTCGCGCACTCGGGCAAGCTCCTCGCCGCCGCAGCGGATCCGGGCGGGAGCGGACAACTCGAGCGGGTCTTCACCACCATCGGCGAGCGTGCCGCCCACCTCTGCACCTTCATAGACGGTTACGCGCGCTTCGCCAAGCTGCCGAAGCCGCGGCCCGCGCCGGTGGCCTGGCGGGGCTTCCTCGAGCATCTCGCCGCCGCCGCGCCCTTCCGGATCGAGGAGCCGGTGCCGCAGCGGCAGGCCGCCTTCGATGTCGGGCAGCTCGAGCAGGTCATGATCAACTTGCTGAAAAATGCAGCCGAGTCCGGCTCGCCGCCCGAGGCCATCACGGTGAGCGTCAAAGCGCGTGCGCAGGGTTTTCTGATCGAGGTGGCCGACCGCGGTGTCGGCCTCGGCGAGCAGGCGCTGCGCGATGCCCTGCTGCCCTTCTTCTCCACCAAGCCCGCCGGCACGGGACTGGGTCTCACCCTGTGCCGCGAGATCATCGAAGCGCACGGCGGACGGCTCAGCCTCGCCAACCGCCCCGGCGGCGGAGCCGTAGTGTCGATCCATCTGCCATAATCGGCGGTGCGCGCGCGTAGCTTGATCGGAGACCACGATGCCGGCCGCCGGTAACACCCTGCGCCAGAATGTACTGACGACTCTCCTGCAGACCAAGCCCGCACAGCTGCCCTGGCTCGTGCTGCTGCGCAACACCGCCGCCGTGGTGCTGCCGCTTGCATGGGGTATCGGCAGCGGCCGGGTGCTGGCCGGGATCGCCGCCGCGGTCGGAGCGGTGGTCACCATGTACTCCGACCAGCCGGGACCGTACCGGCAACGCCTCTCGCGTCTGCTCGCGGTGTCGGCGGCCGGCGGAGTGGCGACCTTCGTCGGTCTTACGCTCAACCATCACCTGCCGGCGCTGCTCCTCGCCGCGCTCGCCATCAGTTTCGCCGGAGCGCTGCTCGTGGTCTTCGGCGATGCCATCGCCCGGGTGGGCATGGTCGCGATGATGCTGCTCGTCATCGCCACCGCGTTGCCTGCACCCACGCTCGCGGCCGCCCTGCAACTCACCGCGGAGGTTACCGCGGGCGGAGTGCTGTTGACCGTGCTTTCCATCGCCGCGTGGCCGCTGCAGCGCTATGGCCCGGAGCGCGAGGCGCTCGCGGCGGTGTACCGGGGTCTCGCCGCCATGGCACGGGCTCGAGCGCACGACAACGGAACGGCGCTCGAGCTCACCGACGGCATGATCACCCTGCAGCACACGCTCCTCGGGCCGCATCGCTCGCGCGGACCGGTGATGGATTATTTCGGAGTGATGCTCGAGCTCGCCGAGCGTATCCGCCTGGAGCTGACCGCGCTCACCGCCGAGGATCCACGCGTCGTCGGACCGCTCGTGCGCGAAGAGAGTGCCGCGGTGCTCGATGCGGTGGCCGCGACCACTCTCCTTGGCGGTGATCCGGGCGGCGCGATGACAGCGGCGCTCGCGGCCCTGCAAGGCGCCGAGCGCCGTGCGATCGATCGAGAGCCCGCGCTCCCCGAGGCGGCCTGGCGGCATTTCCAGGCACTCTCCGGGCAGCTCGCCGCAGCGGTGCGCAATGCCGGGCGCGCCGGGCCGCAAGGGGCTCGACGCGCGGCGCTCGAAGAGCTGCAACTGCCGCGCGCTCTGCGTCCGCAGTCGCCGCTCGCGATCCTCACCGCCAGCCTCACGCCCCGCTCGGCCGCCTTTCGCCACGCCGTGCGCAGCGCCGTGTGCTTCACGTTCGCACTTTGGCTCGGTCGCCTGTTACCGGTCGAGCACGGTTACTGGCTGCCGATGACCGTCGCGATCGTGCTGCGCGCCGACTACGCCGCGACACTCAACTACGGGGTGCTGCGCATGGCCGGCACCCTGTTGGGTCTGTTGCTCACCACCGCGCTGATCCACGTGCTACCGTCCGACGCCTGGGTCCGTCTGGCGGTGCTCGCGCTGCTGTGCGCCGGATTCCGGTACTTCGGCAACGTGCACTACGCTGTGGCGGTCGCTTGCCTCACCGGCATGGTGGTGTTGCTGCTGGCGTTCGCAGGGGAGGCACCGGAGCCGACCGTGATCGCCCGACTGATCGACACCGTGCTGGGCAGCGTCGTCGCGCTCACCGCCTACGGGCTCTGGCCGACCTGGGAGAAGGGGCGCGCGCGGGAGATGTTGGCACGATCGCTGCAGGCGTATGCGGCCTACCTGGCCTCGATGGCCGAAGGCGACGCGCCGGCGCGACACGAAGCTCGCCAGGGCGCGCGCGTCGCGCGAATCAACGCGGAGGCGTCGGTGAAGCGCCTGCTCGCCGAGCCGGCCACACCGGCGCCGCTCGCCGAGCTCGCCCAGTCTTTGCTTACCAACGGCAACCGCCTGGCGCGCGCGATCATGACCCTGGAGGCGCTGATCCCTGCTCGCGGCGGGTTGCCCGGCGGAGCCCCCCTCAAGGCGTTCACTCTCGAATGTGCGGCAGCCCTGCGGGAAGTGGCCGAGGCCCTGCTCGCGCATCGCGCACCGCTCGAGCTGCCGCCGATCCGCGCCCTGCAGCGGCATTTGGTGCGCACGCTGGTCGTCGAGCGTACCGAGGGGCTCTCCGGCGAGGTGCTCGCGATCTGCGACCGCCTGGTCGACAACATCAACACACTGGCCCACATAGTGGGGCGCGCCGCGCCTTCAAGCCCCATTCCACAGGCCGCCTAGCGAGCGGCGCGATGGCAGACGCCCGATCTTCCCCTGGCTTCGGCTCTCAGGTGGAGGGGGACTGCGAGGACCGCTCGCCCCGGCGCCGCCGCCCCGACCCCGGAGCCGCGACGCCCGCACCGGCGCCCTGGCCAGTAGTGTCCGCGTGGCCATTGCTTTTGGCAGCCGGCCGGCCGGCGCCGTTCGTGAGGCGCCCCGGGGAGGACTTCTGCCCCTCGCCCCGCTGCAAGCCGTGCAGGTACCGGCGGAACTCCTTGCCGAGCTCCGGATGGCCCAGGGCGTACTCCACGGTGGCCTGAAGGTAGCCTAGCTTGCTGCCGCAGGCATATCGCTTACCTTCGAA
>JAJZLX010000349.1 GCA_021850555.1 Pseudomonadota bacterium | reverse complement strand
GCAGCCGAACGCTGGGCAATACCCTAGCGCCGCTGTTGGGCGGTCTGATCATAATCTCGGCCGTATATCTCGCGTTCAACAACTATTCGCTGCTGACGGGGGTGAATTCTTCTGTCATCAACCACTTGCCATACGTCCTCTTGTTCGTCGGGGCCGTCGGACTGGCGCAGGCCGAATGGCTGCGGCACTACCGCCCCCGCACCTACGAGCGAATCGGCGCCAATCACGTCGAGGAGACCGCGCGAATCCCCGGGAATGATCTCGCCTCGGAACGCGCAGCACCCGTGAGCGCGGAGTAGCGCGCCGCACAGCCGGCAATTCGCTCGCACCTTCCCGGTCCGAGCTCTTGAGAGGCTGCATAGTGCGTCCGGACCAAAGGCGAGCGCTGTCAGGCCTGTGTCTTTCGGCAACGCACTGCAAGACCTAGCAATCGCGCCTGCACACGGCCGGTCGGTTATCTTCCTGCTTGCCAATCTAGTCAAATTGACCAGATTGAGAATGGCGGGCTTCGCATGGCAAAGAGACCGCCCTCTGCGCCCGGCCCGGTTCCGGCACTGCCATCCTTGGCTATTGCCGTGCTGCGGTCCACCAACAGGGCACCCCGCTTCGGTGCGTTGCGACGGCTCAAGACCGCCCGCCTGTCTTCGGGACAGGATGTCCGGACCTCTACCGCGCGCGACTGCCGGGCGCGCCGATGAGGCTCATAACCCAAGCTCCGACAGCCCCGGATGTTCGTCAGGCCGTCGTCCAAGAGGCCAGTGGAACCTGCGCTCGTGTTCCGCCAAAGGCAGGTCGTTGATCGAGGCATGGCGGCGCTGCATCAGACCTTCGGCATTGAACTCCCAGTTCTCATTGCCGTACGAGCGCCACCAGTTCCCGGAATCATCGTGCCATTCGTACGCGAAGCGAACAGCGATTCGGTTGCCCTCGAATGCGAACAGCTCCTTGATGAGGCGATACTCCAGCTCCTTCGCCCATTTGCGCTTCAGGAATGCAACGATCTCCGGGCGACCAACCAGAAACTCGGAGCGGTTGCGCCAGTAGCCGTCCGCGGCATAGCCGAGTGCCAGCTTCTCGGCGTTCCGGCCGTTCCAGCCGTCTTCCACCGCCCGCACCTTCTGGGCGGCGGTGGTCGCAGTGAACGGAGGCAACAGTGGATTCATGAGCATCTCCAAACCAGGCGCCGATCGGCGCGGCGGGTCAAGTGGACCATGCAGCGCACATGAGCGTCTTGTATCGGAATGCCGTGATCTGTGTGCCTTCGATCATCCCGTCCCGGGCGCTTGCGAGCCGGCGGATGTCAGGCGAGTTCGGACGCGGGCAGCAGGCGCTCGGATCACTCTGTCGCCGGGAGCGGAGGATCGGCGCACTGTGGCGAGGGTTGGATGCTCGACCCGCCCCGGTGCGCGGCAGCCCGGGGGATCGTCTTGCAATTTGTCTGTCTTCAGTGTACAAATTGTGCATACACGGGAAAACCCATGCTTCGGATCGACCTTGCATCGCGTGTGCCGGTATACGAGCAGATCGCCAATGGCCTGCGCGCCGAGCTCGTCGCCGGCCGCTTCGGCCCGGGTGACAGATTGCCGACCGTCCGGACGCTGGCGATAGATCTGGGGGTTCACCACAACACCGTCGCGCAGGCCTATCGGCAGCTCGCCGAGGAGGGATGGCTCGAGCTGAAAAGACACCGTGGAGCAACGGTCCGTGAGCGTCACCGGCCATCGAATCGCTCAGACGGCACCGAAACGTTCGCACGCCCGTTGAGGGAGCTGCTCGCCAAGGCTCTGGCGGCGGGGCTGCCGCGCCAGATTCTGATCCGGGAGCTGATGGACAGCGTGCATCGGCTCGAGGGAGGGGCGCTATGAGAGCGAATGACTCAAATTTCACCCAAGCCGAGAGATCGTGAGTGAGGTGATGACGTGAACCTGCCCCTCATCGTGCGCATCATCCCGCTTGTAATGGGAATCCTGGCCGCGGTCGCTCACTGGTTCATACCGCGATTGACTCGCCCCGATCTTTACTTTGCGGTCACCGTAGCACCCGGATTCCGCGACAGCCCCGAGGGCAAGTCCATTCTGCTGCGGTATCGTCGGGGAATCATCGGCGTGTCCGCCCTGACGTTGCCTCTGCTTGCGGCATGCTTCCTGACACCGGCATTCGCACTGGCTCCCCTGTTCATCCTGCTGCTGCTAGCTTG
Source organism: Pseudomonadota bacterium (assembly GCA_021850555.1). Next base: position 31,409 of record JAJZLX010000349.1, on the reverse strand, counting down.
CTGCTTCGGCCTCTTCTATCGGGCAAGACGCCTCGTACTGCCCCACGCGCTCCCTCCGACCACGATCCGGGAAGCCGAGGTCACGCCGGGCAATCGAAGGATCCCCGGGAGTTGGGTGAGCGCCTCCGGGCCGTTCGTCTTGCTCGCTGCGTGCGCCGGCTATCTATGGACGCATTGGCCGCAGATTCCTGCCCGCCTGGTCCTGCATTGGGGCGCTCAGGGCCAGCCCGACCGCTGGGCGGCGCGCAGCGCAGGCGTCGTCTTCTTCCCCCTCATCATTGCCGCGGCGGTCCTTCTCGCAATGACGCTCATTCTGTACGGGATAGCCCATTGGCTGCGGCCGATCTACGCAGGCGGCCTGCAGGGCGCGCGCGAGTCACGGTTTCGCAGGACAATTTCCACCCTGCTCCTGGCAGTGGAATATTCCATCGCCCTGCTGTTCTCATGGGTCGCGATCCGCCCTCTTCTTCCCGCCTCGTACCAGCGCCCGCCCGCAGCCATTGCAATTCTTCCCGGCCTGATCGCAGTTGCGATGACCGGGATCTTGATGTGGCTCGGCCAAGGCGGCAGCAGGACGCCGGCTGCGCAAGGACTGCAATCGCAATCAACGAAGCCGGTGGGAGACCGTACAGACGACAGGTTCTGGAAGCTGGGCGTCTTCTACTTCAACCGTGACGACCCTTCCGTGATGGTCGAGAAGCGATTTGGAATCGGATACACCATGAACTTCGCCCATCCCGTGGCCTGGGCCATCCTTCTTCTCCTGCTGCTGGTGCCCATCGCCATCACAACTTCCTTCCTCGTCAGGCACGCGATGCGGTGAGAATGAGCCGCCCCGCGGCCGAAGGCGGACTGAGACAGGCCGGCCGCCATCGGGCGAGGCTCAGAGCCCATTCCGTGCCGGCATCCGCGAGCGCTGCCGCGCAACGGCCTCGGCGAGCCGCTCGAGCACCTTCACCGACGTCGGCCAATCGATGCAGCCGTCCGTGATGCTCTGGCCGTAGAGCAGAGTCCGCCCGGGCACGAGGTCCTGGCGCCCGGCAAGGAGATTGCTCTCGACCATGACTCCCCCGATCCTCCGGTCACCCGCTTCGACCTGCGCGGCGATGTCCTCCACAACGGCCGGCTGACGCTCCGGACGCTTGCCGCTGTTGCCGTGGCTGGCATCGATCATCAGTCGAGTCGCGACGCTCGCCGTCGCCATCTCCCGGCACGCCGCCTCGACGCCCGCCGAGTCATAGTTGGGAGCCCGTCCGCCGCGCAGGATGACATGGCAGTCCCCGTTGCCCGAGGTCGCCGCGATCGCACTACGGCCCTGCTTGGTGACGGCCAGGAAATGGTGTGGCTGCGAGGCGGCCCGCACCGCATCCACCGCGACCCGCACATTGCCGTCCGTTGCATTCTTGAAGCCGATCGGACAAGACAGACCCGAGGCGAGTTCGCGGTGAACCTGGCTTTCCGTCGTGCGCGCGCCGATCGCACCCCAGGCGACCAGGTCCGCGATGTACTGCGGCGTGATCATGTCCAGGAACTCGCATCCGGCCGGCAAGCCGAGCTCGTTGACCTCGACCAGCAGCTCGCGCGCCAGCCTCAGACCGGCGTTGATGCGGAAACTGCCGTCGAGATCCGGGTCGTTGATGAGGCCTTTCCACCCCACGGTCGTTCTCGGCTTCTCAAAGTACACCCGCATGACGAGCTCGAGCTCACCGCCGAGTCGTGCGCGCTCGAGTGCGAGGCGCTCGGCATATTCGCGCGCGGCGCGAACATCGTGTATGGAACAGGGTCCGATCACCACGGCGAGACGGTCGTCGCGACCGTGCAAGATCCGCTGCAGCGCCTCACGGGCTCCATTCACCGTGGCGGCCGCGCGCTCGCTGCAGGGATGCTCACGGATCACCTCCTCGGGCGTCGCGAGCTCGGTCATTCCGCGTATGCGCAGGTCGCCTGTCTGGGAATGCATGCTCGCCTCCGGTTGCGAGTCCCCAGGGCAAAAAAAAACCGCCAGGGGACCGGCGGTTCTTTCGGGTTTGTTCGTCTCGACTATATCATGGAAGCGACGACAGCCCGCCAACCGCCCGCGAACGCGGCCAATAGAATCGATAATACGCGCGGTGGTTTGAGCGGGATTCGGGCATGGGCTATTGTTATCACGAGCAGGCCGGACTCGGCAAGCCCGACGGACACGGCACCGGGAAGGTGCGCTCGCAACGATTCGATGTCGCGCCAGAGCCCCCCCGAGGTGCCGCTGCGCACGCAAGCCGCAAACGCACGCACTCGGCGCCGACGGCCACAGCGCGACTTCCCGCGCAATCTCCCGGCAGGCTGCAGAAATCCCTCAAAGGTCCGAGGCCCGAGCCGCGCTTCTGAGCGCCTCGATGAAATGCTCCCTCGGAGGGCTGTCGGAATTTCGCACACGCAGGATGCCGAGCTCGACGGGGGCGGCCTTGCGGCGCAGCTGCCGGTATTGGACGCCGGCGCGCCTGAGGTTTCGAACGGAGGAAGGCACCAGCGCAAATCCCATCCCGCAGGAGACCAGACCGATCACGGTCTGCATCTGCCGCGCCTGCTGGGTGATTCGCGGTGCGAAGCCGAACGAGCGGCAATAGCTGATCGTGAGGTCATAGAGACCCGGAGCGATATCGCGCGGCGGGACGATGAAGCTCTCCTTCGACAGCACCCGAAGATCCATCGCGCCGGCATCCTTGATCGCGGGATGGCCCGATGGGGCCGCGAGCACCAGCGCTTCGCGCCGCACGCGCTCGAACTCGAGATCCGGCTCATCCACGGGCGCGAGGCCGATACCGAGATCCAGCCGTGCCGCGCGAAGCTCAGGGATCTGCGCATCCGTCGTCAGCTCGTGCAGCTGGACTTCGACCGAGGGAAAGCTCGAGCGAAAGCTCTTCAGAGCCGGCGGCAGGATGCTGTAATCGGCGATCGAGACGAAGCCGACCGAGAGCCTGCCGATCTGCCCGCGATCGGCCCGAAGCGCCATGGCCTTGGCGTGCTCGAGGCGTGCGAGCGTGGCGCGTGCCTCCTCGAGGAAAGCCAGGCCCGCCGCGGTCGGGGAAACGCCGCGATTACTGCGCTCGAAGAGCCGCACTCCGAGCTCCTCTTCCAGGCTCTTGATCTGGGTGGACAGGGGGGGCTGGGAGACATGCAGCCGCCTCGCGGCGCGCGAGAAGCTGTTCTCCTGCGCGACGGCGATGAAATAGCGCAGCTGCCGCAGTTCCACTATTCGTCATTCCTATAGCGACCTGTGCGATATTGTATTAGCCGATATACGAGACGCCAAATCAGAATACCCCGCCGCCGGCTGATGCCGGAAGGGAGGAAATTCCGCCATGCCCGCCTACCGTTCCCGCACCAGCACCGCCGGCCGCAACATGGCCGGAGCCCGCTCACTGTGGCGCGCCACCGGCATGAAAGACGCCGACTTCGAGAAGCCCATCATCGCGGTCGCCAACTCCTTCACCCAGTTCGTGCCCGGGCACGTGCACCTGAAGAACCTCGGCCAGCTGGTGATCGAGGAGATCGGGCGCGCCGGGGGAGTCGGCAGGGAGTTCAATACCATCGCGGTCGATGACGGCATCGCCATGGGCCACGACGGCATGCTCTACAGCCTGCCCTCCCGCGACATCATAGCCGACAGCGTGGAGTACATGTGCAACGCGCACACCGCCGATGCGCTGGTGTGCATCTCGAACTGCGACAAGATCACCCCCGGCATGCTCATGGCCGCCCTGCGCCTGAACATTCCGACGGTGTTCGTCTCAGGCGGCCCCATGGAAGCGGGCAAGGCCCGGCTTGCGGGCAAGGACTCCTCGCTCGACCTCATCGATGCCATCGTCGCCGCGGCGGATGACAGCGTATCCGACGCTGACGTGCAGACGATCGAGCGCTCCGCCTGCCCCACCTGCGGGTCGTGCTCGGGGATGTTCACGGCCAATTCGATGAACTGCCTCACCGAGGCGCTCGGCCTCTCCCTTCCGGGCAACGGCACGCTCGTCGCCACGCATGCGGACCGCGAGCAGCTGTTCCGCAAGGCGGGGCGGGTCATCGTGGACCTCACCAGGCGGTACTACCTGCAGGACGACGCCCGTGTACTGCCGCGAAGCATCGCCAGCAAGGCGGCGTTCGAGAACGCCATGTCGCTCGACATCGCGATGGGCGGCTCGACCAACACCGTGCTGCACCTGCTCGCCGCCGCGCGCGAAGCCGAAGTCGACTTTGGCATGAGCGACATCGACCGGCTGTCGCGCCGCGTTCCCAATCTGTGCAAGGTGGCCCCCTCGAGCCACTATCACCTCGAGGACGTGCATCGCGCCGGCGGCGTCATGGCGATCTTGGGCGAGCTCGATCGCGCTCACCTGCTCGAGAGCTCCGTGCCGACGGTGCACTCGGCCTCACTGGCCGATGCGCTCGAAAAATGGGACGTGGCGCGCACGAAGGATCCGACGGTACACGAATTCTTCCGCGCCGGTCCGGCCGGCATCGCCACCCAGACCGCGTTCTCGCAGAGCTGCCGCTATCCGCAGCTCGACACCGACCGCACCTGCGGCTGTATTCGCAGCAACGAAGCCGCTTACAGCAAGGACGGCGGTCTCGCCGTGCTCTATGGAAACCTTGCCGAGCGTGGCTGCATCGTCAAGACCGCCGGCGTCGACAAGAGCATCCTCACCTTCCGCGGCCCTGCGGTGGTGGTAGAGAGCCAGGATGAAGCGGTTGAGGCCATCCTGGGCGGCAGAGTCAAGGCCGGAGACGTCGTGCTCATCCGCTACGAGGGACCGCGCGGCGGCCCGGGCATGCAGGAGATGCTCTACCCGACCAGCTACCTGAAATCCAAGGGCCTCGGAAAAGTGTGCGCACTAATCACCGATGGGCGCTTCTCCGGCGGCACCGCCGGCCTCTCGATCGGTCACGTGTCGCCCGAAGCCGCCGAAGGAGGCAATATCGGCCTGGTCCAGACCGGCGATACTCTCGTGATCGACATTCCGGCCCGCACCGTGCGATTCGAGGTGAGTGACGAGGAGATCGCCCGCCGGCGCTCCATCCAGGCCGCCAGGGGCTGGAAGCCGGCAGCACCGCGCAAGCGCAAGGTCAGCGCGGCATTGAAGGCTTATGCGAAGCTCGTGACGAGCGCCGACCGTGGAGCGGTGCGCGATCCGGATCTATTAGCGGAGTAACCCGCCCCCGGAAAGCTGGCGATGTCCCCTTTACGACCGCACTCAACGCAGACCGGAAGGGCAACAAACCGGGCGGCGAGCATCGCCTCACCAGACCGTCGCGATGACCCGGTGCTCGCGCGCCCCGGTGCGGTACTCCCAAAGGTAGATCTCCCGCCGGGTACCGAACCGAAGCTGTGCTTCTCCAGTGGGAGTCACGAAGACGCCCTGGGTCAGCAGGGTACGAGTGTGCGACGGCCTGTCATGGGCTTCTTCCGTCTCATGCTCGTACCGCGGATCACGGGCCGGGGCGGGACGGCTCATGAACGCCTCGAGATCGCGACGGACATTCCGGTCCCAGTCCCCCAAGCAGCGATGCACTCGTGTGTGGCAAGAATCCCATGCCACATGGACACCGCGGCCGGCCCCGCGGCAAGGAATCCCGGCGCCACGCACTGCACGGAGTTGCGCACGGCGATGGTGAAATGCCGAAAATGACATCATCCACTGGAAGTACAACCGTCGCAGTGACCGCTCTCGGGCCCCCAGAATCCCGCATCTTCTCCGAAGTCGCATCATGACGCGCTGGATGAGCGAAATCTGCAGAGCAAACGGAATCAGCATCCATTACCTCAGAACAGGAGGGGACAAGCCTCCGCTCATTGCGCTCCATGGTTTGGTCGGAAGCGGGGCCTGCTGGACTCCTGTAGCACGCTCCATGGAAGCTGACTACGACGTTATAATGCCGGACGCCAGAGGCCACGGAAAATCTAGCGCACCGCCGCACGGATATCTGTATTCCGATCTCGCCAACGATGTCATTGGGTTAATCGAAGAGCTCGGACTTTCCCAGCCGGTCCTTCTTGGGCATTCGATGGGCGGGATGACCGCGGCTGCCGCAGCGCGCCAGCTCGGCATCTGCATTCGGGCCGTCATCCTTGCCGACCCCACTTTCATAAGCCCCGATCGGCAGCGCGAAGCATTTGAGAGCAATGTCTTGGAACAGCATGTCCAACTCCTGAAATCACCCAAGGACACGTTGCTGGCAGACCTCCGGCTCAGGCATCCGCATCGTTCCTCGGAACTCCTTGAATACATGGCCGATGCGAGGCTGGCCACAAAAGTAAGCGCCTTCGAGATTCTTACGCCGCCCAATCCTGACTATCGCGAGCTGGTGAGCCACATTCTCGTCCCATTACTCTTGGTTACGGGAGACAAGGGCGTTGTCTCCATTGATGCAGCCCAAGAGCTTAAAGCGCTCAATCAGCGACTTCGACATGAACAGATACCAGAAGCTGGTCACGGACTTCCATATGATCAGCCGGAACGCCTTGCGGCGGCGGTCCAATTGTTTTTACGGTCGATAATCCCATCACGGAAGTAGCCATGCCATCGCCGGCTTCGCCCAGTCAGTTTTCAACAGCGGAGTAAATCAAGCCCCTGCGGATGTGGCTTTCGCGCACCATCCCGAGCGGATTCGTCGTTTTGCCCATACGCTCGGCAACGGAGACCAGACTATGCGCCCCAATTCCCCAATCAGCCGGGATCCGCAGATACTGGCGCACCAATGGAGTCACCCGGGACCCGATCCAGCGCTCGCAACCCGCGAACTCGCGAGACGAATCGTCCCCTATGCCCGCTCGATGCGCGCGGCGAAACAGCCGAACTTCGCGTAATGGGCGTGGACGTAGGCGGTCTCGGGACTCGACAGCAGCCGCTCGATGAGGCTCTCGACCGCTGCGCCCTGCACGATGTCCGCATCGCACAGCATGTCATGTGCATCGAATGCTCGCAGTGACAGCACTCTGGAGCGGAACTGCTCCGGCACCTCGTTGAGGCGGTCGTATCGCGTCTTCGCACCCTCGCGTACGTAGATCGCGTACGAGGACCGGTACGGCGTCGCGACCGCCAAATGCGCATAGTTAACGAGCAGAACCGACTCACCGAGGTCCGGATCGCGAAGCTCCACCCGATCCGGATAGCCGGGCTTGCGATCGACGATGCGGCGCAATGCGCCGCGGCGCGCGAGCTGCGCGTCGGTAAGGCCGAACAGCGGCTGGAAAGGCTCCGGCGAGAGGCCGGTGATGCGAAAGTCCATCGATGGCTCCTTGGGCTGACGGGAGCGGGCAGTCTGAAGCCCGTGTCCGTGCGCAGCTCGCCGGAACCGGACGCGGCATCCATGCCGCGGCATTCCGCTAGGTCGCAAGCAGCCCAGCGGTGATATTGATGGCGAATCCGATGATGGCGACGTTGAACGCAAACGAGATGATCTCGTGCACGATCAGCACCCGGCGAATGGAGGTTTGGGTCGTCGACACATCGGCGGTCTGGCTCGCCGCGGCGATCGTGATGGAGAAATAAGCGAAGTCCCAGAACGTCGGCAGCTCGGTTTTCGGGAACAGAAGCGGGCGATTCTCCGGCGGGGCACTGTAGAACAGATCCGCGTAGTGCATGGTGAACATGGTCGGCACCAGCAGCCACGAATCGATCAGCGTCAGGGCTGCGAGCGCGACCCGCCACACCCGCTCACCCTGCGGGACATGCGGCAGTGTCGCAAGAGGCTGGACGATGGCGACCACGCTGAGAAGCGCGGCGACAATCACCATCACCAGGATGACCGGTCCCGACGGATCTTCCTCCATATACCGGGAGCGCATGTCCTCGGCCGTGAGGCGCCTCATCCACAGATAAATCATCACCAGGAACAGCGTGACGCCGCCGTCCCAACTGACGAGGACGCGCACGGCGAGCGACCATCTCGCCGGAAGGAGAAAGAAACCCGCCAGGCCGACGGCCAGCGCGATCCAGAATCTGAGATGTAGCCGAAAGAGCTTGATCGGAAGCCCCCGTATCCTGCCGCGCCCCCAAAAAGCGGACCTTCGAGCCCGGGGGTGTCCCCGGCGGCCAGCCGGCGGATTTTGTCCACCGAATCCGGTCCGGTTGGCCGGCCTGCCTTCATACGATACAGGGGGCATCGGGATTTAGCCATATGCGGGCCCTTCAAACGCCGGCATTCCAGCGGCGCGCGCGGGTCGGGTCACGATCGCAACATCCGCATATGAAGGAGAGGATCGGCGGCGCCCCGCCTCCCGCAAGCGCGCTCAGACTTTCTAACGACGCTCACGCGTGCGTTCTCCGGGAGAGCGGGTCGGGCACCTTCCACCGCCTATGTCCGGGCCGCGGCCGAGCCAGGCGCGCCTGCGCCCGTCCCCTATCCGATGCAGCGCGGTCTCACCGCCTCGATGCGCTCCGCGGCGGCCGCCTCGCGCGACATTCAACGCGTGCAGGCCTGGGCGGGTCAGTCCGCATGGCTCGCTCGCGCACAGCCGGCGGGTGAGACGGTGCAGCACATCCGGGCGCAAGCGAGAGCCTTGCTGCGCCAGTCCTGAGCGATCCGGCCCGCCGCCTCAGGGCGCAGGTCCGCAATCATTCACTCTGAAGGCCCGGGATGGGAGGGGCCGTGAGCCGGCATCAAAGAAGATCGGCCGTTTCAGCGTGCTTGACTGCCGAAATTAGGTGTATCTACACTATTTTACCGTGACGACCCGCCAGGAATTGCTTGCCACTCGAGACTGCCTGTGCCTCGCGGCCCGGCGCGCCGCACGCGAGATCACCCGCGAATTCGATCGTGCCTTGCGAGCCCACGGTCTGCGCGCAACGCAGTTCTCGCTGCTGGCCGCGCTGGAATTACGCGGCTCGACGCGTGTCAGTGACTTGGCTGAGCTGCTGGGCACGGAACGCACCACATTGACGCGCAATCTGGCGGTCGCCGAACAGCGCGGGTTGGTGCGATCCGCCGCCGGAGCGGACGCCCGGGAACGTATTCTCACGATCAGCGGGACCGGCCGCAAAGCGCTTCACGCTGCATTGAGCAGCTGGAAAGTCGTGCAGGCGCGCGTGCAGAGGCGTCTCGGTGAGCCTGCCGCCGAGAGCATCCGACGCATTTCGGGCGGTCCAACGGCCCTTGAAGGCGCTCGACGCGCGCGGACCGGCCCGGCATCGGGACGATCGCGGCGCTCTTGATTCGCCCGTGTGGACAACTGATCACGCCACCCGCCTCACATTACATTCGTCAGCGAGGAGTACTCACCATGAAGAGCTATCTGGCAGTCTTCACCGGCTCACCTGATGCCATGGCAGACTGGCATGTGTTGCCCGAAGGGGAACGCAAGGCGCGCGAGCAGCGCGGCATCGCCGCGTGGCACGCCTGGGCGGAGAAAAATCGCGCCGCGATCATCGAAATGGGCGGCCCGCTCAGCCGCACCAAGCGCATCTCCCGCGCCGGCATCAGCGACATCCGCAATCATCTCGCTGCATTCACCGTCGTGCGGGCGGAATCCCAGGAGGCAGCGGCGCAGCTCTTCCTCGATCATCCGCATTTCGCGATCTTCCCCGGCGACGGCGTCGAGGTGATGGAGATCCTGCCGGTCCCCTCGATGTAGCCCCGGCCGGTCAGCCTCATTGCGCCGCGCGCGCCCAGCCGCAAGCGGCAGCGGCATGTCGTTGCCGCTTGCGGATGTTACCGCTATCATCTATCGTCGGAGTTGTGCTCGAGGCCGGGGGGCCCGAGCTGCGCCTGTTCACTTGCGGAGCCGCCTCATGCGCCGACTGCGAACCGTCTTGGGGATGATCTTGCTCGCCACGCCGATCTTGAGCCGTGCGGCGCCGAGCGCCGATCTCGCCCTGAAAGTCACCCGCAGCGGCTACCTCTATGCGCCGGGCGTGAGCGTCATGCTCTACAACGACGATTACAGTCCCATATTCTTCGATCAGAAGGATGCGGCCCTGCAGATCATCCTGCACGACCATCGCATCGCCACCAACGGCAGCGTGCGGCTGTTGCCCACGCCCCAGCAGTGGGACGCCATCCCACACCTCATCAGCCGCAGGGCCGATGAGGTGCGCGAGCGGCTCAGCGCCCGGCTCTCCTATCCCGCCTACCATCTGCGCTATCAAGTCTTGGTGTCTGCGCGACCCGGCGGAGTGCGTGTCAGCGTCAATCTCGCCAAGCCCCTGCCGAAGGCCCTGGTCGGCCGCGCCGGCTTCAATCTGGAATTCCTGCCCTCCCTCTACATGGACAAGGCCTACGAGGTGGACGGCAAGGTGTTCGGGGTTCTACCTCGCTATCCGGAGGATCGGATGGTCTCGGCTCCCGGCAAGCTCGGCTATCCCGGCGAGCCCTGGTATGTGCGCCAGTGGCACAAGGCCCTGCACTACATGGAGCCGCAGCCCTTCGCGCAGGGCCGGCGCATCACATTGGCGGTCGAGGACCCCCTCGATCGCATCAGCATCCGCTCGCTGACCGGGCCGCTGATGCTCTATGACGGACGCGATGTGGCGCAGAACGGCTGGTACGTGCTGCGCACGCTGATTCCTGCCGGCAAGACCCGCAACGCGGTGGTCTGGCACATCCGCCCGAGCTACATCCCTGGCTGGGTCCGCCCGCCGATGATCGCGCACAGCCAGGTCGGGTACGCCTCGGACTTTCGCAAGGTCGCCGTCATCGAGCTCGATCGGCGCTTCAAGGGCCCGAAGACCGCGACGCTGCTGCGGCTGACGGCGAATGGAGCGCACCGGAAAGCCTTCACCGCCACGGTCTCAAAACCGGTGCGCTGGCTGCGCTACGACTATGTGAAGTTCAATTTCTCATCCGTGCGCAAGCCGGGCCTCTACGAGATCGAATACGCGGGCCGGCGCACCCACGTTTTCCCCATCGCCAAGGATGTCTACGGCAATACGTGGCAGACCTCGCTTGACGGCTTCCTCGCCGAGCAGATGGATCACGTTTCGGTGCGCGACGCCTATCACATGTGGCACGGGCTTGCGCACATGGGCGATGCGTTGCAGGCGCCGCCGAACCTCACCCACTTCGACGGCTACTGGATGGGGCCGAAGACCGACTCTCCCTACAAGCCCGGCCAGCACATCCCGGGATTGAACGTCGGCGGGTGGTTCGATGCCGGTGATTTCGACAATGACGCCTTCGGCCAGTACGGCACCATCGTCAATCTGGCAACCGCGTACAACACGTTTCACCTGAAGTGGGACGAGCTCACGGTGAACGAGAAGACCCGCTCGGTCATCATGCACCAGCCCGATGGCATACCGGATATCGTCGAGCAGGTCGAGCACGGCGTGCTGCAAACGCTCGCGCAGATTCACGCCGTGGGGCATCCGTTCACCGGCATCCAGTCCCCGTATCTGGTGGGATACACGTTCATCGGCGACGCTGCGTCCCAGACCGACGGGCTCATCTATGATCCGAAGCTGCGTCCCTTTCAGATCAAGGGGGACTACTCCGGTACGCCCGATGACCGATGGGCCTGGACGATGACCTCCCCGAAGATGGAATTCGGGGCCGCAGCCGCGCTCGCGGCCGCCTCCCGCACCCTCAAAGGCTGGAACGGGCCGCTCGCGAGGCAGTGCCTCCATGCGGCGATCCTGCTCTGGAACAAGGCGGCGGCTTCATCCGATCACGAGCGCTACCGGCCGGACCGGGAGGGCTCCGGCGGGTTCCGCGAACATGCCCTGAACCCGCCGCGGTGGACAGCCGCCGTCGAGCTCACCCTCGCCACCCACGGTGCGGAGCCTTATAAGCGCCGCCTCGAAGCACTCCTTCCCGCGATGCTGCAGCGCATCGGCTCGGGCGGCTGGCAGGCGGTGCAGGCGCGAGCGTATCTCAATGCGCGCGACAGAGCGCACCTGAAGGCGGCGGTCGAGGCCTACGTTCCCAGGTTGAACCGCGAACTGTCCGCCACCCCGTTCGGCGTGCCGCCCTCACTCGGCTCCTGGGGCAATTCCGCCCAGGTGGCGGAATTCGGCGTCGAGATGTACTTCCTCCACGAGGCCTATCCCGCCATCGTCGGCCCCCGATACACCCTTCGAGCCGCCAACTACCTGCTCGGCACACACCCGGCTTCCAGCGTCTCGTACATTTCCGCCATCGGCACCGCCTCGAAACTCAAGGCCTACGGCAACAACCGCGCCGACAACACGTTCATTCCGGGCGGCATGATTCCCGGCTACGTCATCATCAAGCCGGATTTTCCGGAATGCATCACCAACTTCGGCTTCCTCTGGTACGAAGACGAATACACCATCGATGCGGCGGCCACCTGGGTCCTCGAAGCCAACGCGGCGAACGCCATCGTCAAACAGGCCGCCGCGCACGCCCGGACTGGGGAATAGCCCTCCGCTGCAAGGCGCGCAGACTCGCCGAATCCCTTGCAGGCCCCGGCCGCACGGCCCGCAACCTCGCCGCCTGGCGCGAGAACTGCCGCATCGGATTCGCAGCAAATGAAATACCGTGTCCCTGCGCGGTGCGGCAGGGATTTCAGTCCGCAGGCGTTTCAGTGCTTGCACGCCGCACGCGCCGGCCGCCCGAGCACTCGGGCAATCAGCTCTCCAGACATGCGGCCCGCTGCTCACGCCGAAGATCCCCCTGTCCAAGCCCCCGCCATATGCCAGGCGCCTCTCACGCTTCCCAACCGCTCGCCCAAGCGAGGCCGACTCTCGCAAAGCCTCGCGCGCCACTAATTTGCGACAGTCGCCATTCTGTGGCATCGGCGCCACAAATGACTGACAAATCCCTGCTGCGCCAACGGCTTGCCTCCGGGACCTCATTCGGCACGAGCACAACTGTCAAGAACCCGCAATCTTTTCGCAACGCAGGCGTCACATAGGGTCACTACCTTGCCGGACTTTCGTACTGTCCTGAGTCCAAGAAAGGCAAGCAATGAACCAACATGTGCGATGCGCGGTGCAGATGGTCCTGGGAACGGTGCTGTTGAGCGGCGCCCTGCCGGTTTACGCGACGCAAACCGCAACCCATAGCGGCGACGTCCATGCGCCGGCGAGCGTCGCCGGCCGCGCCGCGGCAACAGACGCGATTGCAGCCGACCCCCCGGCTCCGGCGCCGGCGAGGGCTCTCAAGCAGATCAAGATCGAGGGCTACCGGGATTTCACCAGCCAGGTGTTGACCGCAAAGCAGCTGCGGGACTCCTCGCAGCCGGCCGAGTCCGTCTCGCGCTCTTTGATCGACCTGTTCGGCCCTGACGCCGGCGGCACGCAGGCGCTCACCGCACTGCCGAACGTCTATGTGTCCGGCACCGACAATTTCAGCGCGACCGGGCGCCAGCAAATCTCGATTCGCGGCATCAAGGTCGGCTACAACAGCATTCCCGGTGACATCGAGACGAATGCCATAACCACCGAATTCGATGGCGTGCCGCTCAACAGCTTGAGCCAGGGCACGGGCTGGCACTCGGTCGAGATCCCGCTCGGCGTGCTGATGTCGGGTGAAAACGTCATCATCGGCCCCGGCAATCCCGCCGAGCGCTGGTACAACAGCCTCGGCGGCACGATCGACTTCATTCCCGTGCAGCCGACGCCGATCGCCGGCGGCAAAGTCATGCTCGCCGGCGGCAGCTCTCAGACCTTCGACACCTCGGCGGTGTACAACACCGGCGATATCCACGGCTGGTCGACCGTATTCGGCCTGGCGTCCGGGCGCAGCAAATCGATCCGCACCACGTCGGACAGTCTGCCTGCGGACACCGAGGAGGTCTACATCAAGACGCGCAAGCAGCTCTCTGACGGCGACGTGAGCTTCGGGGCCTACTACCAGCGCAATCACGAGTGGCGCCCGAACATGATTCCGTTGACGCCGCAGCAGTACGTCGGCACGCAAGGCCTCGGCCTCGGCGCGCCCTACAGCCAGCAGACCTCCGGATTCTACGCCACGCTGCCGCGGTCCTTGTGGCACAAGACCATTCTCATCAACAACTGGCTGCTCTGGTCGCATCTGCACCTGAAGCTCTCGCGCACCCTGGACATGTCGAACATGGTCTGGGTGCGCATCGGCAAGGTGCGTCACTTGCGGGCCAACAATTACCTGCTGCCGGGCAATCCCCTCTACGCCCAGTACGGAAACCCGACCAACTACGAGCACTACATCGAGCGCTCCAAGAACTTCGGCGACCGGCTCGCGTTCCATGAGCGCTTCGATCGCATGGATACGCTGAGCTTCGGCGGCTACCTGATCATGGCGCGCGCCAAGAGCGACTATCAGGGCTACTCGACATTCGACGGCAGCTCGCTCGCGCAGCCGGAGCAGACCTACTTCAACACGACCACCAACATCTACTGGGCGGGATTCCTGCAGGACGACTTCCGCCCGCTGCCGCGACTCAAGATCGTGCCGGGCGTCCGGATCGTCGAGTTCATCACGGACTTCTCCAACCTCAGTCCGTCGCAGGTCTGCGCGGAATATCACATCACCGATGGCAGCTGCGCTTACGGTCAGCCCGGTCCGAGCATCGGCACAAGCGGCACGATCAGCGTCAACGGCAAGACGTTCGCTTTCTCCGGCTACGACACCGCCCCGGACGAGTCGACCGACTTCCTGCGCTATGAGCCCTCGATCGGCGTGAACTACGAGGTCGTTCGGAATCTCAATCTCTTCGGCAACTTCTCGATCACCCGCCACAACCCGAACTCCGGGAACCTCGACCAATATCCGCTCAATGTCGCCTCTCTGAAGCCCGCCCGTGCCGAGGAATATGACGTCGGCGTTCGGTTCGCCGCGCTGCGCCTGGGCGCAATGCGTAACGTGTACGCATCGGTGGATTTCTTCCATACACTGCTCAACGACCAGACACTGACTTACAATACGTCCGCCCTCGGGGCCAATCCGAACGAGGTGTTCTTCGGCTACGGCTCCGCGGTGCTCAAGGGTGTCGATGTCTCCCTGCGAGCCGATTTCTCCCGGCACTGGAACGGCTTTGCAAACTTCGGCTACCTGAGCAGCCGCTGGAACCAGTTCCAGGCGGCCGTCACCCCCACCGGTCCGCAGCCCACCGGCTACGGCCTGCCGGTGCCGAACTCGCCGAAGGACACGGTCAACGCCGGGGCCACTTACCGGTTCCGCCTGCCGGTCGGCCGGATTCGGGCGACGCTGTGGGATCAATACGTCGGGGCGCGGTATCTGTTCGACAAGAACATCGGCTTGCCGTCCAACTTGACGAACCCGTCATATAATCTGGTGAACCTCTCGATTGCCGCCCATACGCACTGGTTCAACCACCTGATACCGGGCGTGCGCAGCAGCACCCTCGCCGTGCAGGTGCTCAATCTCACCAACAAGGAGTACAACTCCACGGAGTACGTCAGCTCCGGCGGGTATTTCCAGACCCCGACCGGCGGCTACGTGATCGCCAATCCGGGCGCGCCGCGCCTGATATACGGCTCCCTGACGGTGAGCTTCTGACGGCCGCCGTCGGCAAGACGGCATCAGTGCCGCAGGTCTCGTCGGACTGGTCCGGGATGGGGCGCGCAGGGACGCGCGCCACCCTGGTCCGGTCGCAAGGACCGCGCGGACCGCTACGCTCAGGCGTCCCTGCGGGGCGGGAGGCATCACGCAGAGCCGGAGCCCGAATTGGTGAGGCGAGACCCTATGCGATATCCTGCCGGCCTTGCGCCGTCGTTGCAGACACCCCCCGCAGCCGCGCCCGATCCGAATGGGATACCGAGCGCTGAGGAGCCCAGATGACCCGCCCCGTGCGTGATCGCAGAGCCTTTCTCAAATCCCTTGCATTCACCGGTGGCGCGGCGCTCGCCGCGCGAGGCTTTCTGCCGCGGCCGGCGCGCGCCTCGAGCATCGGGGCCCTGCGCGAGCACATCGATCATATCGTCGTGATCTTCCAGGAGAACCGCAGCTTCGATCATTACTTCGGGACGTACCGGCATCCACAAGGCGCGTTCGTCGATACCCTCCTCGATCGCGACGGAAAAATCGACCCGCGCTTCGACGGGTTGCAGAAGAACCCGGCGGGAATCGCGTATTCGGTGCTGCCGATGCCCGGGAACATTCCCGCCTTCCAGGACAAGCTGTTCGCGAATCGCCCGTTTCACCTCGCGCCCTACATTCCGCCGGGCGAGAATGTTCCCTGGGATCCCGAGCACGCATTCTTCCGGATGTACGCCCAGGTGGACCGCGGCGCGATGGATCGGTTCGTGGCGCTCGCGCTCTCGCGGCATCATCGCCCCTTCAGCGGCCCGATCGAGCACGATCGGACCGCCATGATGATTGCCGAATCGACGCCCTCGGGCGCCGTACTCGGTCACTACACGCGCGAGGACATCCCGATCTATCACCGCCTCGCCGACGAGTACGTGCTCTTCGATCGGTTCTTCCAGGCGATGTCCGGCGGCTCGACGGGCAATGCTCTGTACCTCGTCGCCGCACATCCGGCGATCTGGCGGCAGGCGCCGGCTAGCCTGCGAGGGAGCTTCGACCCTCCGATCTTCGACATGCCCTACGACGAGCACGGGACGCTCATCAATGACCTGCCGCCGCTCATCGGACCGACAGGGGCATCGATCGAGGACCTCAAGCGCAGCCCGCCGCCCGAGGACCAGAAGTACCCCAATATCGGCGACCGCTTGAGCGGCGCGGGCCTCTCCTGGGCCTGGTACAACGAGGGCTGGAATGCGGTCAAGCCGTGGGCGCTCAAGACCGCCTTCGGCCGGGGCACCGGCTCGGCGGTCGTCGACACCTCAAAGCTGTACGTGCCCCATCACAACCCGTTTCAGTATTACCCGAGCTGGTTCGACAATGTTCGCGCCGGGCACATCCGGGACAGCGAGGACTTCCTCGCGGACGCCCGAGCGGGCCGCCTTCCGCACGTCTCCTTCATCAAGGCGACCGGCGCCCACGACGAGCACCCGGCCGATTCCACGCCCCGATGGGGCGAGGACTGGGTCATGACGCTGCTGAAGGCGGTGGGGGAAAGCCCCGCCTGGGACAGGACGGCCGTCATCATCACTTATGATGAGGGCGGTGGCTTCTGGGACCACGTCGCCCCGCCCCGACCGGACGCCTATGGCTGCGGGACGCGAATTCCCGCGCTTCTCATCAGCCCCTGGGCGCGGCGCGGGTATGTCGATCACCGCATCGCCAACACCACGTCCGTTCTGGCGCTCATCGAGACGCGCTTCGGGCTCAAAGCCCTGACCCGGCGCGATGCGCAGGCTTACAACATGCTCGACGGCCTCGACTTCAGCGGCAAGGCGCGCGAGGCGAGCTTCGGCTGAGCCCGCATCGCGCGGCGCAAAGCAGGCGTGATCGGCCTGAAGGGCGGCGGCGGCTCGCGAGCCGCGGCGAGGGGCCGCGCCGCGGTCAGGTCGCGAAAAGCTGCCCGGCGATGTCCTTGAACGACTTGAACTCGAGCGCGTTGCCGCTCGGATCGAGCAGGAACAGGGTCGCCTGCTCCCCGGGCTCGCCCTTGAATCTCACGCAGGGCTCGATCACGAAGCGGACCTGATGGCGCCTCAGTCGCTCGGCGAGCCTCTGCCACTCGTCCATCTCCAGCACCACCCCGCAATGAGGCACGGGCACCCCGTGTCCGTCCACCGGATTGTAATGCGAGGCGATCCGCCCGTTCCTGCCGAGGGCCGGATTGAGGTGGCAGACGAATTGATGCCCATACAGGTTGAAATCGACCCAGGCGTCGGCGCTGCGGCCTTCGGTGCACCCGATGACCTCTCGATAAAAGCCCCGCGCCTCCTCGAGATCCCTCACCTGCACAGCCACGTGAAATGGCGTCATTTTTGCTCCCGTGCCCACTAGCCCACCTCTAGCTCGACAGCCGAGCCCTCAAGCCGCAGTTGCTGCCGCCCCATGATAGCGGCTGCCGGTCCCGCCGACGCGGTCATGGCCTCTCGGGCACTATAGTCCACATCGGAACGCGAACAGCAAGCCGCTGTTCCGCGGACAAAAAGCGCCCCTCCCGGCGCCGGGTCCTACGAGCCGCACCGGCATGCCGATCGCGCAATGGTGTTCGCCCGGTCAGCCGATGAGCATCGGCGACACAAGCGGGCTCGGCGTCCGCCTGCCCAACGAGTCCAGGCGCCCAAGCCGGGCAACAGCGCCGGATCCGCGCGTTACGGGATTGTGCCTATCTTCTTCGCATATTCCCTGATGTGGCGCCCGATGAAAATTGAGCATTGTGATTCCAAGTGTGGTGTTCGAACGCCGCCACCGGCCGGCGGCATCCTGAAGAATGGCCGCAGGCATGTCGTGGGCAGAGCCGAACTGACGATGAACGCCATGGTTGCGGCGGAACCTGTGATGCGGGCCAGAGGTGTCAGCAAAGTCTACCGCCTCGGCGAGCTCGATGTGTGCGCGCTGCATGAGGTCGACCTCGACCTGCACGCCAGGGAGTTCGTGGTCATTCTCGGGGCCTCCGGTAGCGGCAAGTCGACGCTCCTCAATATTCTCGGCGGCCTCGACACACCGACACGCGGTGAGATACGGTACCGGGATCACCTGCTCTCCGGCGCCGATGACCGCGCCCTCACCCGCTATCGGCGCGAGCACGTCGGTTTCGTGTTTCAATTCTTCAATCTGCTGCCGAGCCTGACCGCGCTCGAGAACGTAGAGCTGGTCACCGAGATCGCCGCCCATCCCCGCTCCGCACGCGAAGTGCTCGAGCTCGTCGGACTCGCCGATCGCCTGAATCACTTCCCCTCGCAGCTCTCCGGCGGCGAGCAACAGCGTGTCGCGATCGCAAGGGCACTCGCCAAGCGCCCTGACCTGCTCTTGTGCGACGAGCCGACCGGCTCGCTCGATTACCCCACCGGCAAGCGCGTGCTGCAGGTGCTCGAGCGCGCCAACCTCGATCTCGGCGCGCTCGTGGTCGTCATCACCCACAACACGGCGATCGCCGCCATGGCGACCCGGATCGTTCGCTTGAGCAGCGGCCGCATCAGCCAGATACAAGAGAATGCCACGCGCGCCTCCGCGGAGGAGGTCTCCTGGTAAGCCGGCTGCACCGTGCACTGCTGCGCGACTTGTGGCACCTGCGCGGCCAGGTGCTCGCCACGGCGTTGGTCGTCGGCTGCGGCATCGCCGCGTTCACCGCCATGCGCAGCACTTATCATTCCCTGCTTCAGGCGCGCAGCATCTATTACGCCGACAGCCGCTTTGCCGACGTGTTCGCGCACTTGAAGCGCGCGCCGGACTGGCTTGCCGGGCGGGTGCGGCAAATCAGCGGCGTCACAGCCGTTCAGACCCGGGTTGTGGAGGACGTTACGCTCAGTGTTCCGGGTCTGGCCGAACCGGCCACGGCACGGTTGATCTCCCTGCCGGCACAATCCGCCCGGACCCTTGGGCTGAACCGTCTATACCTGAC
Source organism: Pseudomonadota bacterium (assembly GCA_021850555.1). The sequence continues at coordinate 12,055 of JAJZLX010000349.1, read as the reverse complement.
CAGCGGACGCTATCCGGCCGCGCACAGCGACGATGAGGTCCTGGTCAGTCAGGCTTTCGCCGAGGCCAATGACTTGCGGCCTGGCAGTCGCCTCGGTGCCGTGCTCAACGGCCGCTGGAAGGATCTCACCGTGGTCGGTTTCGTGCGCTCGCCCGAGTACGTCTACGAAGTGAGTCCAACGATGATCTTCCCGGACAACAGGCGCTTCGGCGTGCTGTGGATGGACGCCGAGGCGCTCTCGAACGCCTTCAGCATGAAGGGCGCCTTCAACGATCTCAGCCTGACCATGAGCCACGGCGCATCCGAGCCTCGCATCATCGAGGCGGTCGATCGCCTGCTCACCCCTTACGGGGGACTCAGTGCCTACGGACGTGCCGATCAGCCTTCGAACCGCTTCCTCTCCGATGAGCTCGGTGAAATCGAAGTCAACGCGACGTATGTTCCGGCCGTGTTCCTGGCTGTCGCGGCATTTCTGGTCTACACGCTCCTCGCGCGCCTGATCACGATCCAGCGCAGCCAGATCGCGCTGCTGAAATCCTTTGGCTACGGCGATGCGCGCATTGGTGCGCACTACCTGGAGTTCGCGCTGCTGATCGTCGCCGTCGGTCTGCTCGCGGGCATTGCCCTCGGCGGGTATGCCGGCGCCGCCCTCCTCGGGGTATACCGGCAGTATTTCCATTTTCCGGCTCTCGAGTACCGCCTGTCCGCTCGCCTCGCCCTGGCGGCCACCGGCATCGCTCTGGCGGCCGCCGCCGCCGGCGCACTTGCCACCGTCGCACGCGCGGTACGGCTGCCGCCTGCCGAAGCGATGCGGCCGCAACCGCCCCGCAGCTTCCGTGCGGGATTGCTCGAAGCGCTCCGGCTCGGGCGGCGGCTCGATCCGGTCACCAAGACGACATTGCGCAATCTCGCGCGCCGGCCGTGGCGGGCCGCTCTTTCGGTGATCGGCATCGCCGCCGCAATCGCCACCGTGATCGTCGGCCGCTTTGCGTTCGATGCCGTAAACAGCCTGATGGCCAAACACTTCAACGATGCCGAGCGCCAGGACATCACCGTGACATTCGCCGAGAACCGATCGTCGCAGGCGCTCGCAAGCCTGCGCGCCCTGCCGGGAGTGCTCAAAGTCGAGCCTTACCGGCTGATGCCGGCGCGATTGCGCGCCGGCCATCGCACGAAGCGCCTTTCGATTCTGGCGGTTGCCCCCTCGAGCGACCTGCGCCGGCTCATCGATGCGCAGGGACGGCCCATAGGGGTACCACCGAACGGCGTGGTGCTGACTCGCAAACTCGCCCGGATGCTCGGCGTACGCCCGGGCGATCGCCTGCAGATCGAGCAACTCGACGGACGCCGACGCCGATTCAGCACGCGGGTCGTGCGGCTGTCCGGGGAACCGCTCGGCGTGAGCGCTTATATGGACCAACAGGCTCTCGCTGCCGTCCTGGGCGAGGATGCACCGATGTCCGGAGCGTTGCTGAAGGTCGACACCGATCGCCAGGCACAGCTCTACGCAGTGCTCAAGCGCACCCCGGCCGTGGCCGGCGTGGCGATCCGCTCGACCACGATCGCCTCGATCCGTGACATCATGAACCGCAGCTTCATTCTCATGACCACCATCATGACCGCTTTCGGCGTCGTTCTGGTCGTTGGCGTGGTCTACAACAGCGCGCGCATCACGCTGTCGGAACGCGGCAACGAGCTGGCGAGCCTGCGGGTGCTCGGATTCACACGCGGGGAAGTCGCCCAGCTTTTGCTCGCAGAGCAGGCGATCGTGACGCTGGCGGCCATTCCGGTCGGCTGCTCGCTCGGAGCCCTCGCCTGCCGGCTGCTCGTGCCGCTCTTCGATCGCGAGCTGTTCCGCCTGCCGTTCGAGCTCAGCGGCTCGACATTCGGCTTTGCTTCTCTGGTGGCGCTTGGCGCCGCGGCGCTGTCGGCCGCTCTGGTGGCCGGGCGCATCACGCGGCTCGATCTGATCGCCGTGCTCAAGACACGGGAGTAGCGAGTGAAGCTGGCGCGAGGCCCGCTGTTGATCGGTGCCGCCGTTCTTGCGGCCGCCGTCGTCTCGCTGCTTGCGCTGCGACCGAAACCCGTTGCGGTGGAATCCGCACCGGTTCATTTCGGGCCGCTTGAGGTCACCGTGGAAGACCAGGCTGAAACACGCTCTCATGACCGCTACGTCGTCGCCGCGCCGGTGGCTGGACGGCTGTTGCGGGTGCTGCTGCGCGACGGCGATGCGGTCACCGCCGGAGAGGCTGTGGCCACGCTGGCGCCCGTGCCGCTCAGCGCCCGCGAGCACGACGAGGCCATCGCGCGCGTCGATGCCGCCGAGGCCACCGAGAAGAGCGAACAGGCACAGCTGCAACATGCGCGGGAAGATCTGGCGCAAGCCCAACGCGACTTGACTCGTCTGCAAAGGCTGGCCGCGGACGGCCTCGCTTCCAAGCAGGCGCTCGATCAGGCGCGCACCGCGGTGGCCACGCTCGGTCTGGAAGTCTCGGCCGCCCGGCATCGGGGCGAGTCGGCCTCGGCCCAATTGCGCGGGGCAAAGGCAGCGCTTGCCGCCGTCACTCAAATCCGCTCCGGCCACGCCGCCACACTCACCGTGCACGCGCCTGCCGCGGGCCGCGTGCTGCGGGTGCTCGAGCCGAGTGAGCGCGTGATCGGCTCCGGCACATCGATCATGGTCATCGGAGACCTGGCCCACCTCGAGGTGGTCGCGGAAATGCTCACCTCGCAAGCCGTCCTCGTGACACCCGGGATGCCGGCGCTGCTGCTCGACTGGGGCGGGGATCAGCCGTTGCGCGCGCGGGTCCAGCGGGTCGAGCCGTACGGGTACACAAAGATTTCCGCACTCGGAGTAGAGGAGAAGCGCTCCAACGTCATACTCGATTTCGTCGACCCCCCAGGTCCGCTGGGTGACGGCTACCGCGTGATCGCCCGGATCATCGTATGGCGCTCGGCGCACGTGCTGCAGGCACCACTCTCGGCGATCTTTCGCTGTGACTCACGAGAGTGGTGTGCGTACGTCATCGACCACGGCCGGGCACAGATGCGTCACATCCGCATCGGCCACCGCAACGATGAGGCGGTGCAGATTCTCGACGGCCTGAAAGTCGGCGAGCGGGTCATTACCCATCCGCCGAACGAGCTCTCCGACGGCGCACGCGTGTCGGTCAAACCACCGTGAGTCCGCGGGGGAAAGGTGCGGCTCGGGCGCAGCGGCATTCGCGCTCCGGTTCGCCGGCGTCACGAACCTGGCGCGCATCGGTGCGGCGACCGTGCGCGCGGCGCCCGGCGCGCCTCAGCTCCCTTCAGTCCTGGTAATCCTCGTTCCCCGGCGTGGGAATCGGCTTCAGCTTTGCGATCTGCGCCTGGTTCTCGAACTTCAGGGTGTAGAGGCCGCCGTGGCTCGAAGTGACCCAGAGGTAGAGTTGGCCGCGCCGCCACACGAAGCGGCTGTGAGCTTTCGACCACGAGAAGTTGATCGGTGGGCTGACGCCCTGGAACACGTTCAGCAGCGAGCCCGGGTCGACCTCGGTCGCCTTGGGCGGAGCGGGTCCGACGAAGTAGGCGATCTCCCTGGGCTTGACCGGGTCATCAATATCGAACACACGGATCCCCGCCTGATGAGCGGAGCAGGCGAGCAGTTTCGCATCGAGGGGGTTATCGAACGTGCAGTCGTGGACGCTGTAGCCGTAGCCGCCCATGGTGGCAGTGATATCGTGCTCCGTCAGCGAGCAATTTCTCGGATCGTCCACGCCGAGCATCAACTGCGCGACGAGTCTCGGTTTCTCGAGATTGCTGATGTCGATCAGCCGCTCCATGCCAAAGGGTGGCAGGCCCGCTTGGCACGCGGCAATCGCGCTTTTGGGGTAGCTGCAGCCGCCGGAGCCGCACTCATCGCCCACGCCGAGATACGGCTTGCCGTCGATGAACGCCAGATCGGGCTCTATCGCGATATCGCCATCCTTCCAATAAAGCGAGCTGATCACCCGGATGACCGGGTGGGGTCGGCGGTCCTGCACCTGACTCACGTCATAGATCACCAGCCCGTTGCCCGAGCTGAAATCTCCGGGGCGAACCATGTGCCCCACCACGCCACAGAAAAGAAGCGTGTCGGGCGGATGGCCGTCGACCGTGAACTGATTGAGCGAGATCCGGTGGCAGATCTGGTGAGCCCCGGCGCCTCCGGCCTCATGATCGGGGAAATCCCAGTCCAGGATCTCCTTCGGATGCCTCGGGTTCGAGACGTCGATGGCGAAGAGCCGGCGTTTCGACCACGAGGTGATCCAATAGGTCCTGCCGTCATACGCGAAATTTCCCGCGTGCGCCTGCAGATCGGGATCCGGCAACTGGCCACTGAACAGCAGGCGCGGGCGTGCACAATCGGAAAGATCATAGAGTGCCAAGGCCGGCTGCGGTCCGGCGCCCTCCCAGCTCTCGGCTGCGGCCAGAAGAGCACGCCGGGAATTGACCGCCGGGTCTTCCCAGGGATACAGAGCGGCGGGGTCGTCCAGGTTGGTGACATACCGAGGATGACGCTGGCTCGAGACATTGAGCACCTGGATACCGGGGTGCAGGAGCGGCGGAACGCCTTTCCGCCCTGCCTCGTAACCCTCGGTGGTGACGTAGGCGCAATGGCCATACCACATCAGCTGGTGACCGGCGCCCTGTCCGGCGTACTCGCCGACGATCGCCAGATTGCAGTTGTAAGGCCGGGTCGATCCCCCGCTCGAGCGCTCGCCCGCGGTGAGCTGCCCGTCGACCCCGGACTCGGTTCGGTCACCCGGCTGGCAGTGGGGCTTGGGCACCGGCCCGAGAAACGGGGTCTGCGCAGTTGCGACCCCGGGCCTGGCGGACAGCGCCGCCAGAGCCACGACCAGCGCCAGTGCGAATCCCCGGACCGTTCGGAATCCCTCGAGCATGGCGAGCCTCCGCGGGAGTTCTGAGCTCTTTGTCCCGGCGGACTGAAGGAATCCGCCCCCGGTCGGCGCATTATGAGCCTGCGATGGCGTGGAGGCGAATTTTCGCAACGGCGGATGCGTCATATCCGCGTGGGCACGCGGAGTCCTCGCGCATACCAGCATCTTGGCCCTAGGGTGTCTGCGATGCCTCCCCGGATGCAGTTCCCTCCGGCCCCGTTTCGCCTGCGGTTTGCTCAGCCTGTGGACCGGCGGGAGAGGGCCCGGGAGCCTGCGCCTGCCAGCCGTCAGGCCCGGGGCCAGGCGTTGCCGGCGGCAGCGGCAGCCGCCGCGCAACGAGCGGCATGCCCACGGCAAACATGGCGATGGTCGTGACGGTGCAGGTAAACACGATGGTGACCAGGCCCTGGGTATCCGGCACACCCGCCGCCGCCGGAATGGTCGCGAGGACCCCCGCCGCCAGTCCTCGTGGCAGCGCGACGTCCATCACGGCCCGCTCCCGCCGGTCAAATTCGCCACCGAGCGTCGCGGCCCAGACCGCCGGCAATCTGACGGGCAGCAGGATCAACCCCAACACCACCCCGAGGCCAACCAGCGGCCACGGTGGCCCGAGCAGCGCCCCGATCAGAACGAAGAAAAACGATTTGACGATGAAGGCCATTTGCGCGTGAAAGCCACGCACCCCGGGACCGAGATCGATATCCGCGGCGAGCCGAAGCTTGCGGCCGAACAGGCTCGCATTGCCCACGATGACGGCGAAAGTGAGCACACCCATCCCCGCGCTCGCCCCCAGGGAATCGATCAGCACATAGAGCAGCAGCAGGCTGGCAAGCGTGATCGGATAAGCGTGCTCGCCCTCGCGCAGCAGGTTCAGTACGAACAGCCAAAGCGTTCCGGCCACCACTCCGATGCCGCAGGCGACGCCGAAGGATTCCGCGAGTGCGCCCACCGCGGACAGACCGCTGGCACTGTGCGAGCGCAGCAGCAGCTGGATCAGCGCCCCGGCGCTGACCACGCAGAGCGGATCGGTGAAGGTGGACTCGAGGCTGAGTACATCCGCGACCTTGCGATCGGTCCTGGAGGTGGCCATCGCCGGCACGATGACGAGCGCGCTCGATCCACCGAGAATCGCGCCAAGCAGCGCGCCCTGCAGCCAGCTCCAGCCCCCGGGCAGCACGCCGAGCCATTTCGCGAGCATGCTGAGGGCGGCGACCACCACCGCAGAGAGGCAAAACCCCACGACGGCGAGCAACGCGGCGCGCGGGGCTGCCTTGGCGACACCGCCGAGCTTGAGACTGGTGCCGCCGTCGAACAGGATGACCACCAGCGCGAAGGCCGCGAAATACGGCGCAATCTCGAGCAGAGTCTTCTTCTGCAAAAGCCCCGAGACAGGCCCCAGCAGCCATCCGCACGCGATCAGCCACACGACATCCGGCACGTGAGTGCGCGTAAACACGATCTCCCCGGCCGAACCGATGAGGAAGATCCCCGCCACGATCAACAACAGCAGTGAAACGTCGCTCACGCGCGCCCCGTCCTCGGCAGGCACTCGAAGGCCCGTGCCCGGTTCGGCGCGATGATAGACTTCCGGAACCTGAGGCGTCCATGCTCTGGAGCGAAACGGGAAAAGTGGTGACCCCGGGGAATCAAGCCGTTGCGCAGCGTCCGCACACGATGACCGTTCCCGACGCTGCGCCCGCAGTGCGGCAAGCGCTCCGGCCGTGCCACAAGAGCTTCGCGCCGCGGCCGGTGTCGCGGCTCAAACAGACCCGGCTGGCGAGCACGCCCGTGCACATCGGCGTCATCAACGATGACGCGAGACTGTTGGCGGGTGGCATTCGCCGACTCTGACTCCGTGACGGGGCGGGCAAGGTCCATGCGCGGCGCATCCCCGGCTCAGCTGCACGCGCAAGAAGCGCGCAGCGGGCCGCGGACGAGAGAGCACCCGCGGCGTGAGAGTCAGTGAGCGGCGCGCTCAAGAGCCGAACCGATAGCTCGACAAGGTGATCGCGCCGAAGAAGTCCTCCTGACGGTAAAGGACCCTTGCAGGCTCATCCTCGGCGGCGCCGACGGCCACGTGCAGCGGCATGAGGTGATCCTCCCGTGGATGGGCGGCGCGCGCCGCCGGCGCACGCTCCCACTGCAGCAGCCCTCCGGTGCGCTCAGCCGGCGCCGACTCGAGCGTCTCGCGCAACCAGCCCTCGAACTGAGCGGAGTCCTGCCGCCGCTCCTCGCCGCGGAAGAACCGGCGCAGGTTGTGATAGCTGCTGCCGCTGCCGATGATGAGCACCCCCTGCTCGCGCAGCGGTGCGAGCGCGCGCCCGAGGCTCAGATGCGCTTGCGGATCGTAGTCGCTGCGCAAAGACACCTGGATGACCGGCACGTCGGCCTCGGGGAAGGCGACGGCGAGGATCGAATATGTCCCGTGATCGAAGCCCCGTGCCGGATCGAGGTGCGCGGCAAGCCCCGCATCGCGCAGCAAGGCAAGCACGCGCTCAGCCAGGTGCGGGGCCCCCGCGGCCGGATAGCGGATGCGGTACAACTCCTCCGGAAAGCCGTAGTAATCGTAAACCATCGGCGGCGAGGCGCCCGCCATGACGGCAAACTCCCTCTGCTCCCAGTGGGCCGAAACGACGAGGATCGCCTCGGGCCGCGTGATGAGCGCGGGCAGCGCCCTCAGGGAAGCCTCGAGGGCCGCGTGGCGCCGGCGCGGCTCCCCGGTCATGTACGGCCAGGGTCCGCCGCCGTGGCTGAGAAAGAGCGTCGGCAATCGGGTGGACATGGTTTCGATCCGCTGCTGCGATTGCCGCAGAGTACGACGCCCGGGATGCGATGGGCAGAGGGGCGGGCCGCGATACAGCGTTTCACGCCGGGAAACAGCGGCTCACGGGCCTCTTTCGGCCGGCAAAGGCGTGCCGCCGCCGAGCGGGGAGGCGCGAGCGCCGAACGTTCAGATCGATGCGGACCTCGAGCGCGAGCGCAATCAGGTAGACCAGCAAGAACACGATCGCGGCAACAATTGCGGCCGCGATCCCCAGCAAAGCACGCACGCAGCACTTCCTCGGTTCGCCGATCCCGGCCGGATGGTGCCCGGGACCGTTGCCGGCATGTTATGAGGAGCGCGCTGCGCGGACAATTCGCGAAAAGGGCATGGAGTGTTTCGAAAGAAGAGACCTCACCCGGGACACTTGCGTACGGTCCGCGTATTTACCGTGTTGAGATACTCCATGGAGGGAAAAAGGCTAGTGCTCCTCCCGCGACGCTCCAGAGTCATCGGGTCATGCCCCGCCCGCCCCGGGATCCTGACATTGTTTGCGGCATCGGCCGCAGCGCGCGCGGGTGCGCCGCAGCCCCTGCCTGCGGTCGGCGGCGCACCCGTCGGCCAGCGCCCTGCCCGGGACCTCGCAGATCCTGCGCTCATCCCGGCGCGGCATGGGCGTGACGGCGCTGGTGTGCGCCCTGCACATGGACGTAAACTGTGCGGATGGACAGGTTGACCGGCATCAGGGTGTTCCGCCAAGTGGTCGAGTCCGGCAGCTTCGTGGCCGCCGCCGACCGGCTGGAGATGTCCACCGCCATGGTCAGCAAGCACGTGATGCGCCTCGAGAAGCGCCTCGGGGTGCGCCTGCTCAATCGCAACACCCGCGCGCTCAGCCTGACCGAGCCCGGCAGAGTGTATTTCGAGCGATGCAAGCCCATTCTCGATGACCTGGAGGCCACCGAGCTCGAGCTCGGCTCGCTCGGCACGGTGCCGCGGGGGACGCTGCGCATCACCTGCCCCAGCTGGTTTGCGGGCCAGCAGATGGCGGACGTGCTGGTGCAGTTCCGGCACCGATTTCCGGAAATCCTCGTCGACGCCTCCTTCGAGGACCGGCTCGTCGACCTTGTCGACGAGGGGTACGATCTGGCGATGCGCGTGGCGCCGGCGGCGCAGTCGCTTCCGGCCGGGCTCATCGCCAGGCCGCTTCGGCCGATGCCGTTTTTCATCATGGCCTCGCGCGCATACCTGAGCGCTCGCGGCGAGCCGCACTCGCCCGAGGACCTCACCCGCCACGACTTCGTGGCGGTGGGAGGCCTCGAGTCCCTGAAGCTCCTGGGCCCGGATGGCAAGATCGAAGTTCCGATCCGCCCGGTCGTGCGCTACCGGGCCATGGCGGGTGTGGCGAACGCGGTTGCGGCCGGGATCGGAATCGCGCCGCTCTCGGGATACTTTCTCGATGATCCGCTCTTCAAGGACACTCTCGTCCCGGTCCTCACCCGCTACTCCCTGCAGGAAGCCACGCTCTACCTGATCTACGGCAGCCGCAAGTACCTGCCGCTGAAGACCCGCGCATTCATCGACTTTGCCATCGAGCACATGGCCCGGTTGCCTGCGCCGAGCGCGCCCTGATGAGCGGCGCGGGAGCCCGTCGCGCGCCAACGCAACCCTCGGCGCGGCGGTAAGCGCCACACGCTCAACCGAGCCACTCGTCGAAGAGCCTGCGGCCCCAATACATGCCGAATCCGCTGCCGATGCAGCTCACCACGATCGCCGTCCCGAACCCAACGTACTTGCCGATCGTCCAGCCGATGGAGCCGAGCACCGTGGCGCCGATGAAGGAGAAGATTCCGCGCATGGCCCTGAGTTACTCGCAATCGCCGGTCCAGGCAAGGACTTGCGCCACGGATTGGCGCGCCGGGCGGCACCAGCGCCTCACAACGCGCGCTTCAGCAGCCTGACCCATGCCGCAATCTCAGGCTCGTCGAAAGCCGCGAACCCCAATCGCAAGTGCGGCCGGACCCGACCATCGTACGCGTACTGGCGCGCGGTGTGGACCATCACGCCTTGTCCCCGCGCTCGCTCCGCCCAAGCCTCGACGTCCAGTCCGGGAACGGCCGTGGCCCACAGCGTAAGACCGCCGGAGGGCACCTCGAAGGCGAGCGCCGAGCCGAGCTCGCGGTGCAGCGCGCTCGCGAGGAAATCGCGTCGGGCCTGATAGATGCGCCGGGCGCGGCGGGCGTGGCGCTGCACCTCCCCCTGCTCGAACAGTTCGGCCACGGCGCACTCGAGCGTGTGCTCGCCCTGCCGGTCGATGCAGGCCCGATGCGCCACGAGCTCGCGCAGCAGCGCGCGGGGCGCGACCAGGTACCCCAACCGCACTCCGGGGGCAAGCACCTTGGCGAGGCTGCCGACATAAAGGACGACTCCCGCATTGTCGGTGCTCGCCATCGGCAGTACCGGTCGGCCTTCGTAGTGGAACTCATGGTCGTAGTCGTCCTCGATCACGGCGAAACGCTTGGCTCTGGCGAGCTCAAGCAGCGCAATGCGCCGCCCGGCGCTGAGCGTGGCGGTGGTCGGATATTGATGGTGAGGCGTCAGGTACACGGCGCGAAGCGCCGTGCGCTCGGCAAGCTTCGCCAGCGCCTCCACGTCGAGTCCTCCCGCATCCACCTCTACCGGGACGAGCACGGCACCATGCTGCTCAAACACCCGCCAGGCGTAACGGTAGCCGAGGTGCTCGACGGCCACCACATCGCCCGGAGCAAGCAGCGCACGCCCCACGAGCTCGAGGGCCATCTGGCTGCCGGAAGTCACGAGCACGTCATCCGGCTCGACCGTCAGGCCACGCGCCTCGCGCAGCATCGCAGCCAATGCCGAGCGCAACCGCGGATGCCCCTGGGGATGCCCGTAGCTCAGCACATCTCCCGGACAGCCGCGCAACACGCGTCGAAACGCCCGGGCCAGCGATACCGTCGGCGCAAGGCGTACATCCGGCACGCCGACGCTCAGCAGCTTCGCCGCCCGGGCACCCGAATCCGGCGCCTGCCGATCGCGCGCCGCCCGGAAATCAAATCCCGCGGCGGCGGCCGGGCGGGCAGGAGAAACGGCCGCGGCGCGGCGTCTCACATTCGGAAGCGCGGAGGAAACGAATGTGCCGCGGGCCCTGGACGGCTCCGTCCAGCCTTCTCCCGCAAGCTCCTCATACGCGGCGAGCACCGTATTGCGATGTACCCGCAGCGTCCGGGCGAGCGTGCGGCTGCCCGGAAGGCGCGCGCCGGGGCGCAGCCTGCCGCGCTGGATCTCGGCGACGATCGCCCGGGAGATCCGCCTGAACAGCGGCTCGCTGCCGCCTTCCAGGCTCAGGGTCAGGCCCCAGCGCTCGACTGGTCTGCTCATTATTTCAAAACTGGCACTTTCACGCAGGCCATTTTATCCCGATGCTGAGCGCCCGTCCCACTCAACAGGAGCCCGCATGAGCGCCATCGCACCCACGCCGCGCACGACCCTGGTCCGCAGACCCGACCGCGGCACATATGATCGTGCAGTCGTGAACGCCATTCTCGACGAGGCGCTCATCTGTCATGTGGGGTTCGTCATGGACGGGCAGCCGTTCGTGCTCGCCACGACACATGTGCGTATCGATGAGCGGCTGTATATCCACGGCTCGGTCGGCGGCCGGATGCTGAGGACCCTCCGCCAGGGAATACCCGTGTGTGTCACGGTCACCTTGCTCGATGGGCTGGTGCTCGCGCGCTCGGCCTTCCATCACTCCATGAACTACCGTTCCGTCCTCATTCTGGGCGCGGCCCGCGAGGTGCATGAAGAGGGCGAAAAACGCCGGGCCTTCAGCGCATTGGTCGATCATGTGGTCCCCGGACGCAGCCGCGAGGTCCGCGCCGCAACCGATCTGGAGCTGAAGGCGACTTCGGTGCTGTGCCTGCCGATCGAGGAGGCCTCGGCGAAAGTGCGCACCGGTCCCCCTCTCGATGACGAGGAGGACTATGCCCTGCCCCACTGGGCAGGGGTGCTCCCCCTGGCGTTGCAGGCAATGACCGCCCTCCCCGATCCCCGCCTGCCCGCGAGTACTCCCGTTCCCGCCTCTCTTGCCTGCTACCGGCGTCCGCAGCGTTAGGGCTGAAGGGCGGCGGCGGCGGCTCGGACAACGCTGCGGGTGAGACGCTCCAGCACGGGCACCTGCAGACGAGTGACCTGCCATTGGAGCGGCACATCGACCGGCGTATCGGGGATTGCGTTTTCCGGACCATCGTGACCGCCGATTCCGGACGAACGTGACCGGCCGTTCCGGTCGAACGTGACCGCTCATTCCGCTGGAAGGTGACCGATTTTGGGCTTGCGCCCGGAATCGGCGGTCACG
>JAJZLX010000363.1 GCA_021850555.1 Pseudomonadota bacterium | reverse complement strand
GCCCGGACGATGCCCCATGTTGCCCTCGGCGTATTCCGATCCGGAGCTCCACGCGCCCTGCACGGAGTCGATGGCGTAGAAGCTGCCGCGCATTTCGTTGCCGAAGCGCACGCTGTCGAAGATGAAGAACTCGTTCTCGGGACCGAACATCGCGCCGTCGGCGATGCCGGTGGATTTCAGGTACGCCTCGGCGCGCTTGGCGAGCGAGCGCGGATCGCGCTCGTAGCCCTGCATGGTGGCCGGCTCGATGACATCGCAGCGGACGTTGATCGTGGTCTCGTCGAAGAACGGATCGAGCACCGCCGTTTCCGCCTCGGGCATGAGGATCATGTCCGACTCGTTGATGCCCTTCCAGCCGGCGATGGACGAGCCGTCGAACATCTTGCCGTCGCGGAACAGATCCTCGTCGACCAGGCGCGCCGGAATGGTCACGTGCTGCTCCTTGCCGCGGCTGTCGGTGAACCGCAGATCCGCGAACTTGACGTCTTTTTCCTTGATCAATTTGATTACATCGGTCGGTGTCATATCGCCTCCGGTGAAACAGGGTGGTGTCCGCATCATTCACGAGCCGCGCTGCGGGATCGCAATCGAAACGTGTCCTTGAGCGGATTTTCCCGGGGCGCCGTCAAGCGCGCCGCACCGGCCGTTGCGCCGCGCAGCCCCGCGCTCTCGTGAGGCGCGGCCGGTCCGCGGACTTGCGCAGATGCATCGCTGCCCGGGGCGCCCGGGGAAAATCCGCTCTGTGGTCGCGCTCCTCAGCCGCAGAGCATTAACTCGCAAACAGTCCAGACCAAAGCTTGAATGGCGGAGCACCATGATAGTGCATGCGCCATGCCAAACAATAGGCACTTTAAAATCAAATAGTTGCAAGAATTTCAATCAGCGAGTGCACCAGAATAGTGCGTTCTGGAAAAGAATAGCGCCAAAATAGTGCAAGCCGCGATCGGCCTGCCGCGCTGTCGGGCTCACCGCCCGAGAGCGGCAGGCCTTCGCTATACTCGCGAACCATTTTGCTCGTTTGGCCAGGTGATGAAGACCGCGACAGCGCCCCGCACCTTCCAGGAGCTGATCTTCGCCCTGCAGCGGTATTGGTCCGAACGGGGCTGCATCGTGCTGCAGCCCTACGACATGGAGGTCGGCGCCGGCACTTTCCACCCGGCCACGTTCCTGCGCTCGATCGGACCGGAGCCCTGGAGCGCCGCCTACGCCCAGCCGTCCCGGCGGCCGGCCGACGGCCGTTACGGCGAGAATCCCTTCCGCCTGCAGCACTACTACCAGTTTCAGGTCGTCATCAAGCCCTCGCCCGCGGATATTCTCGAGCAGTACCTCGGGAGCCTGCGCGCCCTCGGCCTCGACCCGCTGGTGCACGACGTGCGCTTCGTCGAGGACAACTGGGAGTCCCCGACGCTCGGAGCCTGGGGGCTCGGCTGGGAAGTGTGGCTCAACGGGATGGAAATCACCCAGTTCACCTACTTTCAACAGGTTGGCGGCCTTGACTGCCGGCCGGTCACCGGCGAGATCACCTATGGCCTGGAGCGGCTGGCGATGTATCTGCAGGGGGTCGAGAGCCTGTACGACATCGTGTGGACCGATGGTCCGCTCGGCAAAATGACCTATGGCGACGTGTTTCACCAGAACGAGGTGGAGCAGTCGAAATACGACTTCGAGCTCGCCGACGTTCCGACACTGTTTCGCCATTTCGAGGACCATGAGCGCGCCTGCCGGGCGCTGCTCGAGCAAAACCTGCCGTTGCCTGCCTATGAGCAGGTACTCAAGGCTTCGCACACGTTCAACTTGCTCGATGCACGGCGCGCGATCTCCGTGACCGAGCGCCAGCGCTACATCCTGCGCATGCGCGCGCTGGCGAGTGGCGTGGCACGCGCCTATTACGACAGCCGCCAGGCATTGGGCTTTCCAATGCTTCAGGGCCGGCGACCTGCGGGCGGCGGCGGCATCGAGGCTGCATCCGGGGACGGCTCCGGCGCAGCCCCTGTGAGGGACGATGCATGACCGTCGACAAGCACGATTTCCTGGTTGAGATCGGAACGGAGGAGCTCCCGCCCAAGGCGTTGCGCGCTCTGGAGCAGGCATTTGCCACCGGCCTGCTGAACGGCCTGGCGAAAGCCGCTCTGGCGCACGGGGAGCTGAGATCGTTCGCCTCGCCCCGGCGCTTGGCGGTACGCGTCAGGCGACTGGCGGCCTGCCAGCCGGACCAGAAGATCGAGCGGCGCGGCCCGCCGGTCAACGTGGCATTCGATTCGGCCGGCCAGCCGACCCGGGCGGCGCAGGCATTCGCCGCCGGCTGCGGCGTGCCTTGGGAGGCGCTCGAGCGGCGCGAGGAGGGCAAGGGCGCATTCCTCTACCACACAGGGGTCAAGCCGGGCGCGGCCGCCGTGCAGCTGTTGCCCGCCCTGGTGCGCGAGGCGCTCGATGCGTTGCCCATCCCGCGGCGGATGCGTTGGGGCGCGGGCGAGGCGGAATTCGTGCGGCCCGTGCACTGGATCGTCATGTTGTATGGCAAGGAGGTCGTGCCGGCGAGACTGTTCGACATCCCGGCGGGAAACCTGACCCGCGGCCATCGCTTTCATGCCCCCAAGCCGCTCACGATCTCCAGTCCCTCCGCCTACGAGCGCGCGCTGGGCGGGCGCGGGCATGTGATTGCGGACTTCGAGGTCCGCCGCGCTCTGGTGCGCGAGCGCGTGACGGCCGCGGCCGCCGGGCTCGGCGGGCGGGCGTTGATGAGCGATGCGCTGCTCGAGGAGGTCACTGCACTGGTCGAGTGGCCCGTGCCGCTCGCCGGCCGTTTCGAGCCGCGCTTCCTCGGACTACCGCGCGAGGTGTTGACTTCCACCCTGGAGGATCACCAGAGGTATTTCCCCGTGGAGGGCGCGGACGGCGCCCTGCTGCCCTGTTTCATCGCGGTAGCCAATCTCGAGAGCCGTGAGCCCGCCAAGGTGATCGAAGGCAACGAGCGCGTGGTGCGCCCGCGCCTCGCCGATGCGGCGTTTTTCTGGGACCAGGACCGCAAGACCGCGCTCGCGGCGCGCATCGAGGGCCTGGATGCGGTCACTTTCCAGGCCAGGCTCGGCTCGCTGGGTGACCGTAGCCGGCGCATCCGCGTGCTGGCGATCGAGGTCGCCGGATCGACCGGACAGTCCGTGGCGCAGGCGGAGCGCGCGGCGAGCCTGTGCAAGTGCGACCTGCTGACGGCCATGGTCGGGGAGTTTCCCGAGCTGCAGGGCATCATGGGCGCCCACTACGCGCTCGCCGATGGCGAGGACCCGGAAGTGGCCGCCGCCCTCCGCGAGCACTACCTGCCACGCGGCGCGGGTGACGAGCTGCCGCTTACGGGTGCCGGCACGGTGATCGCCATCGCCGACAAGGTGGATACTCTGGCCGGAATATTCGCGATCGGCGGCAAGCCGAGCGGCACGAAGGATCCGTTCGGACTGCGCCGGGCGGCCATCGGCCTCACCCGGATCCTGCTCGAGAAGCGTCTCGATCTCGACCTGGCGGGAATGCTGCGGCATGCAGTCGGCCTCGCGCAGTCGGACATCGAGCGGATCGCGCTGGCGACGGACAAGGCCGCGCCGGCCTTGTCGATCGATGCGGTGGCCGAGGAGCTGTACGACTACGTGCTGGAGCGCTTGCGCGCCTACTACCTGGAGAACGATGCGGTCAAAGGACCGTTCACTACGGAGATGTTCGACGCGGTGCTCGCGACACGCCCTGCCTCGCCCATGGATTTCGATGAGCGATTGAAGGCGCTCAGCGCCTTTCTGACGCTGCCGGAGGCGGCGAGTCTCACGGCGGCCAACAAGCGCGTGGCCAACATTCTGAGGAAATCGGGTGAGCAGCCCCCGGCCGAGGCGGCCGAGCCGCAAGGCGGCGGGCGGGCGGTGAGGGGCACGGCCCCGGCGATCGATCCGGCTCTGCTCGAAGAGCCGGCCGAGCGGAGCCTGTTCGAGTCCATCGATGCGCTGCGCGGCACGGTGTCGGCGGCCACGGCGCGCCGGGATTATTCCGGCGCGCTCACTCAGCTGGCGGCCCTGCGGCCAGCGGTGGACGCGTTCTTCGATACAGTGATGGTCATGGACGAGAACCGGCGGCTGCGCGCCAACCGACTGGCCCTGCTTGCCCGGATGCGGGAGCTGTTCGCCGGCGTGGCCGACCTGTCGCGGCTGCCGGGTTGACCCGGACCATGCAGACGCATTCCAACCCGCTATCGCCGGAGCATTCCCTTGAGGGGATTTTCCCGGGGTGCCGCGCGCCCGCCCATGGGGTCTTGCGCAGGAATACCCGGTCTTCGCACCCCCGGGGAGCCCACCCCTCGGGTCGTGCTCCGTCCTGACCCATCGCCATGCAACTCATCGGCTCTCTCGTCTTTACCGCCTTCCTGTTCCTGTGGACATTCTTCTACTCGATCTTTTTCGTGATCGCCTGCTCGATGCTGCCGTTCCGGCGCCGCTTCGCGCTGGTCAGGGTGTGGGCGCGGGTGCTGCTGACGGCGCTCAAGTGGACTTGCCGCCTGGACTATCGGATCGAGGGCCTCGAGAACCTCCCCGGAGACAATCACATCGCGCTGTGGAAGCATTCCTCCTCTTGGGAAACCATTGCGATGTCGCTGGTGTTTCCCCGCCAGGTCTGGGTGCTGAAGCGCGAGCTCACCTGGATCCCGGTGGTCGGCTGGGGCATCCGACAGGTGCACGCGATCGCCATCGACCGCAAGTCCGGCCATTCCGCCGTCGGCCAGGTCATCGCCCAGGGCAAGGAACGGCTGGCCGAGGGCGACTGGATCATCATTTTCCCCGAAGGCACGCGCATGGCCGCGGGCCAGACCCGGCGCTACGGGGTGAGCGGGACGCTGCTCGCGGCCGAGACGGGGAAACTCCTGGTACCGGTGGCGCACAATGCCGGCACTTTCTGGCCGCGGCGGGGACTGCTCAAGAAACCGGGCACTATCCGCGTGATGATCGGCAAGCCGGTGGCTGCAGCCGGCCGTGATCCGCGCGAGGTCAACCAGGAGATACAGTCCTGGGTCGAGGCCACGGTGGCGCAAATGCAGGGTGGGGCAGTCGATTCCAGTCAGACGAGCCCGGGCCCGGGCTGAGAGAATCGGCCCGACGGTCGAGCGTGGTCGCTCAGCCGTCGCAATCCGGAGGGCCATATGTCCGATCCTCAGTTTGCCGGGCAATCCCAGGGGACAACCGCGCGCGGCCAGTGCCTGTGCGGGGCGGTGCGCTTCGAGGTACGCGGCCCCCTTCGTCCTATCATCTATTGCCACTGCGCCATGTGCCGCCGGGCGAGCGGTCACTTCGCCGCGGCCACTGCTTGCGCCCCGGAGCATCTGCGGCTGATCTCGGCCGAAAGTCTGCGCTGGTACCGCTCCTCGGCAAGCGCGCGCCGGGGATTCTGCGGCACCTGCGGCTCGCCGCTGTTCTGGGAGCCCGCACACGGCCGTCACATCAGCATCTGGGCCGGCACGCTCGATTCCCCCTCGGGCCTCGAGGCGTCGACCCACATCTTCGCGGCCGACAAAGGCGATTACTACGAGATCGAGGACGGCCTGCCGCAGTGGCCGCAAGACTCGTCCCAACGCTGAGCGGCCGTTCGCGGCGGGGCCGGTCTCAGGGCGCCTCCAGCTCTTGCGGGCGCCTGGGGGTTTCCACCCCGCTAGAGCCCAGAGTCCTCACGAAGTCGGCGCAGCGTTGCGCGGCCTCGGTGCTTTGCCCCGCCCTCAGGGCGGCCCACAGCACCACCAGGCTGAAGCCGGCGATGATCCACATGCCGGTGAAGAATCCGAGTACGCCCGTGCCACCCATGGTGCCCGTGGGCCCCAGGTAACTGACCAGCCACATGCCGGCCAGATAAGGTGGGATCCACCACGCCTGCCGCCATCCCAACTCCTCGAGCGGCCGGCGGCGTACGGCGAAATACCACAGGAGGTACGCCACGATATAAACGAACACCGCGCCGAACATCCATTTGCCGACCGAGTATCCGGTCCAATAGATGATCCAATTGGACAAAATGAACCCGATCGTCGACAGCAGGCCCGCCGCCCGCAGTCGGAACGGACGCACCGCCTGCGGCAGCGAGGCACGCAGGGTCAGCAGGATCACCGGCCCGATGCTGTATGAGAGGACCGTGATCAGCGAGACCGCCGAAACCAGCTTCTGCCACGATGGGAAGGGAAAGAAGAACAGCACGCCGACGAGATAGGTGACGACGAGGCCGACCCAGGGCACCCCCTGGCGGCTCAGCTTGATGACGTGCTTCGGCGCGTTGCCCATCTCTCCTGCGGCCATGATGATACGCGGGCTCGCCGTGATGTAGATGAATGC
>JAJZLX010000092.1 GCA_021850555.1 Pseudomonadota bacterium | reverse complement strand
CGACCCAAATCCTGGACACTTCCAAAAATAGGCGCACGGGGGAATTTGCGCCGTCCGGGGTCCGCTCTCAACCGGTGCGAGGATAGTGTGCCTTCCCCGCCCTGAACCTACTCTGAACCGGCCCGAAAAAGGCGCTACTGGTTCGCAGTTTCATCTCACGCGGCGCGCAGGCGGCCGCGCAGGCGCGCGATCTGTGCTTCGCTCAAGCCGATCCGCCGAAGATAGGCGCGCACCCCTCCGCAATCCCCGAGCCAGGCGAGCATGTTGTAGACCCCTTCCTCGGGGCAGCGCACGGCCTCGATGATGGCGGCCCGATCGGCGTCGGCGTAGCGGGCGAGGTAAGCCTCGCGCAGGCGCTCGGTGCTGGCGGCGTAGTCCGCGGCGATGGCCTCCGGCACGACGTCGGCCAAGGTCAACAGCAGCGCGGCGATGACTCCGGTGCGGTCCTTGCCCGCCACGCAATGAAACAGCAGCGTGCCGGCGGAGGCCGCGGCGATGACCTGGAGGGCCTGGCGCAGCTGCGGCTGCAAGTGCTCGAGCGCGGCGCAATTCCGCAGCTCCTTCGCGCACCCGCCGCCGAGCTCGCGCCATCGGGCGGGGCTGTCGGCAAACAAAGAGACCGACTCGTAGCGCAGGCCCGCAACCTGCGATACCGGGCTCGGCTGGTGGGCGATTTCCTCGGGCCAGCGCAGATCGAGAACCGTCTCGACCCCGTGATCGACCAATGACTGCAGGCCTTCCGAGGTCAGCTGCGCCAGGTCATCGGACCGCAACAGCGAGCCGCGGCGGGTGCGTGCGCCGTCCACGGTGGGATGGCCGCCGAGGTCGCGGGCGTTGAGCAGCGAGGGAAAGTCGAGCGAGCGGTTCCAGTCGTCCATCCGGGCCAGTGTAGCAGCGCATGTGCGGCACCGGACCCGCCGGTGGGCGCAGGGCTATAATCACGCCATGGCTCTCGATTCGACCGGGCGGTTCTCGAGCCGCGTAGACAATTACGTCAAGTACCGGCCGAGCTATCCGCTCGAGGCGATCGATCTGCTGCGCGGGCGTTGTGGCCTGGGTCGCGGCTGCAAGGTCGCCGATCTCGGCTCGGGCACGGGTATCCTCACGGCCCTGCTGCTCGATGCCGGTGCGCAGGTGTTCGCGGTCGAGCCCAATCCCAAGATGCGCGGCGCCGCCGAGAAGCTGCTCGGTGCCCGCGGGGGCTTCGTGAGCGTGGCGGGCACGGCCGAAGCGAGCACTCTCGAGGCGCATAGTGTGGGACTGGTGGTCGCCGGGCAGGCTTTCCACTGGTTCGAGCCCGCGCGCGCGCGCCGTGAGGCCGTTCGTATCCTGGCGGCCCGGGGTTGGGCGGCGCTCATCTGGAACGAGCCGCCCGAGGAGCCGACGCCGTTTCTCGCCGACTATGACGCGCTGCTTCGACGCCATGCGCCGGAGTATGAGCGGGTGAGGAGCCTTCGCGCGCAGGAACAGAGCATCGGTGAGTTCTTCGGCGGCGTACCGCAGCGCGCGGTTTTCGCCAACCGTCAGGTGTTCGATCTGCAGGGCCTGCAGGGGCGGCTCATGTCCTCCTCCTATGCGCCGGAGCCGGGCGAGCCGCAGCACGAGCCGCTGATCGAAGGCCTGCGCCGGGTGTTCCAGAGGCATCAGGACGGAGGCAAGGTCGTCTTTCCGTACCGTACGCTGGTGTTTTACGGGCAACCGTAGTTCAGGCGCGCGGCCGCAGGGCGGGCTTCCCCCGGCGCTGCGAGGCGCGAGCCGACCGGGACGTACCTGCGGTGTCCCGGGAAAATCCACTCTAAGGGAGTGATCCGACCATGGCGGTAAGCTGCGCGAAATCATCGATCGCGGCAAGGCAGGGGATGTCCTGTACCGGTCCGCGCCGGTAGCCGTGTGTCATGAGAACCAGCGGCACGCCGGCTCCCTGAGCGGCCTGGGCGTCGACCTCGCTGTCCCCGATCATCAGGGCCGCCTCCGGCGCCACGGCGAATGTCTGCAGTATCGCGCGCAGTATCCTCGGATCCGGCTTGCGGAAGGGCAGCGAATCGCCGCCCCAGATCCGAGTGAAGTATTGCGCAAGGCGCAGCTTCTCGAGGATCACCCCGGCCAGCTGCGCCGGCTTGTTGGTGCATACCGCGAGGGTGGCATGTCCGCGCAGCAGCTCGAGCGCCGGGCGCACGCCGGGATAGGCGACGGTGGCGCGCACCGGCTCGGACTCGTAGTGGCGCAGGAAGGAGCGCTGCGCGGCGGCGGGGTCCGTCTGGTCGCAGCCCCGGGCGGCGAGCGCGCGCGCCACCAGCTTTGCCATGCCGTCGCCGATCATGGTGCGCACGTCGCTTTCCGGCAGCGGCTCGCCGCCGAGTTCGCCGAGCATCGCGTTGACCGCATGCGCGAGGTCCGCGGCGCTGTCGATGAGGGTGCCGTCGAGGTCGAAGATCATGAGTGTGGGTCGCATGGGCGCTATACTCGCAAATCATGCACCGTATTGCGCGAGGCGCTGCTTGTCTCGAATTCGGACGCTTTCGACTCCTCATCCGGCAGCGAGAGCTGCGCGTCGATGATGCGCCCGTTGCCCTGGGCTCTCGCGCGTTCGACGTTCTGCTCGTCCTGATCGAGGCCGGCGGGGAACTCGTCAGCAAGGAGGAGCTTCTCGCCCGGGCCTGGCCCGGCATCGTCGTCGAGGAGAGCAATATCCAGGTGCAGATCTCGGCCCTGCGCAAGGCGCTCGGCGAGGACCGCAATCTCATTCTCACCGTGCCGCTGCGCGGTTATCGCTTCACCGGTCAGGTGCGGGTCGTGGACGAGCACGGTGGGGCGCCCGGGGACGGCACCCTCGTGCGGGCGCCGCCCACCAACCTGCCGGCGGCCGTCTCGGACTTCATCGGACGAGAAACCGAGCTTGCCACGGTGCGGGAGTTGCTGCGCCACAACCGGCTGCTCACCCTGGCCGGCACCGGCGGCATCGGCAAGACGCGGCTTGCCCTGGAGGCGGCGCGTGATGCGCTGCAGGAGTTTCCCGACGGGGTGTGGCTCGCGGAGCTGGCGCCGCTCACCGATGCGGAGCTGGTGGCGAGCGCCGTGCATGCGGCGCTCGGCCTGCAAAGCGGCGCGGGCCGCTGGACGGCCGAGCGGCTTGCCGCGGCGCTGCGCGGCCGGCAGTTGCTGCTGGTGCTGGACAACTGCGAGCACCTGATCCAGGCGGCCGCCCGCGAGGCCGAGACGCTGCTGCACGCGGCCCCGCAGGTGCGCATTCTCGCCACCAGCCAGGAGCCGCTCGGCATCGAAGGCGAGTGCATCCTGCGGCTGCGGCCGCTGGAGTTTCCCGCGGAGGATGCGACCGGACTCGCCGCGGCCGAGCGCCACGATGCGGTGCGGCTGTTCGTGGCCCGAGCCCGCGCGGCCGATCCGCAGTTCACCCTGGATGAGCGTAACGCGGCCACGGTGGTGACGATCTGCCGGCGTCTCGACGGGATTCCGCTTGCCATCGAGCTCGCGGCCGCGCGCTCGGCGGCGCTCGGGATCGAGGGTCTGGCGCAGAGGCTGGATGTGCGTTTCCACGTGCTCACGGGCGGGCGCCGCACAGCGCTCCCGCGCCATCAGACGCTGCGCGCAACGCTCGACTGGAGCCATCGGCTGCTCGCCGAGCCGGATCGGATGGTGTTGCGGAGGCTGGCGGTATTCGCGGGCAGTTTCAGCCTGGAGGCCGCCGGCAGCGTGGTGGCGGACTCCGGACTGCCGGAATGGGAAGTGGTCGGCCGGATCGCCGAGCTCGTCGACAAGTCGCTGGTGGTGGCCGATGCCGCGGGCGATGCGCGCCGCTACCGCCTGCTCGAGACGACGCACGCCTATGCGATGGAGAAGCTCGCCGACAGCGGGGAATTCGGCCCGCTCGCCCGCCTGCATGCGCAGTTCTTTCAAAGCCACCTGTGCGAGGGGCTCACGCTCTGGGAGCGCATGCCATCGGTCCGTTGGCTCGAGGGGCAGGCGCCGGAGATCGGCAACATCCGGGTGGCGCTCGACTGGGCATTCGGTCCGGATGGTGATTCGGCATTGGGGGTCGAGCTGGCGTCGGCCTCGTACCTGCTGTGGTACCTGATGTCTCTTGCGCAGGAAGGCCGGGCGCGCCTGGAGCGGGCCACGAAGGCGCTCGGGCCGAGCACCCCGAAGGCGCTCGAGGCGAGGCTCTGGTACGGCTACGGATTTCTCTCGACCGGCGAGCCGCGCGGGCGCGCCGTGCCGGCGCTGCGGCGTGCCGTGACGCTCTTGCGGGAAGTGGGCGAGCCGCTCGATCTGGGGCGCGCGCTCAGCTGCTACGGGCTCAATCTGGTGCGCACCGGCGTGTTCGCCGAGGGACTCGAGGCACTGCAGGAGGCCTGCGCCTTGCTGTCGGCGAGCACCCAGCCGAAGAGCTTCTCGCAGTGCCTGACCAACCTCGCGATCGGACGCACCGTGGCGGGAGAGTACAACGCGGCGAGAGCCTTGCTCGAGAAGGCGCTCGAGGCGAGCGAGCGCTCCAAGGCTGATTTCTGGGTCTGGCGCGCGCGTATCTACAAGGCCGAGGTGGAGTTCGCCGAGGGGAACGTGGACGAGGCGATCACGCTGGCACGCGAGGTGATCTCGCTGTGCCGGCTGGCGCGGCGCGTGGGGTTGCTCGGACATGCGCTGTGCAACCTTGCGGGCTACCTGATCGCCCGTGATGCCATAGACGAGGCGAGCGCGGCTCTGCGCGAGGGGCTGCCGCTGGCGCACGAGAGCGAGCTCGACGCCGTTTTGCTCGCCGGGGGCATGCAGCACCTGGCGGCGATCGCGGCGAGGCAAAATCAGCTCGACCGCGCCGCGCGGTTCATCGGTTACGCGCACGCGTTCTTCTCCTCCGAGTTCGCGGGCCGCAACCCGGCCAAGCTGCGGATCCAGGCCGGGATTCTCGAGCGGCTCCGCCACGCGATGCCGGGTGAGCGGCTTGCCGCGCTCATGGAGGAGGGCGCCCGCTGGAGCGAGGACGAGGCGATGTCAGCGGCGCTTGCGCCGTGATGTTCGTCACGTTCTCCCCGATCCTGGCAAATCGCCGCCGGTGCAACAAGGCCCAATCGATGTGAGTTCGCAGTGTTTTAGAAAGTTTAAGCAGAATTCAGGGTGAGCTAAGGACTTGCCGGAGGGGCGGGGCCATCCTCTCGCCGTTCAAAAAAGGCCCCTCAGACGCCCCCATCATGAATCGCCCCGCTCGCTCCTGGTTCTCACGACTCTGTCGATTGCTGCCGCTGTCCGCGACCCTGCTGCTCGGGGGCTGCCACTGGGCGCTGCTCGACCCGAAGGGGCCGATCGGAGTGGACGAGCGCTGGATCATCGAGACGGCCGGCGGCTTGATGCTGCTGGTGGTCGTACCGGTGATCGTGCTGGCGATCGTCATTCCGTGGCGCTACCGGGCCTCGAACACCCGCGCCAGGTATGAGCCGGAGTGGTCGCACTCGAACAAGATCGAGGCGGTGATGTGGTCGATTCCGATCGCGATCGTCTCCGTTCTTGCCGTGATCTGCTGGCGCACCTCGCACCAGCTCGATCCGTTCCGCCCGATCCCCTCGAAGGAGAAGCCGGTGCACATCGAGGCGGTGGCGATGGACTGGAAGTGGCTGTTCATCTATCCGGACCAGCACATCGCCACGGTCAACGAGGTCGCGATGCCGGTCGGCGTGCCGGTCGTGTTCCACATCACCTCCGCCACGGTCATGAACTCGTTCTTCATCCCGCGGCTCGGCAGCCAGATCTATGCCATGGCGAACATGCAGACGGCGGACAATCTGGTGGCGAGCGTTCCGGGCACCTACCGGGGCATCTCGGCCAACTTCAGCGGCGGCGGCTTCTCGGGCATGACCTTCAAGGTCAAGGCGATGTCGGCAAGCGATTACAAGCAATGGCTCGCCAAGGTCGGCTCCTCCGCAAAGACCCTTGGCGCCAAGCAGTATCTGGCGCTCGATAAGCCGAGCTCGGACGTGCCGGTGACCTACTTCTCCCACGTGAATCCGGACCTGTTCGCGCAGATTCTCATGGGCAGGCTTTCGGCCGGCCGGGCGCTGGCGATGGCGGCGACCACCCTGACCTCGGGCGGGGAGACGGGCCCCCTCAGGAGAGATTGATCATGTTCGGCAAGCTCACGCTCAGCGCCATCCCCTACACCAACCCCATCATCATGGGTGCGGTCGCCTTCATGGTGATCTGCGTGGTGGCGATCCTCGGGGCGATCACCTACCTCGGCAAATGGAAGTACCTGTGGACCGAGTGGCTGACCTCGGTCGATCACAAGAAGATCGGGATCATGTATCTGATCCTGGCGGGCATCATGCTGCTGCGCGGGTTCGCGGATGCGATCATG
>JAJZLX010000604.1 GCA_021850555.1 Pseudomonadota bacterium | reverse complement strand
ATCAATCCACCGAAAAAGGAGACGACATCACCCTCAATCGCACCCCCGTGCTCTCTAATCTCATGACACCAGGTGTTCCATACTCATTGACACATTCCGCAGACGCCGACGGCGTCTGTCGCGACACAATATGGGCCGTTAGCTCAGCTGGTAGAGCAGGAGACTCTTAATCTCTTGGTCGTAGGTTCGATCCCTACACGGCCCACCAATAAAAACAAGGACTTATGCGGTTTTTGGTTCAGTCTCTTGATGGTCGCCTTCCATCCCGTAGCACATTCGTAGCAGTGCGGTAAGTCGCACTCCTGGCCATTGGTTCCTGTCGGCGCCGTCCTGCAAGCGCCGCCCGGCCCGGTTCACCCCGAGCCGGACGGCATGAGCACAACAGCCTGATCGGAGGCCATCATGCCTAAGTCCAATCGTAGCCCCGCGCCCACCGAGGCGCAGTCCGTCGACGCATCCCCAGAGATTCAGCGTGCCATCGCCGAAGCCGTGGAACTCATCGAGACGACACAGCGCGCACTCGAGCCCGACGAGCGCAGGGTCAGCGAGTACGGCGCCCTCGGCCAAGCCGTCGCGAAGCCCTGGGCGGCACACAACCAGGTTGAGCTTCTGCCCTCGGGGGCGATCGCTCCCGCTGGCGGGGAAGGCCTCGACGAGCTGCTGCACCGCATGCTCGATATCGTCAGCCACCCGCACTGCGCGGATCGCGTGCTGTTTGACCTTCAGAACGTGCCCGAGGCACTGCAGCCGGCCTGTATCGTCCTGCATCGGGCGACGCAGGACCGTGGCCGCCTGCGCGTCGATCTCGATGAGTGGAGCAGTTCGCAGGCCGGGGGTGGCGCCGATGAGCGCCGCGGCAAAGTCCGGCGCCACCGCGCCGAAGGCCGAGCAGCGCGCAATGCGGGCCGCGATGGCCGCGCTGCGCGAGACGGTGGCGCTCACCAGGCAGGAACAGGCTCGGTTCCGTCGTGAGCTGGCGCGGCGACTCAGGAGGCGCGGCCGTGAGCGCCCGTCGAGGTGCCGGCCCTGATCGCAGGCAGCGTGAACTTGTTGGCGTTCAGCGGCGCGCTCGCACAGGCCGGCATCGTTGGCCGGTTCGATGCGGATCGGGGCATCCTCGTCATTGAGCCGGCCAACGCCCGCGAGCACGATGCGGCCGACGCCAGGATCGGCATCGCATGGTGGAATGGCCTGACGCCAACGCGACGGCGCTACTGGCTGGACGTTGCCGGCAGCGCCAGGCCGGCCGATGCTTGGCGGGCGGGTGCCGGGGCCGTAGGCGCGAGCGCAGAGCCGCACGAGAGCGCCCCGAAAGGGGCGTTTTCGTCTGTGACGCGGGTCCGTCCGCCGCCGTTCGCGATCGGTTTACTTTGTCCGCCATTGGCGTATAGTTCCGCCCCATGATCTTTATCGAGTCGGAGGCGTTCGAGCAGAACCGCGAGCGCTATCTCGGTGACGATCAGTACGGATTGCTGCAGGCGGCGCTCATGGCGAATCCGGAGGCCGGCGCATTGATCCCAGGCGCTGGCGGAGTCCGCAAAGTGCGCTGGGCGGTAGACGGCAAGGGCAAGCGGGGCGGCCTGCGGGTGATCTACTACTGGATCACCGCACGCGGCCATATCCTGCTGCTCACGCTCTACCGCAAGTTCGAAGTGAACGACCTCTCGCCCAAGGAGCGCAAGGCGCTCGGCGTGCTAGTGAAAACCCTGAAATGAGACACCCTATGGCCACGAAGCGAAACCTGTTCGAGGAAATTCGCGCGGGCGTCGAGGCATACCGCGACCGACCGCGTACACTCAGCCGCCGCGAGTTTTCGGCCCCGGACGTGAAGGCCGTCCGGGAGAAGTTCGGTATGTCTCAAGCCGATATGGCAACGTTCCTGAGCGTCAGCAAGCGCACCCTGGAGAATTGGGAGCAGGGGCGGCGCGGCCCCACGGGACCGGCGCAAACGCTACTGCGCATCATGGACCGCGAGCCCAGAGCCGTGCGCCGTGCGCTGCGCGACGATCGAACCCACGCTGCCGCGTAGTCAGTCTCGTCGCCCTGCTCGCGGGGGCGGCGCTCTCGTTTATGGCGGGGTACCCGAGGGGAGAGAGGGGGGTGGGGTGCCGATCGCGGCGCCACGGCCATTATACGCGGTCGATTCTCCGCGCCACGCTCAAGCCTCAACGGCCGGCGGCCGGGCGCGGCGGCCACAGCTGCCGCACCTGCACAACTTCAGTCGGCCTCGCGCACCAGCCTTCATGCGTCGGCCGCCATCCCTTCGGCCCACGACCATAGATGGCGCGCTGCCGATCGCGCTCGTTGTGGCGGGCCACCTCAGCGCGCACGCGCCGGGCCAGGCGGCGAGCCGATTTCGCGCTGCGTTTCATAGCACCCCCCCCTGATTTCTCGAATTGCCTCCAGCCAGCGTGTGAGCGTGCCGTCGTGCCACTCGAATTTTCTGATCAGGTATGGTCTGACCTCTTCGTGATACCGGGATTCAAGAATGTCCGGGTCAATGAGTCCGGCTTGCGCCAGACCACGAACATCCTGGCTGTCATGCCGGTTATTCCGCTCGATCTTCGAGAGCGCCAGGTCATGAGCTTCGAGAGCAAATAACCGCAGGTTCTTCCATCGGGCTTGTGGATACACCGCAACCAAGTGCTGCTGGTAGCCGCACGGTGGCGTAGAGACGCCAACGTACTGAACATACATCTTGTGCTTCCTGTGAAAGGCGGTGCCCTTTCCGGCCAAAGAGTCAATGTTGAGTGGTACAGAATGCGCGATGTCGATGGCCGATAGGAAGTCGATGTCTTCTGTCGGTCGGTCTCTGTGGATGTCGTAGGCGTGCTCTGCTACGACATCGCCAAGACAGTGGATCTCGACAGACGTTCCGACTGCGGCATCAAGGGCGGCGAGGAACGACGCCCACGGTTCAGGCGGCGTGGCTTTCGCTGACATACGTCAGATCCTCTGGCGTCATGGCGCACAATAAGTTCCAGTGACGGGCGAGACTGCTCCGGTTATCGCGCAGCCATGCTCAAGTCCAATCGTATCCCCGCGTCCGCCGCGGCATAGTCCGCCACCATTTCGCGCGACATCCTGCGCACACGATCGCCGACGCCATAGAGTTCGTCGAGACGACGCAGCGCGCCCTCACGCCCAACGAACGCAGGGTCGGCGAGTACGGCGCCCTCGGGTCTCGGTTCTGTCTCTTGCTCGCCTATCATCTCACTCTCACGCTCGGTCGTAAGCCGCCTGCTCGCGTTGCTGCAGCGCGATCGACAGCGGCACGGTGACCAACAGAGCGACCGTGAGAGCGGTCAAGGAGCGGGTCGCGCCGAATCGGCTGATCGCCTCGAGGCCGATGATGGGGCCGAGGGCGCCGCCGACGTCCCCCAGCACCTGATAAATGCCGATGGCCCGGCCATAGCGATCGGCGCTGACCAGCTCGCCCAGGATGATGATCAGCGGGATGTTGATGCCGCCGAGACCGATGCCGATCGCGGTCAGTCCGAGCACGGCGGCGCTCAGCCGGCTCGAGACCGCGAGCACGCCGAATCCGCCCACGGTGCACAGCGATGCCGGCAGGAGCAGGCCGGCCTTGCGGCCGTGGCTGTCGATCCATCGTCCGGCGCCGAGCGACGCCAGCGCCGAGGCGCCGATCATCGCGCCCATGAGCATGCCGGAGGAACCTTCCGGGCCGAGCGAGCCGAGCAGTAGATGGCGGTCGCGGATGATCAGTACGAGGGACGCGAGGATGACACCCTGTACGGAGAAGAACACGACGAAGTTGAACATCCATACCATCCACAGCGGCCGGGAGTGCAGCAAGTCCCGCATCGCGCCCCGCTCGGCGCGTTTGTGGCGCGTCCCGTGGATGTCCGCCGCGGTCCTCCTCGGAGCGATGAAATAAGCCGCGATCATTCCGCCGAAAGTGATGCCCGCCGCCGAGAGAAAGGCGGCGCGCGCAGAGTACAGATCGGCGACGAGCCCCCCGAGCGCCAGCCCGGCTGGCACCCCGAGGCTCAACCACATCCTGACCACGGCCGCAGCCTTGCCGCGCCTTGCAGGCTCGCTCACGATCAGCGCGGCGGTGAGCGAGCCGACCATCAGGAGCGAGGAGCCAACCCCCCAAAGCGCCCGCCCGAGCAGAAACCAGGCGGTGGGATGAACGCTGCGCAGTCCCGCCGCGAAGCACAGTGCGGCGAATCCCTCGATACACAGTCCGGCGAGCAGCGGCCAGCGCGCGCCGAAGCGGTCCACGAGCTCGCCGGTGAGCGGGTTGACGGCGAGGCGGGTGATGCGGTTGAAGGCGAGGATGAGACCGATCATCGCCGGGCCGATGCCGAGGGCGAGTCCGACGACCGGCAGGATAGGAAACACCGCGCCACCGCCGAGTCCGCCCAGGAAGGCGAGGACAGACAAGCCCCACAGCGAACGTTGCGCGGTCGGGTCGCCGCTCATCACCCGCAGAGCAGCGCGAGTATCTGCGCGGTGGTGCCGGTTTCGCCCAGCCGCGGGAATATCCCGGTCACACTGTTGTGATGGGTTTGCGGGTTCGGATCGGTCATGGCGTCGACTGCCAGCGTGACGTTGAATCCCAGCTCATGGGCCTGGCGGGCGGTCGATTCCACCCCGACGCTGGTGGCGATGCCGGCGATGACGACCTGCGTGACGGACTTCGACCGCAGGTAGTCTTCCAGGTCGGTGCGCGTGAATGCGCCCCAGGTCCGCTTGGTGACCCGGTGATCGGTCGTCTGCGGATCGAGTTGCGGCAATAGCTCGGTCCAGTCGCCAGGCAGGTCCGTCAGTGTTCGGGCGTGCTCGGTCCTGCCGGGAGCCCCGCCGGCTACGTTCACCAGTACGACCGGCAGTCCGCGGCGGCGGAAAGCGTCAGCCAGCTGGCGCGAGCGACGTACCACTTCATTGAAGGCATCTTCGGCGACAAAGGAGGCGAGGCCCTTCTGCAGATCTACGACGATCAGGGCGCTGGTTGGGTCGAGGGTGGTAAGAGGCATCAGGGATCTCACTGCGGTGCGGGCTGAGGGGGCGACCGGGTGGTGAGGCGGCCGTGCTCATGCTTCACCCAATCGTTTGATCAGCGCAATCGCCTCGACGAGGATCTGCCGCTGCGAGGCGTCGAGGCCCGCCACCACGGTCGCGAGCCATTGGCGCTTGCGCGCGCTGTGCTCCTTTCTAACCGCCGTGCCCTTGGCCGTGAGGGCGAAAAGGATTCGCCGGCCGTCGTCCGGGTCGGGCCGGCGGCGCACCAGGTTCTCCTGCTGCAGGCCGGTCAGGATCGCGCCCATCGACTGCGGCCTCATCGCCTCGGCGCGGGCGAGGTCCGCGGCCGTCATCCAGCCATTGCGTTCAAGTCGGGCGAGGACCGCGAGCTGCGAGAGGTTCAACCCCCCGGTACCGCCTTGTGAGCGCGCCCGGCGGACCAGCTGCCCGATGCCGAGCAGCAACTGCGTGGCTAGCGCGTCGGCGGATATCGGTGGAGCATGGGAGCGGACCATGAAGCCAGTCTATTCATACGCAGGTAATCTTGCAAGGTTAACTGATTACACATGCGGCTCTGCGTCACGGGTCATCCCCGAACCGCGCCGTTGCCCATGATCTGCGAATCGGGAGCCGGTCGTTCCATGACGACTGAATGCATGAGAGTTCCGGCGTGATGTCGCATCGCCAGGCGCCGCTCATCGGCTCCGGATCTCCGGGTCGCAGGATTGATCCCAATGCCGCCCGCTAATCAACTCCTTCGCGGTCGTCGGCCGTTTCCGGTCTCGGGACGGTCGGCCGGCCGCCGCGCTCGTTACCGGCGGCTACGACGGCCGGGCGGCGGGCCCGGTTCTGCTCGCAATGGAGCGCCTCGACCCGATCGGCGTTTTCCTCGTAACCGTGCTCTGGGCAGCTCCGGGCAGAAGTGCCGCGCCATGCCGCATCGGCGTTGGCGCAGATTCCGCCGCACCGAAGCCCGCCGCTGTTGCCCGATCTGCCTGCAAACGATGAGCAATCTCAGGTATCATCCCCGCTTTGATCATACCGGTGAGGCTCTCCGGCTGTCTCACGCCGAGGCGGGTGAGTGGTGAGTGCCGACTGGCGGTCCGGCCAGGCGCATGGAGCCTGGCGGCGCATCAGGTCGGCGCGTGCCGCGCAGCGCAATTGACGCCCGAAGCCATGGCTGGCCGCTTCGGCGCGTACGCCGCGTCGCCCGCGTGTGGGACGGGGGGAGCCGTCATCCGGGCTCGCGGTCTCAGCGTTGGTTTGTCCGGCGGTATTAGCCTGGGCGTCGGCCGGCCACCCGCGAGTCTGCGCCGATGTTTCCGGCTTGACGAGGATCATTGCACCCATGAGCTGGCGAGCGCTGAAATCCACC
>JAJZLX010000141.1 GCA_021850555.1 Pseudomonadota bacterium | reverse complement strand
CGGAGTCCAAGCGCCTGGACGTGCTGCTCAAGGAGTTCCGTGGAAACCGCCAGCACATGGCGATCGTCGTCGACGAGTACGGCGGCGTTGCGGGCCTGATCACGATCGAGGACGTGATCGAGCAGATCGTGGGCGAGATCGACGATGAGTTCGACGTAGACGACGATCAGAACATCCGGCGGGAGGCGGACCGCCAGTACCTTGTGCGTGGAGTCACTCGCATCGAGGAATTCAACGAGTACTTCGGCGCCCACTTCTCCGAGGAGCAAGGCTACGAGACCGTGGCGGGCCTGCTGATGCGCCAGTTCGGCCGCCTGCCCCGGCGCGGCGAGTCCCTCACGTTCGAGGGATTCGAGTTTCGCGTCATGCGCGCCGACCGGCGCCGGATCGATGCGCTGCGGGTCGTGCTTCCGGCCGGCACCCCGGCCCCGAGCGATACGGAGTCGGCCGTTTGAGCGCCGAGCGGTCGGAGCAGATCGCCGCGCGCCTCGGGCACTCTCGGGCGGCGATGGCCCGTGCGGCGCTCGTTGCGGGCGTACGCCGCGCCGTCCTGTCGCGCTTTGCGCTCGCGCTCGCTTCCGGCGCGCTGCTCTCGTGCGCGTTCGCGCCGTTCCAGTGGTGGCCGCTCGCCATTGTCTGTCCGGCGGTGCTCATGGGGCTGTGGGAAGGCGTCACGGCGCGCCGGGCGGCCTCGCTCGGGTTCTGGTTCGGCTTCGGCATGTTCGCCGCCGGCACATACTGGCTCTACGTCGCCATTCATACCGTCGGCCACGCCCCGATCTGGCTCACCCTGGTCGTGGCCGCGGCGCTGATGGGGCTGATGGCCGCCTATCACGCGCTCACCGGCTATGTGGTGGTTCGATACATTCCGGCGGGTCCGGTGCGCTGGCTGCTCGGGACACCCGCCGTGTGGCTTCTCCTCGAGTGGCTGCGGGGCTGGCTGCTGTCGGGATTCCCGTGGCTGTCGCTCGGTTATACCCAGACCGGCACGACGCTTGCGCACCTGGCGCCGCTCGCAGGCGTCTACGGCGTCAGCCTGGTGCTGCTGGCGAGCGCGGGCGCTCTGGTGGCGCTGGTGGGCGGCACGGCCCGGGTTCGGATCGTTGCGGCGGTGATGCTGGCGGCGCCGTGGCTCGCCTCGGCCGCCCTCGGCCGCATCGCCTGGACCCATCCCTCGGGCGCGCCGGTGTCCGTAGCCATCGTACAGGCCGACATTCCCCAGCAGGACAAGTGGCTGGCCGCCCATTCCCAGCGGATCCTCGAGCGCTATCAGCGTATGACCGAGTCGGCGCTCGGCACGAAGCTCATCGTCTGGCCGGAATCGGCGCTGCCGTATCCGATCAACAACCTGCTGCCCTATGTGGAGCGTCTGGACCGGCAGGCGCGCGCACACGGCTCCTCGCTGGTGCTCGGCACGCAGCGCGTCGCCATCCACGACGGGCGCTACGATTACTACAACTCCATTCTTGCGCTCGGCAAGCGCGCCAGCTGGTACGACAAGGTTCATCTGGTGCCGCTCGTGGAATTCATTCCATTGCCGCGCGTCGTGCGCCGCTGGCTGGCGCGGATGAATCTGCCTTCCTCCAGCTTCACCCCCGGGCACGCTCACCAGCGGCCGCTGCCGGTCGGCGGACTCGTGCTCGGGCCCACGGTGTGCTACGAGGTGGCGTACGGCGGATACATGCTGCACATGCTGCCGCAAGCGAACGCGCTGGTGAATGTCACCGACGACGCCTGGTTCGGTGACACCTCCGAGCTCTCCCAGCAGTTTCAGATGGCACGCATGCGTGCCCAGGAAGAGGGCCGTTACATGATCGTCGCCACCGATGACGGCGTCTCGGGCGTCATCGGGCCCTTGGGGCAGGTGATTGCGCGCGCGCCCATCATGGCACCCTACCTGCTGCGCTCGGCGGTGACACCCATGACAGGGATGACTCCCTTTGCCCTCGTGGGCAACGGGCTGGCGGTTGGGCTCGCCGGCGCAGGCCTCGCCGCGGCGCTGGCGGCCGGTTTGCGCCGCCGCCGGGCCTGAGCGTCCCGCGCCCGGCTCCGGGTCGCGCGGGCTCGTGTTAAGCTACCGGCCAAATTCCTGCAAATTCCACAGGTTCCGGGCATTTTTGGATGGATGAGACCTACGATCCGGCCGCCGTCGAGCGCGCGGCGCAAGAGTACTGGGAACGGCATCGCACCTTCGAGGCGCGCGAGGACGCGGGACGGCAGAAGTTCTACTGCCTGTCCATGCTGCCTTACCCGTCGGGGCGGTTGCACATGGGGCACGTGCGCAATTACACCATCGGCGATGTGCTGGCCCGCTTCATGCGCATGCAGGGCCGCAATGTGCTTCAGCCCATGGGTTGGGATGCGTTCGGCCTCCCGGCCGAGAACGCCGCCATCAGCAACGGTGTGCCGCCTGCGCGCTGGACCCGCCAGAACATCGAGTACATGCGCTCGCAGCTGAAGTCGCTCGGCTTCGCCATCGACTGGAGCCGCGAGATCGCCACCTGCGACCCGAGTTACTACCGCTGGAACCAGTGGTTGTTCCTGCGCATGCTCGAGAAGGGCATCGCCTACCGCAGGACGGGTGTCGTGAACTGGGATCCCGTCGACCAGACCGTGCTTGCCAACGAGCAGGTGATCGAGGGACGGGGCTGGCGCACGGGAGCTCTCGTGGAAAAGCGCGAGATCCCGATGTACTACCTCAACATCACCCGCTACGCCGATGAGCTCCTGGGCGACCTCGAGAAGCTTCCGGGGTGGCCGGAGCGGGTGAAAGTCATGCAGGCCAACTGGATCGGCCGCAGCGAGGGCTGCGAGATCTCCTTCCCGTACGCGCCCGACACCCGCGAGGCGATGTCCACGGACGGCGCACTGAAGGTGTTCACCACGCGGGCGGACACGCTGTTCGGCGTCACCTTCATGGCCATCGCCGCCGAGCACCCGATCGCGCTCGCCGCCGCCGCCGCCAACCCCCGGCTTGCCGCCTTCATCGACGAATGCCGCCGCGGCAGCGTGATGGAAGCCGACGTCGCCACCCAGGAAAAGAAGGGCATGCACACGGGGCTGCACGTGCTGCATCCGTTCACCGCAGAGCCCATCGGGATCTGGGTCGCCAACTACGTGCTCATGGGCTACGGGGAGGGCGCGGTCATGGGCGTGCCCGCCCACGACGAGCGCGACTTCGAGTTCGCAACGAAGAACAACCTGCGCATCGCCCCCGTGGTGCGCTCCACGTCGGGCGCCTACGAGCGTGTGCAGGCGCCGTGGAACCCTGCCTACTCCGAATACGGCCTCACCGCCGATTCCGGGGAGTTCTCCGGCCTGCCGTTCAAGGCCGCCGTGGACGCGATCGCCGCCGCCCTGGAAAAGCGCGGACTCGGCCGCAAGCGCACCCAGTATCGCCTGCGCGACTGGGGTATCTCGCGCCAGCGCTACTGGGGTTGTCCCATCCCGCTCATCCATTGCGGCCGCTGCGGCGAAGTGCCTGTTCCCGATGAGCAACTGCCGGTGCTCCTGCCCGAGGATCTCGCGCCCGACGGCAGCGGCAACCCGCTCAACAAGTCTCCCGCCTTCCACCAGTGCGTGTGCCCGAAGTGCGGCGGCGCGGCGCGGCGCGAGACCGACACCATGGACACCTTCGTCGACTCGTCCTGGTATTACATGCGCTACACCTGTCCTGACCAGGCGCGCGCCATGGTCGACGAGCGCGTCGGCTACTGGCTGCCGGTGGACCAGTACATCGGCGGCATCGAGCATGCGATCCTGCACCTGCTGTATTCGCGCTTCTGGACCAAGGTGATGCGCGATCTCGGCCTGGTGCGCTGCGACGAGCCCTTCACCAACCTGCTGACCCAGGGCATGGTGCTCAACCACATCTACTCCTGCGCCACCGCGGAAGGGAGACGTCGATACTTCAATCCCGCGGACGTGCGCGCGAGGCGCGAGGGCGGCGCCGAGATTTTCGAGGCCACCACGCCCGAGGGCGAGACGATCCGGGTGGAGTACGGCGGTCTCGGCAAGATGTCCAAGTCCGATAACAACGGCGTCGACCCCGAGGGACTGATCGGGCGCTACGGCGCGGATACGGCACGCCTCTTCACCATGTTCGCCTCTCCGCCGGAGCAGACGCTGGAGTGGTCGGACGAGGGGGTGCAGGGGGCCTCACGCTTCGTCCGCCGGCTGTGGAGCGCCGTGTACGAGCATGTGAGCCGTGGGCCCGCAGAACGTGTCGATGGGACGCAGACGACGCCGCAACGCGACTTGCGCCGCGCCGCCCACCATGCGCTCGCCAAGGCCACGGACGATATCGGCCGCCGGCGCAACTTCAACACCGCCATCGCGGCGTGCATGGAGCTGCTGAACGCCGTCGGCCGCTTCGATGACACCTCGCCGGGCGGGCGGGCGGTCCGGCAGGAAGCGCTGGAGATCATCACGCTCGTGCTCTCGCCCATCACTCCACACGTGTGCCATGCGCTGTGGCAGGCGCTGGGTCATGGGCGAGCGGTGATCGACGAGCCCTGGCCCGTGGTCGATCAGGCGGCTTTGGCGCAGGATACCGTCGAGATCGTCGTGCAGATCAATGGCAAGCTGCGCGGGCGCGTCCACGTTGCTGCCGGCGTCGACGAGGCTGTGGTGCGCGATGCGGCGCTGGCCGACGAGCAGGTGAGCAGATTCGTCGCCGGCAAGCCCGTGCGCAAGGTCATCGTGGTGCCGGGCAAGCTGATCAATATCGTCGTATAGGCCGATGAGACCACGTACTGCGGGATTTGACGCCGCGAGCGGCAACCCCGGCCCGACGCTCGTCGGGCGTGTGAGGCCGCTGCTCGCCGCGCTGACGGTCACGGCCGCCACGCTGCTTGCCGGCTGCGGCTTTCACCTGGAGGGGCGCACGCCGTTGCCGGCCGCGATGAGTCATCCGTACATCCAAACGCAGGATGAGCAGAGCGACTTCGTGCAGAGTCTGCGGCGTGACCTGCTCATCTCCGGCGCCCGCCCGACCACGGACGCCGAGCACGCCAGCGCCGTCATCAGGATCCTGCAGGACCACGTCACGTCCCGCGTGCTCTCCGTGTCTGCGACCAACAGGCCGACGGAGTACGAGGTGAGCTACTCGGTGCGCATCTCGGTCAGCGCCGGCGGCAAACAGCTGCTGCCCCCGCAGACCCTCTCCGCCCAGCGCTCGTACACCTTCAATGAGAGTCTGCTGCTCGCCGCTCAGCACGAGAAGGCCATCCTCGAGGGCGCCATGGGTCGCGAGCTCGCGGACAACGTGATGCGCAGGCTCGCGAGCCTCTGAGCGATGGCCCGCCCGGACGGTCGGTGGTGACCTGCCCTGCGGCACGCACGGTTTGCGAAGCGGCTTCAAAGATGATCCCTGCATCCGTCCTGACACTCGGCGACGTCGATCGCCAGCCGGTCGTATCGCTGCTCGCACGCTACGGCTTGAGCCTCGAGGTGGTGGGGCCGGATGAGGAGATTCCGGGGTCCTATTGGGGCGAAAGCGAGGCCGGCCTCAAGGCGGGCCGCCTCTGCGCCCGCCTCGACACCCCCATCCACTCCATCCTGCACGAGAGCTGTCACTTCATCTGCATGAGTCCCGAGCGGCGCGCGGGCCTCGACACCGACGCCGGCGGCGATGACCCGGAGGAGTGCGCCGTGTGCTATCTGCAGATCCTGCTCGCCGACGCCCTGCCCGGCGTCGGCCGCGAGCGGCTCCTCGCCGACATGGACGCCTGGGGCTACAGCTTCCGTCTCGGCAGCGCCCGCGCGTGGTTCGAGCAGGACGCGCTGGACGCCCGGCTGTGGCTGCGGCGCCATGCCCTTACCGACGGCGCGGATCGGCCGACGGGCCGATGCCGGGGGTGAATGGCTCCTGCGGCGCAAGTGGGGGTGGCGGATTTGTCAGGTGTTTCGGGGCTATTGTCCGGATTGATACTTCGCAGCTTCCGCGCACCGGGTGAGGTCCCTGGCCCGACCGTGGCAAACGCCGCCCGCGGGTCTTCGAGACGGGTCTGACGAGGGCGCGCGGCCCGCGCCGCACCGGGCGATGCTGCGCAAATGCCGTACTTGCCGCCCGGACGCCCCGAGGGTAAGTTGACCCTTGCGTGCCACGGTCAGGTTGGCCGGTGGTCGCGGTCGAACTCCCAACGGACTCACGCGAGGCTTGGCGTGTCGCAGTTCCCATCCGGCCCGCCGGCGGGCGGACAGGCCGGCGCATCCGGGATCGGTGCCGCCGACGAGGTCTCGATTTCCGCAGAGGCCATCCTCGCGGTGGTGCGCTCGCTGTACGCGGAGTTGCACCGCGGGCAGCCGCCGCACGAGACCATGGATCTCGGCAGCACCCTGGAGCGCGACCTGGGTTTCGACAGCC
>JAJZLX010000070.1 GCA_021850555.1 Pseudomonadota bacterium | reverse complement strand
TCGCGGTCGTGCGGACCGAAGACGATATAGAGATCGAGAGGGGAAAAGACCGCAAGAACGGTCAACATCCGTGATGGATCTCAGGCTGCGTCCATCAGCCAACGTGATCAAAAATCTCTCTCGGACGATCAGATAGGATGGCCGTGCTCAACCGCGATTCCCGGGCCAGAGGAAACATGGCACAAGACGCCTGGTTGGTGGCTCTGGCCCTCGAGTCCGGTGGCGAACGGATCACCACGGAGCGCGACGGGGCGAGATTCAAAGGGCTTACGTGGTGGCCCCCATTCTGATTCAGAACGGTCGATCTCGAGAGCGTGCGACTGCGAATGCGGAACACGAACGCGATTCCACGCGGCGCGGACCCACCGCAAGAGGGAATGCATGCCCGCCGGGCCGGTCACCGGCAAGTGTCGGCCAGTACCGCAGGCCCACGCCGGCTGCAAATCCCCAACCCGTGATACGGCCGGACCGGGCAGACGTATGACACGCGCCCGGCAATGCTCAGGCTCCTGTCGATGAGCGGATGGCCACATGGCGCTGCGCGTCCGGCACGGGACATGGGCCAGTCTTTGCGCAATGATGAACAGTCAGTCTCCGGGCCGTGCGCGGGGTGGTCTCAACCACAATGGCCGCACGGATCAGTTTCCGGATCGCACCCACACTGATCGCGCCATTGGAGCCCTTCGCCGCTATCTCCCTTGCCGCGGTCCGTAGCATCGGAACCGCCCGTTTCGCATCTCCGGTGTACAGCGCGAGTCGGCCCTGTTCGTACATCAGACGCCCAGACCAGTCCGATTCGATTTCCCCTTCATTCAATGCGCGCACGGACAGGCCGTCCAACAGTCTTTCGACACCCGGCGTACGGCGAAGATCGAGACGGCAATCGGCAAGGTGATAGCGCAGTCCCTCGGTCGTAGGGTGGGTCCAGCCAAGCACCGTGCGTGCGAGCGTCAACGTTTTCGCGAGCGACGCCTCCGCCCTTGCGAGCTCGCCGGCGTATTGTCGAGCGACGCCGGCATTTTCCCGGGCTGAAATGGTCCTCAGCGCCTTCGGCCCCACCA
This sequence comes from Pseudomonadota bacterium, assembly GCA_021850555.1. The sequence continues at coordinate 5,316 of JAJZLX010000070.1, read as the reverse complement.
CCCGAGTGAACATCCCCGCCACTTTGTCGTAGGTCACCGCTGCATCACTGTAAAGACCACTCTGGAACTGCAGGCCACCGACGATCTGGTACGCCGCGATCGTTCGAACGTTTGTCGACCCGAGCGACTTCGAGAGGCACTCGGCAACGGGCGTCGCCATGGCAAGTCCCTGCCTCGCGTGGCCACGAAAGCCGAAGATGCTCGCCAGCAAGGCGGCCGTATAACAGGTTTCCGGCGAGTTCACACCCAATTGCGCCCGCTCGCTCGCGAGCAGATCTTCAGCCTGCCGCTCGGCAGCGGCGAAATTGCCCGACAGCCGCAGCGTGTCGGCATAGGAGAACTGTATGCGGTTGCGTATGGGCAAGGGCAGGTGAGAGGCGCGCCGCGCCAAGGCCCAGGCACGCCTGTAGTCCTCGAGCGCCTGTTGCAGTGCGAGCCGATAGGACGCCACCGCGGCTCTCGCCCACCAGTACTGCGCCTGCACGGCCGGGCTGTCCAGATGCGCCGCCTTCATGTCCGTCTCGGCGGCCGCGAGTTGGACAGAGGCGTCTTTGAGCCTCGAGATCTTCGCGAGTGTCAACGCCAGTCTGATGCGGACCTCGGCGATATGCCTCCTGTCCAGGTCATGCGCCTGCAGGTAGGCGCTCAACGCTTCGTGGCCCTGAGTGATCGACGCGGGGAAGTCGCTCAGACCGAAAAGCGACTTCTGCATGGCGGCATGCAGGCCGCCGCGAACACCAGGCCCGACGTGCCTGAAGACCTGATCGATCTTCGACGCGGCTTCGCGTATCGCCTGGATCACGGTGACGTCAGCGCGGCCAGCCAGGTCCGGATTGGCGACGGCGATGAAGTCATCCGTCAGGAAGGTGTTGAACGCCCGGGCCGTGGCGTACTGTCTTGCCAACGAGCGACGCGCATCCGCCACCGTGCCATAGAGCACGAGCACGCCAATCAGTCCGAGACAGAGCGCGGCGAGGGTTGCGAGCACCCATGGGCGGCGCGCGCGGGCCTGGCGCAGTGCTTCCTGGTCCGCGCTCAGCCGTCGCTGCATGGCCTGTTGGCGCGAGAATTCGTCCCGTCTTTCATCGAGGCGGCGCAGCCGCTCCGCAAGTTCCGCGGCGCTTCCCAAGCGCGCGGCCGGGTCGCCGTCGATCGCCGCGGCGATGTCCTGGCGCAGGATCTCGTCGGGCACGTCGCGTTCCCATCCAGGCGCCAGGGGCTTGCGCAGATCCCCGACCACCAGCTGGTACAGCACGATCCCCAGGGCAAATACGTCACTCTTTATGGTGGCCGTCTCGCCTTTGTACCGCTCCGGCGCGATATACAGGGGGGTCGCCGTATCCGAATCGGTCATTACGCCCTGCGTCAGGGTCGCCCCGAGCTGCGTGATGCCGAGCGCCGCCAGACGATCCGGCTCGAGAAGCCGCCCACTGCCAAAGTCCGTAACCCGGACCGTGACCCCGTCCGGTCGGTCTGAGATGAGCAGGTTCGCCGGTTTCAGGTCCTTGTGAAGCACCCCGACGCTGTGCGCCGCCGCCACGATGTCCGCCGCTTGAGCGAGCAGCGCCAGACGCGCGCTGAGCGAGCTGCCCTCGAGATGATCGGCGGCCCATTCGGTGAGATTCTCCCCTCCGTACTCGCATTCGAGGAAGAACGGCGGCTCCTTGAAGTTCCAGTCCAGAGTGCGCACGAGATCTTCCCGGTCCCCGAGGCTTTCGCGCAGGACGCGACTCAGCGTGGCCTCGCGCTTCAAGGCTGCGAGTCCGTCGCCGCCGGCGCTGAACTTGTACACCCGCTGCTCGAGCGTCTTGGCGTGCTGTGCAAGCCAAACCTGGTGGTGCGGCGAACATCCCATGCGGCGCCGCAATATGAAGTTCTCCCGCTGAGGGAGGGGCTGCCCCGCTGCGAGCGCGAGTTCACCGGAGAAGTGGCGTCCGACCGCCACTTTTTCCACGCGGCCGCTCAGGCGAAAGCCCACCCTGGGCTGTGTGATGATCAGTGCCGCATTGCGCTCCCCCAGCACGTGGCGGAGCTTGGTGAGCGCCGTATCGAGCACATTGTCTACGGTGATGCGGTTGTCCCAAACCACCTCGCGCAGCTCTTCCCGCGTGACCACTTCGCCGGCGTGCCGCAGCAGAACCGCGAGCACTTCGAGGGGTCGCCGCTGAACCTGCACGGCCTCGCCGTCCACACAAAGCTCGACGCGCACCTCGTCGAATTCGGCGGTACCGAACCGATAGCGGTACTGCATGGGACGCATTGACTGGGACTCGGTTCCCACGAAGATCGCCCCCTCGCGCTCTTAACTATTTGTTCTTGCGCCGGTTTCGGCGGATTAGAGATTGGTGAATGTCCGGTAAAGACAGACCCCGCCCCACACTGCTACAAGCCTCCCCCCCTGATGAGCGGCCTCGCACGTCCGCGAGAACCGCCCAGGCCGCCGAAGACCATGGAATTCTCACCCTACAGCGCAAGCCGTACAAGACGACCCGCCGTTCGGGGCGCCCGCAGCCTCCCTCGAGCTGCAAATTGGCGCCTTCCGGGCTTCGCCTGGAACGGGCCCGCAGGCGCACATCCGGGAACTCAGACCCGAACGGAGTGCATCGCGACCGCTCCCTCCGGCCCCTTGCCGCTCGCCTTGCAGGCCCTTTCCGCCCGAACGCGTGCGCGACCAGCGAGGGAGGACGTCCGTTTTCTAGACTCGCTCCACATCGTGTCGCGCCCCCGTTCCGGGACGTCCCCGGGCGACCGGACTCCAGATGGGCCCAGCGAGCCGGTGATCCGACAAACGGCACAGCCCGCGGCGCGCCCTGCCGAGGAACACCTCCCGCAAACCGGGCCGGCCCTCAAAAAACGAGCTCACCGAGCATCGGGGCCAAAGCGACACCGGCAGGAATGCGTCGTGGATACCGGCTTCGCTCATGAGCCACCCAGACCGATTGCCACCGGTTGTCCGCCTCGCAACCGTTGGCCGGACCGGATCGCGACTCGGTCGGGATCCATTCGCTGATGGCGAGACATTCCCGCATAGCAATCGCCGCCCGCCAGGGACGCGGGCTCGAGGCCAGGATACTTCGCGGCAAAGACCCGTCCTGCAAATGGACTCACCTGGGTCTCGCGTTCGAGCACCCCTCCTCGGGAACGTGGAGTGTCGTGCACGCCGATCCGGGTGAAGGACAGGATGGCCGCGTGCGCCACGTCCCGTTTGCCGAGTTCGCCTCGCAAAGTGTCTGCGCCCGCCTTATGCCGCTGCCGGTCGCCAACGCACAGACCGCGGCCGGGCTGCGGCATGCGGCGCTCCGACATGTGGGCATGCCGTTCGATGGCAGCTACGACTGGACCCGCACGGACGCGATGTACTGCACTTCACTTCTCTGGAGGATTTTCACCACAGCGGGAATTCCGGCTCCTCAGCCGCCGTTCCCGTCCTTCGCGTTACCGATGTTTGGAGCCCGCGAACTGATCTTACCGGGCCTCTTCACTCAACATACAGGTGATCCATGCCTCTGAGTCGCAGAGAAACCCCACACAGACTGATCCTCGTCGCGGCCATCACGGCCGCCTTGACGGCGTGTTCGAGCGGACCCAAGAGCGCAAGCAAGCAGTTCTACAGTGCGATCGGCAACGGAAACACCGACAGGGCGATGAAGATGATCGATATGGCCGACATCTCGCCCGATGCACAAGCCATGGGCGTCAGCAGCAAGCTGCGCGCGGCGATCGGGGCGCTCCACCAGAAAGCCGAGGCCCACGGAGGAGTCGAACTGGTGAAGATCCTGTCGGCAAAAACAATCGACGGCAGCCACGCCCAGGTCACCGCCGAGATGAAATTCCGCGACGGGACCACCCAGAAGTCGACTGACAACTGGGTCAAGCTCAACGGGAAATGGCTCTTGGACACCGCGCAGGACTGAGGAGACATCGAACGCAGCAGGGCGCACGCCCTGACCACCGAGACCGCGATGCCCGAGGCAGGACCACACGGAAATCATCCCGCTCAGCCGTCGCCCCACCCGACCCTTTGAAACCCTGGAGCAAACATGGTTCTCTCGAAAATAGTCGTCAACGTTTATGCGGTACTGTTGGAAGCGGCACTTTGGTTATTCCTGCTCGCTGGTTTCATCGGGGGCTGGGCGTACAAAGGCTTCTTTGGCGCGATAATCGGGGTAATTTTCCTTGGAATATTCGGAGCCGCGGCATTCGGCGCATTGCTTGTACTGAATGACATCCGGGACCGCCTGAAGAACATCGAATCCAGGCGCGCCGCCCAATGAGGAACGGCAGTCAATTGAGGCACAGCGAAGCGCCTGCCCCGGGCAGCAGGCGCGGTTGACGGGAAATCGACAGATGGTATGCGCGCAGGAAGACAGTACGACGGCGGGACGCCATGCCGCCGACCCGCGCGGGCCGGCGCGGCATGGAGCGCCGGTCGAACGGCAACGACAGACGCGTGTACCCGTAGTCCACCACAAAGGTGATCACCGATGAAGATCTGCACTTTTACGCACCGTTCATGGTTCTGGGTCATGCTGCTCGCCGGGGGCGCTCTCGCGGCGTCGCCAGCGTTCGCAGACTCGGCCTCACCCCAGATCCCCACGTGCAGCCACAAGATCGGCACCCTGGCAGTTCACGACCCGCAAACGACGAATCCGTGGTGGACATCGATGAACCTCGAGTCGCCGGCCGCACTCATCAAGGTCTACGTTGAGCGATCCGGGTGCTTCACGCTGGTGGACAGAGGCGCCGGGTTACAGGCCGCACAAGCCGAACGCTCACTTGCCGCGAGCGGTGAAGAGCGTGAGGGGTCCAACGTGGGCCTCGGACAGATGAAGGCCGCGGACTACGTTCTCGTCCCGGATATCGCCAATCGCAATTCGAATGCGAGCGGAACGAGCATCGGTGGATTCCTCGGCGGATTGCTTCCTCACGGCATCGGGGCGCTCATCGGCGGGATCAGCCTGCACAAGAAGACCGCCGATGTCGTGTTGACGCTGACGGACGTGCGCTCGACCGAGCAAGTCGCCGTGGACGAGGGGCGCGCCAGCAAGACCGATCTCGGCTGGACAGGCGGCGGCGGAGGGGGCGACTTCTTCGGGGGATTCGCTGCCGGCGGCGCCAGCGGTTACGCCAATACCGAGATCGGTCAAGTGGTCGCCATGGCGTATCTGAAAGCCTACACGAAGATGGTCACGGACCTGCAGAAGAACGCACCCAACCCGCAGGCGGACAACGTCCAGCAATCGGTACGTCTCACGGAACCCGCCAAGATGTACTCCGCGGCGAACCTGAAGTCAGCCGTCGTCCGCACGCTCAAGC
>JAJZLX010000170.1 GCA_021850555.1 Pseudomonadota bacterium | reverse complement strand
CTCGGTCGACCACGGCACCGCGTTTGATATCGCCGGCAAGGGTATCGCCAGCGAAGCCAGTCTGCTCGAAGCCATCGAGATCGCAACGCAATTGGCGCCGCAGCCAAATGCCAGGCAATCAAATCCCGATTTCTAACAGCCCGTGGCTGAAGTGCGGTTTCTGATCAACTTTTGTCGGAACTGATGCGCCAAACGAGTGCGGCGGTTTTGTCGTGGATGACGACGACGATAAGGATCATGAGAACCTCTCCGACTTGCCACACAAAAATAATTGCGCTCTTTTCCGAGGACTTCCCCTTTGGGTTCTCTGAACCATGAAAGGCGCGCATCAAGAGGCTGAGGTTAACGCCCGCGACGTGGATCAAATAGCGCTTGTGCACATTCTCCCGTCCGCGCAACCACGTGCGGCGCATGCCGCCGCGATCGAGAACGTGCGCGAAACTGCGATTAACGAGTTCGCCGCGCCGGCGCACGGCCTTGCGCCCGACGCTGGATTTCAACCGCTTCCGCGTCTTCGACATCCAGGAATGATTAGGAACTTTCTCTCGGCTGGAGAGACGCAAAAAATCACGCAGCGAAAAGGAGTCCGCACAACGTCAGGCGATGCTGCGTTCGGAGTCGATCCCTTCGAAATAGCCGACCAGGTGCATGCGAAAAAATCGTCCAGGCGGCAGCGACGGCGCGCCCATATTCGCAGCGTAGTAGGGTTTGCATAACGCCTCGACGAAGGCGTCGAATCCGGCATCGCGCAGAAGCTTCTGCAACCGGACGTAAAATGCGTGGCTTGGCGAGCGCGGTATCTACGACTAAACAGCGATGATATCTTCTTGTTTGAAGCTCTATATTGACAGACAACGATAACGAGGTTCTTTTCTTCCCTTTGAAGAGAGCAGTTGCTCACTATGTGGGGGGAATCATGAACTCTGTATCGGCACCAAAAACAGTCTCGCGAGCCGACATCTTTGAAGCCGCGCAAAAATTGTCGAACTGGGGGCGCTGGGGCGCTGACGATCAGATCGGAACGCTGAACAACGTCACGCCTAGCGATATCGTGGCCGCGGCCAGCCTGATCCGTAGGGGTAGAGTGTTCTCGCTAGGCTTGTCACTCAAAGAGCCTATCCAGTCAGGACTTTTCGGGGGGCGTTGGAACCCGATCCATACCATGCTAGCGACCGGTACGGACGCAATCGCAGGCAACCAGGACCAGCCGTTCCCCTATCTACGCTATGCCGACGACGCGATTAACATGCCATGCCAGGCCTCGACCCAATGGGACGCGCTCTGCCACATCTTTCTTGATGACAAGATGTACAACGGCTTCGACGCCAAACTGGTTGGTGCCACAGGTGCGAAGAAGCTAGGCATCGAGAATGTCCGTGACAAAATGATCGGGCGCGGCGTGCTTCTCGATATCGCACGGTTCAATGGCGTCGATTCGCTGCCCGATGGCTATGCGATCCGCAATGCGGAGCTTGATGCCTGTGCCGCTGCGCAGAATGTGGAAGTGCGCAAGGGTGACTTTCTCTTAGTCCGCACAGGTCATCAGGAACGCTGCATCGCTAGGGGGGATTGGAGCGGCTATGCTGGCGGCGCCGCGCCCGGCCTCGCCTTCGAGACCTGTTACTGGCTGCGGAAAAAGGACGTTGCCGCTATCTGCACCGACACCTGGGGCTGCGAGGTGCGGCCGAACGAGACCGACGACGCAAACCAGCCTTGGCACTGGGTGGTCATCCCTGCGATAGGCATCTCGATGGGCGAGATTTTCTATCTGAAAGAACTGGCCGAGGACTGCGCCGCCGACAAGATCTACGAATTCTTCTTCAACGCACCTCCGCTGCATCTGCCCGGAGGATGCGGATCACCGATCAATCCGCAGGCGGTCAAGTAGTGAAACCGTCATTCCGATAAGGGAGCACGGCGTGAAAGAAATCCCTTCGACCCAGAACCTTTGAACGCCTCGGGTAGAAAGTCCCATCGGGAACTGCGTCTGTCTTTGGTGTCATCATGTTGCAATATCTGTGACGCACGCGATGACGGATATTCTTCCTTTCGAAGTCAGTCCGCGGTCCAGCCGCCATCGACGACCAGTGATGTTCCGGTCATCAGTTGCGATGCGTCCGAGGCCAGGAACACGACCGCGCCCATCAGATCCTCGACGCGCCCAAGCCGACCGAGCTTGATCTTGGCGATCACCGCGTCGCGGAACGCTGCATCCTGGAAAAACGGCCGGGTCATCGGCGTCTCGACGAAAGTCGGCGCGATGCTGTTCACGCGGATCCCGTGCGGCGCCAGGTCGAGCGCCATCGCCTTGGTCAGTCCCTCCAGGGCATGCTTGCTTGCGCAATAGACACTGCGGCGGGCGCCGCCAACATGGCCCATCTGCGAGGACATGTTGACGATGCTGCCGCCGCATCCCTCGGCCCGCATCCGCTGCGCGACAGCCTGCGCGACGAAGAACGCCGCCCGCAGATTGAGATCGAGCACCGTATCAAAGTCGTTCTCGGTCACATCGAGGAAACTAGCAGGGCGGTTGGTCCCGGCATTGTTAACCAGAACGTCGAACGGCGCCTGCGCCGCCAGCACCGCGCGCATCACAGGCACATCCAGCACATCGATCCGCAGCGCCTCGGCGACGCCGCCCGCATCTCGGATCGCGGCGGCAGCCGCCGCGATCTCGGCATCGGAGCGGGCCGCCAGCGTCACCGCGGCGCCGGCCTGCGCTAGCGCCGCCGCGCAGGCGAGGCCGATGCCTCGCCCCGCGCCGGTGACCAGCGCCCGCCGCCCGTCGAGGCGAAAGGACGGCGTGCGGGGAAGCGCTGTTGCCTCCTCAGCCATGTCATACGTCAGGTCAGCGGACACGCGAGGGTTCGCCGTCAGCCAACGCGATTTCGGTGATGCGCAGGCCCTCGGCGGTGACGCGCGAGGGAAAGGTCTCGCGCAGCCCTTCCTCGTGAATCGGGATGACGCGGCGGAACTCGTCGCCGGCGAGCTTGACCATCGCATCAGTGGTCAACATCAGGTTGGTCTGACTGCCGACCGCAAGCCCGACCGGGATGTATTGCGGGTCGTTAGCGTCGGCACCGCGTACATTCTCGAAGCTGTAGACGAGATCGCCAGCCAGCACCCAGGAGTCGGTGCTGTTCGCCTTGCCGTCGTTGCGTACATGGACGAACATCGAGCCCCAAGTATGCGTGTCGAACGCCGCATATAGATCGACGCCCGGCAGCACATCGGCACGGTCGCCGTCAATGCTGACCAGCCGCCCCTGGCGCGCCAGATCGACGACGCGCATGACATCGCCGGGATCGGTGGCCAGCATCAGCCAGCGGAAGCGGCGGTCGAGCGACATAGCCCACACCCATTTCGAGATTTCCCTTTCCTGGATGTAGAATTTGGCGTTCGGGAACGCGTCGGTGTTTCCCATATGGTCAAAATGGGCATGGGTGATGAATACATGCTCGATCTGCTCCGGCGTCACCCCGCATTCGCCTAGCACCGTCGCCGCAGAACGCCAGTTCTCGACGCCGAAATTGTTGGCCATCGTGGCGCCGTAGTCCTTGTTATTGTAGCCAACATCGACCATCGCCGCCGTGCCGCGCCCCTTGATAAGCGTGTAGCAGTAAGGCAGCTTACGATAGCCCTGGTTGTGGGCGCCGTATATGATCCCGCTGACGTGATAGTTCTTGACGTAGCTATATTCGAGAACCCAAATTGAATAGTCGGCCACGAGCGTTTCTCCCGTTTGGTTATATGTTGGGATGGATCAAGACAGGCAGCGGCGGCCCGGCATGGCGCGCGCAGCAGCCCTGCGAGAAGGCAACGACCTCGAAACCAGGCAGCACATTAGCCGCCGATTGCAGTTCAGAAAATCCGGCGCGCAGCGGTGCCATGATCGCATCGGTCGCAGCCTCGTTGCCGGCGCGCAGATTTAGGCGCGCGGCGGTCAACGCGAGGCCGAATTGCTCCAGGGCGCGGGCAAGATGGCGGTGGTGATGCGCACCTCGTGGCGGCGGGCGGCAGCCGCGCACGGCATCGGCGGCGGTACCGAGTGCGGTGTCGGCAAGCTCCAGCATCGGGTGTCCTGCCACGCCCTGCCCGCTGGCCACGGCAAGCACCAGCACGCCGGCCAACTGTCCCGCCACCTGCCGCAACTGGTCGAACGTCTCGCGCATCGCCGCGACGTAGGCGAGGGTGGCGTCATCAAGCGCTTCGGGTAGCGGTCCCGACCGAGTAATCGGAGCCGCCGCGCCCGGTCCAGGCGACGCCTCGCACGCCAGCAAGCGGAGCGACGGATTGGTGGCGAAGAGAGTGTTCATCGCGGTCCACCGCCGATGGTCGATGCGCGCTCGATTAGTGTGCCAGGAATAATATGCTTGCGCGGCCCAGCCATCGGCTGCTCCAGTATCTCGGCAAGAAACTGCACCGCCGCCGTCACCATGTCGGCAAGGGGCTGCTGCACCGTGGTAAGGCAGTAGGATGGCCAGCTTGCCATCGGGATATCGTCGAAGCCAACCACCGCGATATCCTCAGGCACGCGCATCGCGCATTCGTGGCGGAACGCATCTATCCCGCCCACCGCCAAGATGTCGTTGGCGAAGAACACCGCGTCCGGCCGGCCGCGCGCCAGTTCCTGCGCTGCCTGGTAGCCGGCAGCATAGCTAAACTCCGTGCCAGCGATTTCAGCATGCAGCGACATACTGCGCTCGCGCAGCCGTTCGCGGAAACCGCGTGCCCGTTCGATATTGGTTGATGTGTCCGGCTTGCCGGAAACATAGGCGAGGCGACAGTAACCACGGTCGAGCAGGTAATCGGCGATCTGCCGCGCTCCGGCTTCGTTGTCGCAGGAGATGGTAGTCACTCCGGCCTCTGGTACAGAGCGATTAATCAGCACCGCAGGGCGGCCGGTCGCAGTCCACGCCCGTGCCATCGCCGAAGATATGTTCGCTGACGCGATCACTACTGCATCCACCTGATACTGAAGCAGCAGAGGCAACTCGCTGTCCACCTCCTTGCCGGGCGGCACGTAGAACAGCAGCGCCTGTAGCCCAATCTGCTGCAGTGCTTTGACCAATTGCTCTAGCATCTCAGGATAGAATGGATTCGTCATCGTCGCCATGACAATGCCGACAATGTTGCTGCGCCGCGTGCTCAGGCTACGCGCGATGACGTTCGGCTGGTAGTGCAGTGCCTCCGCCGCCTGCAGCACCCGCGTCCGCATCGCTGGGGAAATGCTTGTGTGTCTACTGAAAGCACGGGAGATGGTAGACTGCGACACACCAAGATGCCTCGCCAGCTCCCGTGCAGTGACCGGTCTCACGACAGCCGGAGTGGGCGTGGTTTCGTCGTCTGCCATGTGCCGCACCGCCGCCACTATGTTCACACAACGTTTTTGCCGCCGTAGCGGCGGACGCGGAGGTCGGCCTGCTCCTTGTGCCCGGCGAAATTCTCGATCGCGCATAGGCGCGAGCAATACTCGCCGATCATCGCGGTGGCCGACGGCTCCACCTGCTGATAGGTCACGGTCTTGAGGAACTTGCCAACCCACAGCCCGCCAGTGTAACGCGCCGCCTTCTTGGTCGGCAGCGTGTGGTTGGTGCCGATCACCTTGTCTCCGTAGGCGACATTGGTTTCTTTGCCGAGGAACAGCGAGCCGTAGCAGGTCATACGGTCCAGGAACCAGCGCGGGTCGCGCGTCAGCACCTGCACATGTTCTGACGCGATGCGGTCAGCCTCCTGCACCATTTCCTCGTCGGTGTCGCACAGGATCACCTGTCCGTGGTCGCGCCACGCGACGCTGGCGATGTCGGCGGTCGACAGGCGGGTGAGCTGGCGCTGGATCTCCGCCTCGATTCCGTCGGCGATCTTTGCTGACGTAGTCAGCAGCACCGCAGGCGAGGTCGGACCGTGCTCGGCCTGGCCAAGCAGGTCGGTCGCGCACATCTCCGCATCAGCGGTATCGTCGGCGATAATCAGCGTCTCGGTCGGGCCCGCGAATAGGTCGATCCCGACGCGGCCATAAAGCTGGCGCTTCGCCTCCGCCACATAGGCGTTTCCAGGACCGACCAGCATATCGACGGCCTTGATCGTCTGGGTGCCCAGCCCCATCGCGGCCACCGCCTGCACTCCGCCAAGCACGTGGATCTCGTCGGCACCGGCAAGCGACATGGCGGCGACGGTCGCGGCCGGCGGCTTGCCGTTCAGCGGCGGGGTGCAGGCGATGATGTGCTTCACGCCAGCGACGCGCGCAGTCAGCACGCTCATATGCGCTGATGCCACCATCGGATAGCGTCCGCCGGGTACATAGCAGCCGACACTGTTGACCGGGATGTTCTTCTGACCAAGCCGGATACCCGGCAGCGTCTCGATCTCGAAGTCATGCAGGCTAGCGCGTTGCGCCTCGGCGAAGCGGCGAATCTGCGTCTGG
>JAJZLX010000289.1:500-6441 GCA_021850555.1 Pseudomonadota bacterium | reverse complement strand
ATGTTCGAGTGCTCGTCGTCGCGCGCGGTGAAGCCATCCATGACCTGGACCGCTACCTGTGGCGGTGTGCGTTGAACATCATGATCGACCGCAGACGGAAGGAGCGGAATCGCGACCGCCTCGTCCAGGCTCTCTCGACAAAACCCGATCAGTTCGCCCCCTCCGCAGAAATTACCGCCGACGCGCGCGAGCGGTTGGCTTTGATTGCAGAGGCCGTGCACAAACTTCCCCCGAAGTGCCAGCAGGCTTTCCTTCTTCGCGTCGTGCGGAGTCTTCCGTTTGAGGAAGTCGGACACGAGATGAAGATCAGTTCACGGATGGCCAAAATCTACGTCGCACGGTCGCTCGATGAATTGCGGCGTCAATTGAATCACCCCGTCCCTGAGAGACACACGACTGATCACACCATGTCGCCGAAGTTATCTCGAATCCAAGTACCTTCATTGTCTACGGATCAAGGGTGCGGTCGAGAGGTGCGCAACTGCGCCGCCGGCAAACTGTTCAACGGAAATGATCGGAGCCGACCGACAGATTGCATCACGCGTGTGAATGCCGTCGCTCCACGGGCGAGCACGACTCGGGGTAACCCATCACCGTCATCGTATGGAGGATCTCTCGTGAAAAATGCCGCTGCAGCATCGGTCCTACAGGCTTTGATCGAAGGCCATGAGCCCGGATCGGAAGTCCCGCTACCGTCGGATTGCGTGATTCACCGGGCGGACGTCATGCGTGCGCTGCTCACCGCCGTGACGGCGCTCGATCGGGCGGAGGCTCGCGCTCAGCGGCGTGCCCTGTTGCCCGACAACGTCGGGAAGGCCTGGACCGGGGAGGAAGACAATAGATTGGCCGAGGCATTCAAGGCCGGGCAGTCTCCGCAAGAAATCGCGAGGAAGCACCGGCGTACGTTGCGCGCGGTCGAAGCACGGTTGCAGAGGATGGGCCTGATCACGGAAAGCGAACGCACCACGCGAGGAGGATTCCCGACACCCGAATGAGCTGCGGGTCGCCAGCCGCCCGCAGCGGGTTTCGGATACCCCTGTGATCGATCTTGGTGATGGCGGGGACCACGAGCGGTGCATAGGGTGGCGCGACGATGTCCGTGCTACGTGGGCGGCATCCCGGCCCATGGCGGGACGGGCATTGGACACCATCCCGGGAAGGTCGGTATTTGTAGATTTTCTCTGATAAAATAAGGACTTGCTAGAGTCCCATTCCGGTTAATTCTGCGACCTGGCGCGGAAGGCAGGACTTGCGCCGGCGATCCCGAAGTCTCATATTGCGTCCCATGGCGAAAGTAGCAAAAAAGGCAGCACCGAAGCGCTTCTCGATGAACTTCGAGCGCACGGTCGTCTATCGGGGCATCAAGATTCCCCCGATGAGCGGACGGCGGTCCGCCACTGCTCGCGCCATTCGCGACGCACTGCGGACGAAGTCCGAGCATTTGCGTGGCGAGCCAGCGCGCGGCTAAGCCGCCAGCCTCAAAGGCCGTCTTCATCAACTGCCCGTTCGACGACGGGTTCAAGTCCATTTTCCGCGCGATGGTCTTTGCGACCCTCATGTCCGGCTATCACCCCCGGTGCGCACTCGATGAGACCGACGGCGCCGAAATCAGGGTCAGCAAGATCGCCCGGATGATCGGTGAATGCGACTGGGGCATCCACGATCTTTCGAGGGTCGAGGTCGGCCCGGCGGGAGTACCGCGTTTCAATATGCCAATGGAGCTGGGCCTTCATCTCGGAGCCCGCCTCTTCGGCAGCAGCCGTCACAAGCGCAAGCGCGCTCTGATCCTGGAAGCGAAATCGCATCGCTACGATGTGGCGCTGTCGGACATCAGCGGCCAGGACATCGAGATCCATGGCAACGACCCGAACGAAGCGATCCGCCTGGTGCGCAATTGGCTATCGGAACATCGTACGCCGGCCGAGCCTCCCCTTCCTGGCTCAGTCGCCATGATTGGCGACTATCGCCTGTTTCAGACGGAGGTGGGCGCACTCCTGGCCGCCCGTCGTCTCGATCCCCTCGAAGAGCTCCCGCACAGCGACTTCCTCTTCGCCGTGCGCGATTGGATTGCGACCCGAGCCAGGGCGCTCGCCTGAATTCCGGCAGCGCCGTGGCGGTCCCATCGGCGGCGATGCCGTGCTTCCCATCGGAGGTTCCTCGAATTTCTCCGGCTCGACCCACCGCGTGGGCGACCCAAAGCCCGCCGACGTCGGCCCCGCCGAATGAGGTTGATGTCCCCGGTTGAAGCCCCTTCCGCGTATGTCGTACGGTGACCGTCAATGCCGTGATAAACCACAGCGCTGGCCGCGCGACCCAGGTACCGACGGGCCGGGTGTTCGCAGTACGAAAGCGCGTGCGCAAGATTGGCTACAACGGATTCTTCCTGAGCTTCGAGCGCGACGGCTCCTCCGCTCGTTGAACCGGTGACCACCGCATCGCAACGGTGCCGAGCTATCTCACGACGATGAATTCCACGGCCGAGGTGGCAAGGATGGCGGCAAGACCCAGCACCGCGGCGGTCAGATACACGTAGCCACCCAGGTTGAACCCGATCGCGGAGAGAATGTCCGCCCTACGTCCCTGCGCGACGCACCGGCCGAGCATGTACATCATGTCCGGCCCCGGCACCAAGACGAGACCAATGCAGGCCACAACGAACAACAGGTAGCTGTGCAGGCTCATCCTGGGGCAGGGGAACGCTAGCCCCTTTCGGGCGACCTCATCTTCAAGACGTTGTTCACGAACGTCCCTTCGTGCACTTCCCGCATGAAGGACGTCGCCACGTCGAGGATGGTCTTGCTGACGTACGCGTATTGTCTCGAGAAGGGCGGCCAGTAATCGCCCATCCCGATCGCGTCATTGATCACGAGCACCTGGCCGTCGCAGGCAGCGCCGGCGCCAATGCCGATCGTGGGTACCCGGACAGTCTGAGTGATCCGCTCGGCCAGCGCAGCCGGAATGTGCTCGAGGACCAGCATGAAGACGCCGGCGTCTGCGATATCGACAGCTTCCGCGAAGATACGCTGAGCGTCTTCGGCGCTTCGGCCCACCTGGCGGAAGCTCTCCGATGTCTGCGGCGTCAGTCCCGTGTGTCCGACGACGTCGATCCCGTTGCCGATCAAGTGTTCGATCACATCGAGCCGGGCACCCTCGAGCTTCACGCTGTCCGCTCCCGAGTCCAAAAGCGCGCGGGCGTTCTTCAGGGCACTCTCGGGATCGTCATAGGTCTTGAAAGGTAGATCTCCGATCACGTGCGTCTCCGGCGCCCCACGCCGTACTGCGCCGACGTGGTACTGCATGTGCTCGATCGTAGTGTGCCGCGTGCTGTCGAATCCCATCTCGACCATTCCCACCGTATCGCCGACCAGAATGACAGGAATGCCCGCCCGCTCGAGTGCTCGCGCGACGGGAGTGGTGTACGCCGTGAGTATCGGGATTGGCGTAGCGCCTTTCATCTGGCGAAACGAATGCGCATTCAGTTTCATGAACGGTCCTCGCTGAAGGATGAAGATAGCTTCGGACGATCGCGTGATGATCTGCCGAATTCGCATAGCCAACTTTACAACCATTTTTACTGAATTTGAGTCCCAGACCCATCCCTCGCTCCAGACGACGCTGGAATCCCTGTCGTGAGCGAGCCGGCAGAAACCATTGGAGCTGGGACGGCGCGTGTGTCCAGCCCTGCGCCCCCTCTGGGTCGCGCCGCGCCGCGCATGGCGGAACATTCGGCCGAGAAGAGTCTCCCATGGGCCTGCGGATCCTGCCTCGCCATGAGACGCTCACCGTCTTCGACCCGTTCGGCTCGAATGGGCTCGAGCGCGTCTCCCTTGGCATGGTGTTCACCGATGCGCCACACGAGCCCCGGGCCGGAGTCACCGAACGTCTTCACGACCCCGAACACGGCGGCACCGGCCGTCGATCCCCTCATCGCGGAATCCAGATGAACGCATCGAAATCCTTGCCCGCACAGGCGCACCTGCGTCCGGTACACGGTGAACAATAGAAGCGCTGCGCGACGGTAGACAGCCGCCGGTTGCGCCCGTACAGCCGAATGAGGAACGACGCCGGGATGAGACGAGCGTGATCACAACAGCGACACCGAATGCCGAGCGACCAGACGCCCCCGTAGTCGCCGAGGTGATCGATCTTGTCGAGCTCGAAGGGCATGAGCGCCATCGTGCGATCGAGACATCACGGCGTCCACCCAGTGCACGCCGGGCGGCTGGACTGGATGACGCAGACCTTCTCGTCTTGGCGAGACGGTTGTCGCCGGTGATCTCGGCGAGACGTTGCAGATTGCCTCTCCCCTACCAGATCTTGCGCTCGGACCGTACGGGCCTTCGGCTCCGCCCTTGCATTGGAGCCTTCCCCTTTCCCGAGCGGCTGCCTTTGCGGCACACTGACGTCCATGTGCTACTCCGCCATGGTCGAACAGCACTTGCGGTCGATCGCCAAGGATTTCGGCGCGGAGGTCGACTGGCCCATGTTCGAGGAACTCTTCCGAAGCCGGCTCGAGCGGGACATCAAGGTGAGTCGTGCGCTCGAGGCAGACTTCTTCGGCCCGGCGAGCGCCCATTCGCCCAATAGTCTGGAGCACCTCACACTTGAGCACATCGAAGCGTATCGGGCCCGGTTGACGGGAAAGCTGGAGAGCGAACTCTTCAGGCAAAAAAAGCGCCTCGCCGACGCCGAACGCTCGCTCATGGTCAAGGAGACCCGGCGCGCCCGCGAGGAAGCGCGCATCGCGCAGAACAAGATCGACACAGCGCTCCATCGTCTCTCGGACCTCAAGCGCACCGAGCCGCTCGAGCGCGACCGGCGGATCTTCCCCATGTACTACGCACCGGTCGTTGTCGAGGAGAAGGATCACCGCTGGATCCGGCCGATGCGCTATACCTGCCGGCTACCGGGCAAGCCGGCGAGCTACGATGTGCGCTATCCCGGAACGTACAACGCCCGGCGGGACAATCTTGGCGGCTACTGGAAGGCGCTTTACGGACACCATCACGCGATTCTGGTGATCACGTCGTTCTTCGAGAACGTGGCCAGCAACCTCTACGAGAAGCGCGAGCTGAAGCCTGACGAGAAGCCGCGGAATCTCGTGCTCCATTTCGACCCTGAACCGCGGACGCAGATGCTCGTGGCGTGCCTGTGGGCGCACTGGAGCGGGAAGGACGGACCGGAGCTCTTTTCCTTTGCCGCGATCACCGACGATCCCCCGCCCGAGATTGCCGCCACGGGCCACAACCGCTGCGTCGTTCCCGTGAAGTCCCAGAACCTCGATGAGTGGCTGCGCCCGGAAGGTGTCCGCCTCGAGCGGCTTGATGAGATCCTGAGTGACCGGGAGCGCCCGTTCTACGAACACCGCATCGCCGCGTAGTCGAGGATGAGTTCCCCGTTGGAAAGCGATCCGTTGCACGCGCATCATCATCCCATGAATGCCAATCAGTCCTGGTCGATCACGATCAGACCCTACGGCGTCACCGACGCCGCTGCGCTCACGAACCTCTTCCGCTCTTCCGTGCGGGAAATCGCCTCACGCGACTACACGGCCGCGCAGATCCGGGCATGGGCCCCCGATGGAATCGACGCGGTACAGTTCGGACGACGTTGCGAGGCCAAATCGACCTGGATCGCTGAGATTGAAGGCCGGATCGCGGGATTCTCGGACCTGGAAGCAGATGGTCACATCGACATGCTTTACGTGCACCCGAACTTCGTGCGGCTCGGGGTCGCGCGAGCGCTCCTTGAGCACATCGAGGATACCGCCCACATAAATGCCCTGCGTCACCTGTACACGGAGGCGAGCCTCACGGCGCGCCTGATCTTCGAGGTCATGGGATTCCGGATGGTCGTGCCACAGACGGTCACGATCCGCGGTGAGTCCATGACGAATGACCGGATGGAGAAGCGGCTTCACTCTCCCATTCCCCTCAGGGCT
>JAJZLX010000289.1:0-490 GCA_021850555.1 Pseudomonadota bacterium | reverse complement strand
GACCGCATCCGGGCGCACTGATCCCGGCATCCACTCGGAAAGCTCCACTTTGAGCGGCGCGAACATCAGCTCAAGGATCGCATGAGATGGCTCCGGAAAGTGCAGGTACGCAGGCACTGAGCCGTGGACGGGTGGCGATCGTCACCGGCGCGGGACGCGGTATCGGCCGCGCAATGACGCTGGGCCTTGCGCAAGCCGGAATCCGAGTCGTGGCGACGGCAGCCCGCGAGCGCGCGGAGATCGACGCTGTGGCCGCCGAGGCGGGCACGGACAGGGTGCTCGCCGTTCTTGCCGATGTCACCCGCGAGACCGACGTCCAGCGCGTCGTCGCGGCCGCCCTGGACCGGTTCGGCCACCTGGATATCCTCGTCAACAATGCCGGTCGCGGCATGAGGTACGTCAGCGAATCCTTCATGACCCAACCGACCCGATTCTGGGAGGTCGAGCCCGAGACCTGGCGGATGGTGATCGACACCAACGTCAACGGCCC
>JAJZLX010000579.1:6069-6459 GCA_021850555.1 Pseudomonadota bacterium | reverse complement strand
CAGGGCCTTCTACACCGGCCGGGCCGTCAACGGCATCTCCATCAAGGGAACCGGGATCGGCCTGTCGGTTGTGTTGGAATTCGTCACCGCGCACGGCGGCACCGTGCAGATCGTCGACGGGGAGTTCCCCGGCGCGCACTTTCGCATCCGCATGCCCATCAGCATCATCCGTGACCGTCCGCCTAAGGAAGGTAACCAGGCCCATGCCGCTTGAACTGCAGAGAATCCGTCCCGCGAGCCTTGCCGCGGCGCTCGCGGCCCTGAGCCTCCTCGCCCTCGCCGGCTGCCAGACGAGCCGCGACCTCATCAACCCCTTCGCCCAACCCGCGCCGCAGGCGCTGGTGAAGCCCGCGACTCCGCATCCCTTGCGCGGCGACCTCATCCTGCTCA
>JAJZLX010000579.1:0-6059 GCA_021850555.1 Pseudomonadota bacterium | reverse complement strand
CTCCGCGGGCGAGACGGGCCTGCTCGCCGCGGCCGAGCAGGCCTACCAGGGGAACCCCGGCGACCGCCAGACGCTGCGCCTCGCGCTGCTGCTCGGGGAGCCCGGAGGCGGCACGCCCGCCGCCGACCTGCCGCGGGCGCAGACGCTGCTGCAGCGCCTGTTGTCAGATCCCGACAGCACCCTCTCTCCCGGGGAGCAGACGCTCGCGCGCTTCGAGCTTGTCCTGATTACGCGACAATTGACGCTGAGCACGGAAAACCGCACTCTTCAGGCCACCGGAGCTCAGCGCCTGGACGATCTCAAGCGCAGGCTGCTCAGCACCGAGCAACTCAATGTCACCTTGCAGCGACAGCTCGGGGAGGCGCGGGCCAAGCTCATCGCCATCGCCAACATCGAGAAGTCGCTCGAGGGCAAACTCGGCACCGAGGCACCACCGAAATGACCCAACTCGCCACCGCTTTGCAGCCCGAGCCGCACAAGACCCTCCCCACCAACGGCGGACGGCGCAAGGCCCGCATCCTCATCGTCGACGATGACCCGGGACTGCTCAGGCTCCTCACCATCCGCCTGCGGGCGGAAAGCTACGACGTGGAGGCCGTGGAGAGCGGCCCGCAGGCGCTCGGGGCCGCCGGGCGCTTCCGGCCCGACCTCGTGATCACGGACCTGCGCATGGAGCCGATGGACGGCATCGCGCTGCTGAAGGAGCTGCAGGTGCGCTGGCCGGGCCTGAAGGTGATCCTGCTCACCGCCCACGGCACCATCCCCGATGCGGTGCAGGCGACGCAGATGGGCGCCTTCGGCTTCCTCACCAAGCCCGTGGACAAGCAGGAGCTGCTCGACCAGGTGCAGAAGGCGCTCAGGATCTCCGGCTTCGGGGCATCCAACGAGGACTGGCGCGCCGGGATCATCACCCGCTCGGCGGTGATGGAGGAGAAGCTCGCCCAGGCGCACATGGTGGCCGGCACCGATGCGCGCGTGCTCATCACCGGCGAGAGCGGCACCGGCAAGGAGCTGCTCGCGCGCGCGATCCACCTCGCAAGTGCGCGCCACGACCGCCCCTTCGTCGCGATCAACTGCGGCGCCATGGCCGAGAACCTGTTGGAATCGGAGCTGTTCGGCCACGAGAAGGGCGCCTTCACGGGCGCCACCAGCGCCCACGAGGGCCTGTTCCAGGCCGCCGACGGCGGCACGCTGATGCTCGATGAGATCGGCGACATGCCGCTTCGGCTGCAAGTGAAGCTGTTGCGGGTGCTTCAGGAGGGGCTCATCCGCCCCGTCGGCGGCACCAACGCCCTGCCGGTGGATGTCAGGGTCATCTCCGCCACCCACCGCGACCTGCAGCAGATGCTCGCCGAGGGGCAGTTTCGCGAGGACCTGTACTACCGGCTGAACGTGGTGCACATCGAGATGCCCTCGCTCAACCGCCGCCGCGAGGACATCCCGCTGCTGGTGGCGCACTTCCTCGCGCAGATCGCCGAGGAGACCGGCACGCGCAAGATCTACGCGCCCGAGGCGGTGGAGCTGCTCGCCACCGCCGACTGGCCGGGCAACATCCGACAGCTCTCCAACGTCGTGCGCCAGAACGTCGCGCTCTCGCAGACCCCCATCATCCCCGTGGAGCTGGTCCAGCAGTCCCTGGGCGGCACCGCCGGGCACCTGCCCTCCTTCGATGAGGCGCGCGATGAGTTCACGCGCAGCTACCTCTCGCAGATCCTGCAGATCACCGCCGGCAACGTCACGCAGGCGGCGCGGCTCGCCAAGCGCAACCGGACGGATTTCTACAAGCTGCTCGCCCGCCACCAGCTGACCGCGGATGAGTTCAAGCAGAGGGAAAAATAGGCGCCCCCGGCCGGCGGGATGCCCCGGCCGCACCCTCCCCGCTCAAGTGGGCCGCCGCCGAGAGACGTCACGGCAGGCCCCCTGCCGAAGGGACCGGCCGGGACCGGCGCTGTGACGCAGTTCACGGAATGGCGCCTCTTATGACAAAACCGCACCGGATCCCGCGAGGATGCGCGGGTCGGCGACCGTGGCCGCTTCGCGACGTCATACACCCTTCACAACCCGGCGTTATACAAGGACTATGGGAAAGGACCTATTCCAAGGAGTGTGGAAGGGACGACACAATGGAGTTAAACTCCGCGCCCCGCCGGGGCCTGGGAATGGCCCCGGGACGTGGTGGCGGCGCGAGAAGCGTGCGCCGGGGGGAACGACGTGAATTCGAGACGGAGGAACGAGACGGATGAAAGCTGAGACCAAACGGTTGACTCAGAGCCCACCGACGGCCCGCAGCGCCCCGCGCGGATCGCTCACGGAGCAGAGCCGGCAGCGGATGCTTCCCCAGCGCTCGAGCGCCTGGGATCCCTTCGAGGTCTGGAGAACGCGCGTGAAGACGGCGCAGGATCCGGACGGCGCGGCCGAGTAGCTCCCACCCGACCCCGCGGGCGCGCGCCTCAGCGCGCCCCTTTCCCCAGAAACACCACCTCGGCGGTCTGCACCAGGATCGCGAGGTCAAACAGCAGCGCCCCCCTGGCACTACTGTCGTGAGCCGGCGAAGCCCCTGCGCCTGCGCGGCGCTTCGCGAGCTCGGCAGCCCGGGGTCGGCGCAGCGGACGCTTAGGCGTCAACCTGCGGCGGAGCTTGGAAATAAGGCAGGTCGACTCCACCGCCGTATTCCGTCAATACCTGGGGCGGGAGCAACCCATTGTTCACCAATTGTGCCTGCACCGCGGCCGGCCCCACCTCGAACCGCTCCGCAGCCTCCTCCACCGCGTCCACCGAAAAATCACCCGCCATGAACGCCTCGAGCGCCTCGACGGGACACAGGAATTCCGCCGCAAAAGCCCGCTGAGTCCGTTGTCGGGACGTTTTCGCATCGCTCACCGGTAGCCAGTGGTCTGCCTGGCCGGCAATGACGTAGTCGCACAGGAATCGAGCCAGCTCGAAGCGACGGCCATGGCGATTGCGCTTGCGTAGAACAAACTTCAACTCTTCCCCGGCCTTCTCGCGGACCGCCATGGCCAATACCGGTCGAGCCACGCCCTGCAGATCCATCGCTCGTTCAGTGGCGAGTCCCAGCAATCCGCAGAGAACGCCGTCGGGCACCGCTCCACCATTCAAACCCAGAGAGCGTCGCAACCTCCTGGCCAACTCCCGTCCTTTCCGCCAACCCGTCCCGGGCAGGGTCGCCGCGCAATCAAGCGTCCCCGCAGGCAGGGCGATGCGCCCCTTCAGACCCTCGGCGTCAGCCGCCAAGAGCACTTGCTTCAGCATCCCCGCAGGGTTTGCGGACGCGCACACCGGGGCGATCTCATCGACCGCGGAGAGCCCGGCCCGCGGAATGAGGCTTTCGAACGCATTCAGCAGCCCTTCCGGAGGCTCATCCGGATCGAAACCGAGCAATGCCTCCAGGCGGCGCTGCACGGTCAACGAGGCTTCCCGCCGCTCTTCGGTAATCTCCTTCCAAAGATCGTGCAGCGCCGTGCGCCCTATCCCGGCGGCGTCCAGGCGCGCCAGAACACCATTGATGAACTCATCAACGGTACGCTCGAAGTCCAAAGCGGACACGGCGTGAAAGGATTGGGTCAGGTAGTGGACGACCGCCCGGGAATCCGGCCTGGACGGCACGGCCCACACGTTCACGACCTCTCCATCCGATGCGAAAACCATCCTTGGCCAGACGTAGCCATAGCCGGCGGCCACAAGCTCATGGGCCATGCGCCATGACCGGTCAGGAACGGCCTTGGGCAACGGCTCCCATCGAAGGCGCCACCAGGATGTGGCGAGCCAGAGGGCAAGGGGGTAGGCCGACAAACGCACGTCATCGCGGACGGTTTGGGCCCATTCGTCCTCGTTACGCGTGATTACGTCCCCGCCAACCACGATCCGCAGCGCGGCAACCGTATGTCGCACTTCCGGTGACTCGTGCAGCGCCGACTCCCACTGCCTGTGGATGGCAAATGGGCTCGTCATGAGCGCCTCCATCGCTCGAGCACCTCCTCGGCGAGAGGATCGTCCTCCTGCATCGGATACCCGTGATACGCGCCCGTCGAGGGATTCTCGAGCATGGCCTCCAGGGGAATGCCATTCGCCGCCACGGCCCACACGTTCTGCGGCCAGCCGCTCCGTTCCTGAACGCTCATCAATCCCCGCAGAAACCCTGCGCGCAATAAGTTCAGCGCATCACTGCGCTTGAAGATCGCCGCCTCATCGCACAAAGTCTTGCCCTGCCGCGGAAGACTGGGCGGATTCAGCCCAAAGTCGCCGGGATTGCGCTTGTGCTCCGGATTGCCCCCGTAGGATGCTCGGCCCGCGAGCTCCTCAAGTCGCGCGCGCTCCCCGGACACCGCCGACGTCGACCGGATGCGCCGCTTGGGATTGGCTGTACGACGGGCTCGCATGAGGTGGATGATACCGCATAACGAGCGTCGATCCGCCCCCGCGGGCGCGCGCCTCAGCGCGCCCCTTTCCCCAGAAACACCACCTCGGCGGTCTGCACCAGGATCGCGAGGTCAAACAGCAGCGTGTTGTTCTTGACGTAGTAGAGAT
This sequence comes from Pseudomonadota bacterium, assembly GCA_021850555.1. Next base: position 1,514 of record JAJZLX010000579.1, on the reverse strand, counting down.
CGTACTGGAGCTTCTCCAGCGCGTCCTGCTCGGAAGACCCGTACGGATAGCACAGCTGCGCCCAGCCGGTGAGGCCGGGCTTCACCGAGTGGCGCTCGACGTAGTACGGAATCCGCTCGGCCAGCTCCGCGACGAACTCCGGGCGCTCCGGCCGCGGACCGACGAAGCTCATCTGCCCGCGCAGGACGTTCAGCAGCTGCGGCAGCTCATCGAGGCGCACCTTGCGGATGAACGCCCCCACCCTCGTGACGCGAGTGTCGCCCTTGCGCGCCCATTGCGCCCCGTCCTTCTCGGCATCCACGCGCATGCTGCGGAACTTCAAGAGCTCGAACGGCTCCCCGAGAAGCCCCACGCGGCGCTGGCGGTACAGGACCGGGGCCGTAAAGCCGTCCTCGATCTTGATGGCGAGCGCCGTGAGCAGCATGAACGGCCAGGCGAGCGCGAGCACCACGAGCGCGGAAGACAGATCGAGCGCCCGCGCACTCAGGCGCCGAAGCGCGTTGCGCCGGAAGCCCTCCCCGAAGATGAGCCAGGCGGGATTGAGGATGTCGAGCCGGACCCGGCCGGTCTCTCGCTCGAGGAACGTCAGCTGCTCGGTGACGTCCACCCCGGCGAGCCGGCAGTTGAGGAGCTCGGAGATCGGAAAGCCCCGCCGCCGGTCGTCCATGGACACGACGACTTCCGCCACATCGAAGCTCTGGCACAGGTCCACCAGAGAGCCCTCGGGCGTCAGCAGCCGGCCGCTGTCCACGGCCAGCACCTCCCCCGGGGCGGGCACGAACCCGACCACGTGGAAGCCTCGCCGGTCCGAGCGGCGGCGCAGCTCCGCGATCGTGGCGGCCGAGCGGCCGGCCCCATAGATCAATACACGGCGCTTGAAGACCTCCTCGTCCACGACCCGGGCGAAGATCGAGCGCGACACGACGACCCCGAAAAACGCCCCCACGGCGGCCAGACCCACCACCCCACGGCCGATCCAGAGGTTCGGAATCAGGTAAAACAGCGCCGAGGCGACCAGGAAGGCCATCAGGACCGCCAGGATGATCCTGAGCGCGATCCCGAGGAGCCTCGCCCGCTGGCGGGCGCTGTAGAGCCCGAAGGCGAGCAGACACATCACCGTGACCGCGCTGAACAGCAGCGCCCGCGGCCACAGCGCCCCGCTCAAGTCCGGTGACGGATCCGATACGAAGCTGAGCGAGCCGTGGAAGCGGACCAGGGCCGCGCCGTAGACCGCGCCAAAGAACACCAGGGCCTCGATGAGCGCGAGCACCGCAATCGAGGCATAAACATAGTGTCCGAAAACGCGGATACGCAAAGGTCCCCCCAGTCCTGGGTCCTCGTGATCGGCCCCGCAAGGCGCCTGCAAGCGGTGCCGGGGTATAGACCCGGCGAGGCGCCCCCGGTTCAGGGCGCGAAGTCTACCGGGAGGACGATAAATGTAAAATGAACTGCGGGCGATGCCGTGCGGGCCATCACGATTCAGGCAACTGCGCCGAAACGGCTCACCCGCCAGC
>JAJZLX010000454.1 GCA_021850555.1 Pseudomonadota bacterium | reverse complement strand
AGTGACACGCGAGGGACAGTTCGAGCCCCCCGCCGAGCACGGTGCCGTGCAGGGCGGCGACGATGGGGAGCGGGAACTGCTCCAGGCGTCGGAACAGGTCGCGGTACTCGGCCTCCCGCGGCGGCCCCGAGAATTCCCCGATGTCGGCGCCCGAGCAGAAGGTGCTGCCCTCGGCCGTGAGCACGACGGCACGGACGCCATCGAGCGAGCCGATGTTCGTGAGCGCCTCGCTCAAGCCAGCCCGCACCGCGGCGCTGATCACATTGACGGGAGGATTGCAGATCGTGACGACGGCAATGCCGTCCTCGACGGAGAATGACACGACGCCCTGGCTCATCGGAGTGTGACTCCTCGCAGTGATGGGTGATCGAGGACGATCAAAGACTCTCGAGCCTCTGCAGCAGGTCGATGAGCTGCGCCCGGCCAGTCTCCCCCAGGCAGCTCGTGATCCGTTTCTCCAGGCGCTCGTGCAACTGCAGCGCCCTCGCAACGACATCGCGGCCGTGGGGAGTCAGGCGCAGCGCGTTCGACCTTCGGTCCGCCGGCAGCACCTGGCGCATCGCAAGACCCTCGGCCTCGAGCTCGTGGAGCAATGGCGTGAAATTGGCGCGCTGGATGCCGAGCGCCGTGCAGACATCCGACTGCGTCAGCCCCGGATTGCGGCAGATCACGACGAGCACCGACAGCTGCCCCGGTGACAGGCCGATCTCGCGCAGCGCCAGCTCGAAACCGGCAAACACCGACAGCTGCGCGCGCCGCAGACGATAGCCGATGAACCCGCTCAGCGGGCCGAGGTCCACCGCCGCGGGCATCGTCTGATGGATGCCGGTTTCGGGTAGCCTCGCCGCCTTCGCGCGAGCGTTGCGCGCTCTCATCGACTCTCCTCATGATGAGGACTGTCTGTCCGGGGCATTCGCAGCCCGCCGGTGCGCCTGCCATGCCCTGCCCATTGATTATTTATCATAACTAAATATTCCGGACAAGATTCCGCGCGAGCCGGGTCGCGCGGCAGAGCTCTAGATGTCTTCGGCGCGCACCGCGGTCAGCACCCGCGGGCCGTGCTCGACAACCGCCTGATGCATGAGTGCCCGCGGCAGGATGTTTGCGGCATAGAAGGCCGCCGTCGAGATCATCGACCGCGAGTGCGACACATCCGGCCCCGATAGGGCTTGCGCCGCAGCCAGCGCCCACTGCCAGCCGCCGCCGAGCACCCCCACCCAGTGCAGAATGTGGTGCGCGGTGGCGCCGACCAGATCCGGCTCGGCCGGGCGCGCGATGAGCGCGCGGACCGCATCGCGCAGCTTCGCACAGCCTTCGAGAAGATGAACGCGCAGGGGGAACAGGGGGTCGAAAGTTCCTGCGGGCAATGCCTCCGCGGCACGCTCGATGTCCCCGAGAAGCTCTCTCAGCGCGGCGCCTCCGTCGCGGAGCACTTTGCGTGACAGCAGATCCTGCGCCTGGATGTAATTGGTCCCCTCGAAGATCGGGCCGATACGGGCATCGCGGTAGACCTGAGAGATCTCGGCGTCATCGAGATAGCCTGCTCCCCCATGAATCTGCACGCCGAGCGATGCAACCTCGACCGCGACATCGGAGCACCATGCTTTGACCACGGGCGTCAGCAGATCGACCCGCCTTGCGGCTCGCGCGCGCGCGGAGGGATCCGGGGCCTGCCGCGACACATCCAGCGCCGCGGCCACCGTGTAAGCCAGGCACCGGGAGGCGTGAGTCAACGCTTTCATGGTCAGCAGCATGCGGCGTACGTCCGCGTGCTCGATGATCGCGCAGGAAGCTCCCGAGGCCTCATGACCTTGAACGCGCTGACGCGCGTATGCCCGGGCGAGCTGCAGTGCGCGCTCCGACAGGCCGAGCGAATGCAGCCCGACGCCCAGGCGCATGCGATTCATCATCGTGAACATGCACGAGAGGCCCCCGTTCACCCGGCCGAGCAGCCAGCCGCGCGCGCCCCCGCGCTCACCGAGCGCCATGAGACAGGTTGGACTTGCGCGGATGCCCATCTTGTGCTCGACGGATATCGCCTGAATGTCGTTTTGCTCGAGTCCGCCCGGGCCGGGGATCTTCTTCGGAACGAGAAAGAGCGACAGACCCTTCAGGCCCGCGGGCGCATCCGGGGTGCGCGCCAGCACGAAGTGCACGATGTTCTCCGTGAGATCATGATCGCCCCAGGAAATGAACACCTTGCGGCCATAGAGCATCCAGGCATCACCGCGCCGCTGCGCGCCGGTCCGGATCAGTGACAGATCCGAGCCGGCCTGCGGCTCGGTCAGACACATCGCCGCAGTCCACTCACCACTGGCGATGCGCGCAGCGTAGCGCTCGATCAGTCCGGGCGCGGCATGCGCCTGCAGCGCCTCCAGGGCGCCGACCGCCAGCTCCGGACACATCGCGAAAGAGAGGTTCGCGCCGGCCCACATCTCGGTGACGGCCGATGCGATCAGCGTGGGCAATCCCTGGCCGCCGTGCTGTGTCGGGACATCCAGCGACACCCATCCGTCTTCGCGAAATCGCCGGTACGCACCGGCGAAGCCGGCAGGAGTCGCAATGCCGTCGCCCTCGCGCCGAGACGGCGCGCGATCGCCGAGGCGATTGAGCGGTGAGAGCACCTCGCCTGCGAACCGGGCGGCATTGCGGAGTATGGGCTCGGCCAGCGCGCCGAGCACCTCGTCAAATCCCTCGATCGCGTACGCGCCGGCCGCCTCCGCCGCCTGCGCCAGGGCAAGGCGGACGAGGGCAAGGGGCGCATCGTAGTCACAGGACATGAGGAGCTACAGCCTGACGTCTCGCACGAAAGGCCTCCTCAGCGCACGCCCCGGATGAGGCAGCACGAAGTTGACGAGCACGAGCGCCGGCGCCGCCCGCTCCCCGCGCACCCGCGCGCCGGCGATATTGCCCATGACTTCACCGGCCGCATCGAGCCGATCATCGGGTGTCAGACGGCCGTGAGCCGCCGCGGCTGATGATTTGCAGGCCACCGCCGATCCCCCGGACCCATGGTTCTATCATCGACTCGGGATTCTATACATATCCGTATGCGACGTCCCCGCTGAGGGGATCCAGCCTCGGATGAGGCCGCACCGACGCCGGGGAGTGCCTGCGGATACCCCTCAGATAGTGAAATCGCCACTCATCGCAGAGCGAAATCGGCAGCCATTATTTCCGTTTGAGATGTCTCCTATCTCAATTTTCGACTTCTGAATCCGTTGCGAACCGGCTAACGTTTCCCGGCCGGCCGGCGTCCGCCTCCGGCCGCAGCAGCCAAGAGAGAGCCGGATGAGTCATAACGTCGGGCAATGTGAGGCCCTCGCACCGGCGCAGGAGCCGATCGGTGCGCTCAAGCGCGCCCTGGTCGAATTTGCCCGCCGGGCCTCGACCGAGATCTCGACCCACGACGAGAAGCTGTTGGAGCAGCTCGCGCAACGGCTGCCCGCGGGGATGCCGGTGTATGTAGCCCACACGCCGAAGGCTTCGATCGAGGACGTGGTCCGGGTCGCGATCAAGGTCCAGTCCCTGGGATTTTCCGCCTCCCCGCACTTGGTGGCCCGGCGCCTGTCGAGCGAGAAGACCCTGCGGGACGCCCTTGCGAGACTGCGCGAGCACGGCATCGAGCGGGCGCTGTTGGTTGCCGGCGATCTCGATCCGCCCCTCGGCCCCTTCAGTAGCACGCTCGAGGTGATCGCCACGGGCGCGTTGCAGCAGGCGGGGATGAAGCGCATCGGGGTGGCGGGACACCCGGAGGGGCACCCCGTCGTGGGTCAAGCGCAGCTGCTGTCCGCGCTGCGTTACAAGCAGGATTTCGCCGCCCGCTCCGGCATCGCCGTACACATCGCCACCCAGTTCAGCTTCAATCCGGAGGGAATCTTCGCCTGGGACCGCACACTCTCGCAGGAAGGCATCACGCTGCCGGTGCACGTTGGGCTGGCCGGACCCACACCCTTGACGAAGCTGCTCAGATTCGCCGCGCAGTGCGGCATCGGCACCTCGATGAGCTCCCTCATGAGAAGCAAGGGTGTCGTGGCCGGACTCACCGGCTTTGTCGCCGGTCCCGATCAGATGCTGCTCGGACTGGTGCAGGGCCGGGCCACCTATGGCGGATCTCGCCTGGCCCAGCCGCACGTCTACTCGTTCGGGGGCGCTCTGGCGACGGCCGAATGGCTGCGCGCGGTCATGGAGGGCGCCTTCGATCTGGCGCCGGACGGCGGCAGATTCACGCTCCACACCTGAGCAGACCCTCGTCTGAAAAGCCGATCCCACAGCGGACTTCCCGTGTCCACCACGATCATCGACAAGACCGCGTCAATCCCCGCAGAGCAGGCCCCCACGGCCCGGGGCGCCGCGGCCGGTCACCCGCCGCTTTACATTCTGACCACGGCCTGCCCGGACACCACGGGGATCGTGGCGGCGATTGCGGGGTTTCTGGCCGAGCACAACGCGACGATCACCGAGGCGCAGCACCACAACGATCCGGACAGCCGCACCTCGTTCATGCGCACGGTGTTTCACGACAACGGCAAGGGCCTTGCGGGGGTGCAGGGGCTCGATCAGGCGTTCGCCGAGCAGGTCGGCAAGCGCTTCAAGATGCACTGGCGCTTTCACGAGGTCCAGCGCCGCTGCCGGGCGCTCATCGCCGTCTCGCGCCAGGGCCATTGCCTGAACAGCATCCTGCACCGCTGGAGCACCGGGACGCTGCCGGTCGAGGTGGTGGCGGTGGTCTCGAACCACCAGGACATGAGAAGCCTGGCGGAGTGGCACGGGGTGCCCTACCACTACCTGCCGATCATCGATGGGCGCAAAGCCGAGCAGGAGCAGCGCCTCACCGAGCTGTTCGAGAAGGCGGAGGCGGAGCTTCTGGTGCTCGCCCGCTACATGCAGATCCTCAGCGCCGAGGCCTGCCGGTACTTCGAGGGCAAGGCGATCAACATCCATCACTCCTTCCTGCCCGGGTTCAAGGGCGCCAAGGCCTACCACCAGGCCTACGAGCGGGGAGTGAAGCTGATCGGCGCCACCGCGCACTACGTGACGACCGACCTCGATGAGGGTCCGATCATCGAGCAGGAGGTCGACCGGGTCGATCACTCCCAGTCGGCCGAGGACCTGACGGTGGTCGGCAGCGAGCTCGAGACCGTGGCGCTCAATCGCGCCATCAAGTGGCACGCCGAGCGGCGCGTGTTCCGCAACGGCCGCAAGACGGTGGTCCTGAAGTGATTTCCGCTCCCGGTTCGACGCCCGGCCCTCGGGTCGCTCAAGGGGCGAGCGCGTAAGGCACATCCGGCCTCGGTCCTCGAAGCGGTGCTCGAGGATGCCGCTGGTTCGGATGAGGCTGCGGCCTGCGGCGGCACGCGCATCGCGTCGGCCGTGCCTCCCATCCGGGGTATGGCGGGCATGGCCGGGAGGGGGGAGCGCAGTGCCTCGAGCGCGGCAGCAAGTCCCGCGGTATTCGGCTAGGCTTCGGCCCCTCGCCTGCCACCTCGTACCGTCCAGGATGTTCTTTCCCATCGCTGCGCTCCTCCTCGCCGGTGCCTCGGCCGGCTTTCTCGGCGGCCTGCTCGGCATCGGCGGCGGGCTGCTGGTGGTGGCCGCGCTCAGTCTGGCGCTGCCGGCGCTCGGGGTGCCCAAGGCGGAAGTGATGCACGTGTCGGTGGCCACTTCGATGGCCACGATCGTGCTCACCTTCGTGTCCTCGGCCACGGCCCACATCCGCCGGGGCGGGGTGTTATGGCCGAGCTGGAGGCGGCTTGCGCCGGGCATGGTGATCGGGGGATTTGCCGGAGCGCACATCGCACAGCTGCTCTCGGCCCAGGCGTTGCGCTGGGGGATCATGGCGTTCTGCGCCGTGACCGCGTGGCGGATGGCATTTGGCCGCAAACGCGCACCGCAAGGCGAGGGGCCGGAACGGGCGCCGCGCTCGCCATGGCTGCTGCCCGCCGGCGCGGGGATCGGGGCGATCTCGGCTGTGGTGGGCATCGGCGGCGGATCGATGACCGTGCCATTGCTGATGTCGCTCGGCGTCAAACCCGTGAAGGCGGTGAGCACCAGCGCGGTGTGCGGCCTCGCAATCGCGATCTCGAGCGCATTGAGCTACGCGCTGTCGGTGCAAGCCCCGCCGCAGGCTCTGCCGTGGGGGTCGGTCGGCTATCTGTATCTTCCGGCCGCAGCGGTCGCGGCGCTCGGGTCGGTGACGCTGGCGCCCGTCGGCGCCCGTGTGGCGCATTCCATTCCGAGCACTGCGCTCAAGCGCGTATTCGCACTGTTCCTGCTCTTGGTCGGTGCTTTGATCGCATTGGGCGGATGAAGCCGATCCCGTACGAGACCCGCCTCGTACGGGTTGACAGGCTCGTTGCCGGGTCAGCTCAGCAGCTTCTCGATCTCAGGCACGATCTGAAAGAGATCGCCGACGAGTCCGATGTCGGCGACCTCGAAGATCGGGGCCTCCGGGTCCTTGTTGATGGCGACGATGGTGCGGGCGTCCTTGATGCCGGTGAGGTGTTGGATGGCCC
>JAJZLX010000436.1 GCA_021850555.1 Pseudomonadota bacterium | reverse complement strand
GGCACGATCTGAAAGAGATCGCCGACGAGTCCGATGTCGGCGACCTCGAAGATCGGGGCCTCCGGGTCCTTGTTGATGGCGACGATGGTGCGGGCGTCCTTGATGCCGGTGAGGTGTTGGATGGCCCCGGAGATGCCGATGGCGAGGTACAGCTGCGGGGCGATGATCTTGCCGGTCTGGCCGACCTGCAGCTCGCTGGGGACGTAGCCGGCATCGACGGCGGCGCGCGAGGCGCCCACCGCCGCGCCGAGCTTCTCGGCGAGCTGGTAGAGGATCTTGAACGCCTCGGCGCTGCCCAGGGCCCGCCCGCCGGAGACGACTCTGGCGGCGCTTTGCAGGTCCGGCCGATCGCTCTTGGCCGCCGAGATCGACACGAAGCGGGTATGGGAGGGGAGCTGTACGCTCGGGACGAGCGTCTCGATGGGGGCGGCGGGGCCGGTGCCGGTGGCGGCGGGCTGGAAGGAGGCGGTGCGCACGGTCCCGACGAGCTTGGTGGCGGGGTCGAGCTCGAGGGTCACGATGGCGTTGCCGGCGTAGATGGGGCGTCGAAAGCGCGTGGGGCTCTCCACGGCCATGATGTCGCTCACCTGGGCGGTATCCAGCAGCGCTGCGATGCGCGGCATCACGTCCTTGCCGAAGGTGCTGGAGGGCCCGAGCAGGTGCGAGTAGGGGCCGGCGAGGGCGGCGATCTGCGGGGCGATGAGCGCGGCCAGGGGCTGGGCGTTGCCCGGGTGCTCGAGCAGCAGCACCTTGTGGACGCCCTGCAGCGCCGCGGCCTGCGCGGCGAGGGCGGCGCCCTCTGCGGCGCACACCGCGAGGGTGATCTCGGCCTCGGGGATGCCCGCGGCGCAGGCGACGCATTTGGCGGTGCCGACACTCAACTGATTGTGGCTGTGCTCGGCGAGGATCAGGACTCGGGAAGTCATTTACAGCAGGCCCTTTTGCTTCAGTGCGGAGAGCAGCTCGGCGGCATCGTTGACCCGGATGCCCTTCTGGCGCTGCGGGGGGGGCTCGAAGCGCACCGGCTTCAAGCGCACCCGCGCCTCGACCCCGAGGCTCGCAAGCTCCAGCGTCTCCAGAGGCTTTTTCTTCGCCTTCATGATGTCCGGCAGCTTCACGTAGCGCGGCTCGTTCAGGCGCAGGTCCACCGTCACCACCCCCGGCAGGTCGATCTCGAGCGTCTCGAGCCCCGCGTCCACCTCACGGGTCACCCGCGCCTTCTCACCCTCGATCGAGAGCTTGGAGGCAAAGGTGGCCTGGGGGCGGTTCCACAGCGCCGCGAGCATCTGCCCGGTCTGCCCGTTGTCATCATCGATGGCCTGCTTGCCGAGCAGCACGAGAAAGGGCTGCTCGCGCTCGATGAGCTTCAGCAGCGCCCGCGCGGCCGTGAGCGGCTCGATCGGCTCATCGGTGTGAACGTGCAGCGCCCGATCCGCGCCCATGGCGAGCCCCGTGCGCAGCTGCCCCTGGCAGTCCGAGGGCCCCACGGTGGCCACGATCACCTCCTCGGCCGCTCCCCGCTCCTTGATCCGCAGCGCCTCCTCCAGGGCGATCTCATCGAAGGGGTTCACGCTCATCTTCACCCCTTCGGTCACCACGCCCGTGCCGTCCGGCTTGACACGAATGCGCACGTTGTAGTCCACAACGCGCTTGATGCCGACCAGTATGCGTTTCATCGGTTCGTTCGATTGATTGCCAAACGAGATGGTGCCACGTGGGAACGCGGCGTCATTGACCGGGTCATGTGCTTTCGACCGACTCCGGCCGCGGGCGCCGCCGTCCTCGCGCGTTCTCGCGAGGGGCGAGCGGCTTGGGCGCAGGCAGGTCCACCACCTTGCGCAGATGCACGTACTCTGCGGTGGAGTGCGGAATGCCCATCGCTTCCACGAAGTGTGTCTGGAAGCGAGGCTCGAGGGCGGTCTCGATCTTCTCGACCTTGCGCACCAGAGCCTCGATCGTTTCTCGCGAGTCGAGGTCGAGCAACGCGATGCGCGCCCCGGTCCCGGCGGCGTTGCCTGCCGAGGCGACGTGCGAGAGATCACAGTCCGGGATCATCCCGAGGAGCATGGCGTACTTGACGTCGATGTGAGCGCCAAAGGCGCCGGCGAGACGGATGCGATCGACGTGGTCGGTGCCGAATTGCTCCATCAGCAGTTTGATACCGGCATAGAGGGCGGCTTTGGCGAGCTGGATCGCTCGAACGTCGTTCTGGGTGACCATGAGCGTCTGCGCCCCCTGGTGCACCACGTAGCTGAAGGTCCGGCCCTGCGGCACGATGCGCGGGCTGCGTGCGCCGAGCTGTCCGTCCACCACACCGTCCTGGTTGATGATGCCCGCGAGATACATCTCGGCGATGATCTCGATGATGCCCGAGCCGCAGATGCCGGTGACTCCGGTCTCTTTGATCGCCTCCTCGAACCCCGGCTCGTCCGACCACAGGTCAGAGCCGATGACTTTGAAGCGGGGCTCGAGCGTCTCGGGATTGATCCGAATCCGCTCGATGGCCCCGGGCGCGGCGCGCTGGCCGCTGCTGATCTGCGCCCCTTCGAAGGCCGGGCCCGTGGGGCTCGAGCAGGCGAGCAGTCGCTCCCGGTTGCCGAGCACGATCTCGGCATTGGTGCCAACATCTACCAGAAGGGTGATGTCATCGGCGAGGTCAGGCCGCTCCGAGAGAACCATGCCCGCGGTGTCCGCGCCGACGTGGCCCGCGATACAGGGCAGCACATAGGCGCGGGCGTTCGGATGCAGGGCGAGGCCCAGGTCCGCGGTGCGAAGGGCGGTGGCCTCGTCGGTGGCCAGTGCGAACGGGGCGCCGCCGAGCTCCACCGGATCGATGCCGAGCAGCAGGTGATGCATGATCGGGTTGCCGACCAGCGTGATCTCCAGGATGTCCTCGGGAGCGGCCTGCGCCTGGTGAGCGACGTCGGCGGCGAGCTGGTTGACGGCCTCGCGCACGGCGACCGTCATCTGCTCGGCTCCGCCGGGGTGCATCATGGAGTACGACACACGGCTCATCAGATCCTCACCGAAGCGGATCTGAGGGTTCATGGCGCCGCTCGAGGCGAGCACTTCACCGGTTCTCAAGTCGCACAGATGGGCGGCGATGGTGGTCGAGCCGACGTCCACCGCGAGCCCGAGCTTGCGATCGTGGTAACCCGGCCAGACGCCGATGATCTGCGAGCCGCTGCGCACGGCCGCCGTGACTTTCCACTCGCCCTTGCGCAGCACCGGCTGCAGGCTCTGCAGGACCTGAAAATCGCACTGAAGAGCGCTCAGCTGCCACTCGCGCTCGAGGGCCTCCTTCAGCCGTTGCAGATCGCCGGCCGGATGGTGCATGTCGGGCTGGCGCACTTCGACAAAGTAAAAGTGCACCGAAGGATTCAGGGTGATGGCGCGGGCGTCGGCTTCCTTGCGAACCACCTGCCGGTGCACTTGGCTGCCCGGGGGCACGTCCACCACCAGGTCGCCCTGGATGAGCGCCTGGCAGGACAGACGCCGCCCGCTCGTGAGGCCGCGGCGGCGGGCGTAGCTCTTTTCCGCAGCGCCCACGGGGGAGAGGTGTCCGGCCTGGGAGAGAACGCCGTGCTTGGCGAACTCGCCCTCCATGACGAGCACTTGGCAGCGTCCGCAGATCGTCCGTCCCCCGCAGACCGAATCGATATCCACTCCCAGCGAGCGCGCTGCCGCGAGGAGCGAGGTGCCGAGCGGGAAGCGACCGCGCTTGCCCGAGGGCGTGAAAACGACCAGGGCGCCCGGTTCAGCTGACACGGCGGCGATGACCTCCCTCGCGCCGGCCGCGAGCGGCTCCCTCGGCTCCCGCAGCGCCGGCGGCCGGCACTTCGCGGAACTTGCGGATCCAGCGCGCGCAGTCCGGATCGTGCCCCATCATGACGTCCGCCCCCATGACGGCCCGCACGATCTCGGTGTGCAGCGGGTTCATGATCGCGGAGGTCATGCCGGCGCCGATCGCCGAGATCAGGAACGCCGCCGTGATGCCCTCCCGGGCGGGCAGTCCGAAGCTGATGTTGGAGGCGCCGCAGGTGGTGTTCACCTTCAGCTCGGCTCTGAGCCGGTGAAGCAGATGCATCACCTGCAGGCCGGCCCTGTTGATGGCGCCGATCGGCATCACCAGCGGATCGACCACCACGTCGCTCACCGGGATGCCGTGGTCCATCGCGCGATGCACGATTTTCTTCGCCACCTCGAAGCGCACATCCGGATCCTCGGAGATGCCCGTCTCGTCGTTGGAGATCGCCACCACCGCCGCCCCGTATTTCTTCACCAGCGGCAGCACGGCCTCCAGGCGCTCCTCCTCGCCCGTGACGGAGTTCACCAGCGCCTTGCCCTTGTAGACCGCAAGGCCCGCTTCGAGGGCCGCCACGATGGAGGAGTCTATGGAGAGCGGCGCGTCCGTGATCGATTGGACCAGCTGCACGGCCTTGGCGAGGATCGCCGGCTCATCGGCGAGCGGGATGCCGGCATTCACATCGAGCATGTGTGCGCCGGCGGCGACCTGGGCGCGTGCGTCGGCCTCGACACGCGAGAAGTCCCCCGCGGCCATCTCGGCGGCGAGGATCTTGCGGCCTGTGGGATTGATCCTCTCGCCGATCATGACGAAGGGACGCTCGAAGCCGATGACGACTTCGCGGGTTGCTGAGCTTAAGACTGTGTCGGTCATGATGCGGCCATTGGGTTGAAGGGTTACGCTGCGGATCGCGGCCCGGACACCTGAGGATCGCGTCCCGGATACCAGGGGACGCGGCCGCGGAGGACTCCGGAGCGCTCGATGATGTCGGGAACACTGTCTTCCTGGCGGTAGGCCATGACGTGCACGCCGCTCACCCCGCGCACTTCCCGGATCTCCTGGATGAGCTCGATGCAGAGATTGCGGCCTTCGCGCGCACCATCCCGGGCGCCCGCGAGGCGCTTGATGATGGCATCGGGAATATGAAGACCCGGGACGTTCGCACGCATCCACTCGGCGGTCTTGGCCGAGCGCAGAGGGCCGACGCCGACCAGGATGAAGACCTTGCCGATGAGACCCAGGTCCTCCACCCGGCTCATGAAGGTCTTCAGCAGCGGCACGTCGTAGCAATACTGGGTCTGGACGAACTGGGCGCCGGCGGCCACTTTCTTGGCCAGGCGCTCGGCGCGCCACTCGGTCGGCTGGGCGAATGGGTTGGAGGCAGCCCCGAGGAACACCCGCGGCGCATACGTGATCTTGCGGCCGCTCAGGAAGCGGTGCTCGTCGCGCAGCGTCCGGGCCATCGAGAGCAGCGACATGCAGTCGAGGTCGAACACCGGCAGCGCCTGCGGGTGATCGCCCGCCTGCACCCCATCGCCGGTGAGGCACAGGATGTTGCACACGCCCATGGCGGCCCCGCCGAGGATGTCGCCCTGGATGGCGATGCGATTCTTGTCCCGGCAGGAGATCTGCATCACGAGGGCGTAGCCCAAGCGGGTGAGCAGGGCGCAGACCGCCATGCTCGACATGTGGCAGTTGGCACCGCTGCCGTCGGTGGCGTTGATGGCATCCACGTAGCCGTCGAAGATCCTGGCCCGCTGGTAGACCTCCTCGGGGTCTGCGGAATCGGGCGGAGCGAGCTCGGTGGTCACGGCGAACTGACCGGCGCGCAGAACCCGCTCGAGCCGTCCGGGGGAGGTGTGACCCGGCAGGATCGGCAGCGGATAGCCCGGGACCGGCTCGTCCTCGAAGATCACGCGGCCGCTCCGGCGCGCTCGCGCGCCACGCGCAGCCACGAGGATCGACCCTGCAGCCGCCGGTCCACCGGGAGCTGGACCTCCCTCAACGCCTCACGGCCTCCCCTAATGCGCGCGCTGCCGGCGACCGCCTGATGCCAGACGCATTTCATCTCGGGGCGCACCTCGCAATGGCCGTTGTCGCGTACGCCGCCACAGGGGCCGTTGCGAAGCTGCTTGGGGCAGTTCATCGGGCAGGACATGCCGGTGGAGGAGAGCACGCACTGGCCGCACATCCTGCAGTCGAACAACAGCCCCTTGACCGAGTGCTCGACGGCGGCCACGGGGCGCTCGAGGCGCTCGTAGCCCAAGCGCCTGAAGAGCGGATGCAAACCGGTCAGGACGGTCTCGAAGCCGCGATAGAAGGTGTTGAGGCCGCGCGCGTGGCGCACCGACCAGAGCCGCAGTGCGTACATCAGGCCTCGCTCGGCTCGGGAGAGAAGGGGGTGTCCGAAGAGGAATCGACGCCCTTGGAGCGCACGAGCTGCTCGAGGCGCTCGTCGCTGTAGGCCGCCTCCAGCCGAGTGGCCTCCGCGGCAGCCTCGCCCTGAAGGTCATCTGCGCAGGGGCGGGGCGGGCTGCGCTGCCAGTCGGCAAGGTAGGCGTTCGATGTGCCGCGGCCGGCGCGCATCGCGGCCCGGTCCACCGCTTCCTGAAAGCGTTGGGAGAGCTGCACCTTGGCCGTCTCGCGTCCGCGCTTGACGATCACCTGCGCGGGGATGTTACGCCAGGAGATGATGATCAGGTTTGCCATGCGG
>JAJZLX010000122.1 GCA_021850555.1 Pseudomonadota bacterium | reverse complement strand
TCGTCTATGTCTTTCGCTTCATCAGATACCCATGCTCCCGCCAGCAACTGACAAGATTGCGCAGCGCGGGCTTCTCCATCAGCTGGCTATGCGCCTTGAAGCATGCCTGAAGCTCGGTATCCGTCACGGCGAAGGCCGTGGCCGATACCAACGTGAAGCCCGCCAGGACCAGATGGATCAAGACTCGCTTGTTCATGGTAGTTACCTCCATCGAATGGTAAGCGTCTCAGCGTCTACTGATTTGACGGGATAGGGCCGGCTCTGCTTGTCTACGCGCTCGAAAGCGAGCGGAGCGGCGAGTGGGCACGACGGCGGCAGGCGACGAGAACGCACCGGAGACGGTGCATCTGGCGACGATTGACTGGCAGCGGGGCAAATGGGCAGGGGCCAAGGGGAAGTATTCCCGCGAACACCTCTGGCACCTGGTGGGCGGGGCGAAGCTGAAGGCCTCCGACTCCCCGGCGATGCTGCCGAAGGCGTTCACCGACCGAGCAGCGGTGAACCCGGAGAACATGTTCGTCGCGGCGGTGGCGAGCGCGCACATGCTCTCGTGGCTGAACGTGGCGTTCGGGATGGGGATCGAGGTGGCGAGCTACCTGGACCGGGCCCATGGGGTATTGAGCGAGAGCGCCCCTGAGCAGATCTGGGTGAGCGAGGTGATCCTGTACCCGAAGATCAGGTTCGATCCGCACTACGAGGTCACCGCCGAGGCGATCGCGAAGGTGCACGAGCTCGCGCACGAGCGGTGCTTCATCGCCCGCTCGATCAAGGCGAAGGTGACGGTGCGGCCGGGCTGATCAGCCGCTATCCGGCGGATGCTCTCGAGCGTAGTCGTGCGGCAGGAGGGCGGCGGCGGTCCTGTTGGTGGCCGCGGCGAGCCTGGGCAAGACCCAGGTCAGATACGCCTCGGGATTGACGCCAAGGAGCCGGCATGTCCCCACGATCGAGTAGATCACCGCCGAGCACCAGCCGGATTTGGGATTGCCGATGAAGAGCCAGTTGCGCGAACCGACCTTGGTCGGGCGGATCATCCGCTCGACGGGGTTCTGGTCGATGCTCACGTGGCCGAAGCCGACCTTGGCGTAGCCGGCAAGATGCGGCCAGCGGTTATTCGCGTACGTGACCGCCTCGCCGAGCCTGCTGGCCGGCAGCGCCGTGGCCGAGAGTGCCAGGAAGCGCCGCTGCAGACGCTTCAGGACCGGCTTCGCAAGGCCGTGCCGCCAGTAGCCGCGCTGCAGGACACTCAAGCCCCTGACGTCAGCCTCGCGCTCGATGCGATAGAGCTCCGTGATGTCCTTCAGCAGTGCCAGCGCCTCGAGCTCATCGGCGCGCACCGCCTCTACCACCCTGCGGCGCAGATGCGCCATGCACTCGAGGTGGATGATGTTCGGGCGATCCCGGAAGACACTCGGGTAGACCTGGTAGCCGTCGGTCTGCGCGACGCCCCGCCAGTCGGCGGGGAAGAAGGCTCGGGGATTGTCCGCCCCGCGGGAGGGGGAGAACTCAAAGAGCACCGCCTTGTCGTGGATCGAGAGGTACGTCCAGAGGTAGGCCGTGTGGGCGCAGCCGCTGCGATCGCGATCGAGGAGCTTGACGAAGGTCTCATCGACCTCGACGTAGCCGCTGGCGAGGATCAGGGCCTTCAGCTGCTGGTAGATCGTGATCAGCAGGTACGCTGCCTCGCGCACGTAGCGGAAGCGCGCCTGTCGCGAGATCACCACCCCGGCGCGGGCATCGATCGACTCCTGACGATACAGGGGCAAGTGGTCCACGAACTTGCTGACCAGGGTGTGGGCCACGAAGCCGGGGCCGACCATTCCCTGAGTGATCACGCGCGGCGGCATCGGAGCCATCACCGGGGCATGGAGCCGCTGCGGGTGGGCATAGACCGGGCGGATGAACTGCCGGCGAAAGAAGCTGCTCGGGCGGTAGTCGATCTCCCAGCTGATCTCGTGACGGATGAGGACCAAGCCCGTCCTCTGCTCCTCGGGCAGATCCAGGCGGACCGTATCCCCGATCGGCAGATGCTCGGGCTCGCGGCGCCGGCCGCCGCCGCCATGGCGTCGCTTGCCCTTCTCGGCACCTGAGTTCGCCGAGTTCGATGGCCTCGGCTGCACCGAGAACGCCGGAACGTTCGCGAGCCCGAACAACGCGAGCTGCTCGTCGGTGAGCTTCTCGCTCTTCGGTCCATAGAGCCGTCGCAGCAGGTCCCGCAGCTTCGACTCGGCCCGCTCGCGCAGCGCCCGCTCGTTGATGAGCAGCGTACGGAGTGCGGCCAGCTCCGTACGCTGCTTCTCGACGATTTCCCTGAGGGCGGACATGTCCTCGCAGAGGATGTTGGTGTTTTCGTTCGCAGCGTCAGTCACGTGATGTTAGAGCGTGCGCGTTGCGAGAAGTTCAGGCTCAGGCTTCGGCGCCTGCAGTTTCTCCTCGCGCCGGTACCAACCGCGGCGTCTCTTGAGTTCGAAGCCCTCGAGCAGCAGCCGCAGTTGCGCCACGCTCATCTCCATCACCGCCTGCTCGGTCTTCGGCCAATCGAAGGTCGCGCGCTCGAGACGCTTGGTCGCCACCCAAAAGCCGCTGCCGTCCCAGTACAAACAGCGGATGCGGTTGTGGCGCCTGTTGCAGAAAACGAAGAGGTGCCCGGCCAGCACGTCCTGGCGGATCACGTTCACCGCCAACGCTCGCAATCCCTCGAACGACAGCCGCCCGTCGGTCACTCCGGGCCTGAGGAAGACCCGCGTCTGATCACTCAGCCCGAGCATGCCGCTGCCTCCCTGATGAGCCTCGCCACCCACTTCGGATCGGTCTGCTCCGAAACCTCGAGCTCGATATTGTTCGGCAGCCGGATCGCGACGCCCCGCGCTCCTGCGGTGGCACCCGCCTCGCTGACCGCCGCCGACGGCACCTCAACCAGCACGCCGGCAGTCGGTCCCGCTGCCTGCCGCGCCCGGCGCCGCCAGAAAAGCAGCGTCGATACCGGCACCCGGTGCCTGCGGCAGAAAACCCGCACGCTCAGCCCACTGCGCTCGAAGCGCTCAAGCCATCTCGCGCGATCCCTCGCGCTCCACCGCCTTTGCCTTCGAATTACGGCTCCCTCTGAAATCCCAGTCGATCTTCGGACCATGTCGCAGCACCTCTCGTGGTGAACTGCGCGGGTCTATTACCGGGCGGACGCCCATCCGACCAGACAGTCCCCGGTGTGACGCTTACATCGAATGGGCGGCAGCCAATGACTGGCGCCCCGGGAACATCGGGCATGAACCTGCACAGACGGTGCGGTTCGGTCTTGAGCCGACCATCGCCGGGCGCGCTTGCATGCTTTGCTGTGGCCGATCGTTGTCTGATTCACTCACCATCCACTGGCAACCTGCGTTGGTCTTCAACTGAATCGTCGGACTCACGCACTCCCGCACCCGTCCAAGCACGGCCTCATCGAACCACTGCGACTTCGCCGTGATGTCGTGCAGGGATTGGTGCTCCACACGTAGGTGCCACCGATGGGCACGAGGCGCGGGTCGACTGCCGCGGTTGCCTTCAATCCCCAGCATCAATGTGCGGCGATGCGCGACAACACCCGCACATCGATCGTCTACGAGCTGCTCACGCGGCTTATTCATGTACAGGCCATGTTTGTCACGGCCGGGCACGACCCGTCCACTGGCTTGACAAATATCTTTCGTGACTCCATGAATTTTCTGACAGACGAAGACTATTTGGCGTTTTCGAGCCGCGCGGCGACCAGGGCGTCAACGTCGGCCTGACGCTCGGCCTCATTGAGTCGCAGCTCGAGAATGGTCTCCTGGACCTCTATGCGAGTCCGTTCGATCTGAACCGGCTCATCAATTGGCGCCCTGTTCTGCTCGACATCGGTGCGCGTGAAGGCTGCGAGACGCTGCAGACGCGGCAAGAAGACACTCTCATACAAATTGATTTGCCGAGCATCGCCTTGAACCATCACGAGATCGGCCACGACCCGTGCGGCAATGCTCAGCCGCGCACTGCGCAGTTCTGCCTCACTCTCACGCAGCCAGTCGCGATTCTGCCGAATGGCGGCATTGATCGCCTGGTAGCGCACGAACGGAAACATGATCGCGCCGCCGAGGTTCTGCGCGATACCGTCGAGGCTCGTCGCGGCGGCGAGCATGAAGTCGGGAATGTAGTTCATCTTGGCACGCTCGATGTCGATGCGATCCGCGTGAATATCCCGGCGCAATGCCGCCAGATCGGGATTGCGGCGCACTGCCAGGGTCAACAGGCGAGTCAGACCGCTCTGCGGCATTGGCGTACGCGGAAGCTTCTCCGGTACGCGCAGCGGCCGACGCACCGGTCGGCCGATGAGGCGATTAAGGGCAGCGCGGTCGGCGGGCAGCTCCGAGGATACGGCGGTGATCCTCGCGCGCAGTCCAGTCAGCCCGTTCTCGACCGTGAGAACGGCGGTGGGCGAGACTGCACCGGCCTCGATGCGTGCTCGGGCAAAGGCGTCCAGTTCGCGCAGCAGTACCGCGTCCCGGCGCAGCAGATCCAGCATCGCCGAGTCCGCTACCAGCTTGTACCAGGCATCGAGGGTTTGCCGGCGCACGGCAAACTGAGCCCGACGGTACTGCCATCCGGCGGCATACGCCCGTTGCAGCGCAGCTCGGGTCTCGGCGAGCGGCTTGCTCGGCCATTCAATGGGCGCGCTGCTCATATTGGCGAGCTGGAGCATGGTGCTGCCGTAGCTCGCTGCCCCGTTCTTGAGGCTGACGGTCGTCCCGAGCGCCGGAACGGTCATCTCGGTGCCCCGTTGCGCGATCGCCTCGATGGCCGCGCGCCACCGCCAATAGGCGGCCTCAACGTCAGGGCTGTTGAGCAGAGCGCGGCGGACGAGTTCCCGGGGCGCCGGTACGGCGGGCAGTGGAGGCAGATTCCGCTCATGTGGGGCCTTCAGAAATGGCTGTCCCGCAAGCACGGCCTGACGCTGTAGCGTATGCGCTCCGCGCGGCATGAACGTGCATCCTGCGACGGTGGTCGCAGCCCCAATCGCCAACAGCGCACACCAGCGCGGCGACGGCCAGTATGGCATGCCGAGACTCATACGCTGTCTCCCAGATTCAGCTGCGGATGCCCTTCTCCGGCATCTGGCGGAGTACGCGGCTCGATATGGTGACGAAGCGCGTAACTCATCGCGATGTAATACAGCGTCGGCAACACCAGCAGCTCCAGGAAGAAGCTCGTGATGAGGCCGAAGATCATCGGCACGGCGAGATGGCGCATCACGTCCGCTCCCGAGCCCTGGGCCCACAGCAGCGGCGTGAGCCCCGCGAGCGCCGCGAGCACCGTCATGGTCTGTGGCCGGATGCGACGCACGGCACCGGAATAAACGGCATCAAACAGATCGCTGCGGCTGCGCAGCCGACCGCTGTCGCGGAATTCCCGCACGCTCACATCGAGATAGACCAGCAGGACCAACCCCATCTCGGCCGCGAGCCCCGCGAGCGCGATCACGCCGACCCACACCGCCACCGACAGCTGGTAGTGCATGAACCACAAGCCCCAAAACGCCCCGACGAGCCCGAAGGGAACCGCGAGCAGCACGCCGAGCACGCGCCGGAAGTTCCCCGTGGCGAGAAAGAGCAGCACCACGATGGCGAACAGGACGAGCGGGACGGCGATGGCGAGCCGTTCATTGGCGGCGCGGATCTGCTGGTACTGACCGATCCATTCGTAGGTGTAGCCAGGCGGCATCGTAACCCCCTTGGTGATGGCGGCATCGGCCCGGTGCACATAGCCGAGGAGATCCGACACCTGCGTGGTCACGTTGATGTAATTGACTGTGCGGGTATCGTAGCTGTCGATCGATGGGGGCCCGGCGTCGTAGCGGATCCTCGCAACCATGCCGAGGGGGATACTGCCGCCGCCGGGCAGCATGATCGGAATCTGCCGCAGCGCCTCGGGTTTATCGCGCAGATTGACCGGGTAGCGCAGGTCGATCGGATAGCGTTCGACGCCAAGGACCATGGTGCCGATCTTCTCGCCTCCGATCGCCATGCCGATGACGCGCTGGACGGCACCGACCGTCAAGCCGTAGCGGGCTGCGACGTCGCGCTTCACTTTGATATCGAGGTAATAGCCCCCGAGCGGCTGATTGGCGATCGCGCTCAGCGTGCCCTGAACCGGCGTGATCGCACGGGCGATATCGTTCGAGAGCTTACCCAGAACCGTGAGATTCGCGCCGGTCACGCGGATGCCGATCAATGTTTTGCTGCCGCTGTTCACCATATTGGTGCGATTGGCCACGGGCATCGTCCAATAGGGCGGCAAACCCGGGATATCGAGGGCCTGATTGAGGCCCTCGTGGAACGTGCCGGCGGGCCCCATATACCCGTTTTCCAGCTGATCGACCGTCACACGGCGCTTGTCGGGCCAGAACGTGTGCCGGAACGGCCACTGCAGCCAATGCGGCCAGCGCGCGTAAAAGCGCGGCACTGCGGCATACGGCCATTGCTCCCGGCGCTTCAGACGCACAATGGTATCGAGCATGCCGAGCGGCGCATCATCCGTGGCAGTCT
>JAJZLX010000755.1 GCA_021850555.1 Pseudomonadota bacterium | reverse complement strand
GAACCCGCCGCAATTCCTGCCGGATGTCGTGGCGCTGCGAGCCGCCGCCCACGCGACCAATTCCACGGTTTATGGCGGACCGAAGCTTGCGGCTCTTCAGAAGAAGGCATATCCGTACATCCGGCCGATGTTCTTCAAGCTGCCCGCGAGCGAGGTGTTCACGGCCGCGCTGCGCACCGTCAAGGGCATGGGCTGGAAGCTCGATTCGGAGCACCCCCATCTCGGGATCATCGAGGCGAGCAGCACGACGTTCTGGTTCGGATTCACCGATGATGTCGTGATCCGGATCGAATCGGAGGCTGACGGCAGCCGGCTGGACGTCAGGTCCGAGTCCCGCATCGGGGAAAGTGACTTCGGCCGAAATGCCGCACGCATCATGCGCTTTAGAGCCATGCTGTACCGGAAATTGGGATTGCGCGCGCCGGCACGGTAAGCGGGCCGGACAGAGTGCTTCGCAACTTGGCATCCTGGGAACCCGGAGCTCGACGAGTTGTCTGTGCCTTGCCGGGGTCTGCCCGCAGGTGTTTGGGGCGCCGGCCCGCCGGGCTGGCAACGATATGCCGGTGACCGTGGAGCGTCCACCCGACATCCGAAGGGCATTGCCATGCGCGTCTTGGTCAGAGTTGCGAGGTCTTGCGATTCCCGTGAACGGCGAGGCTCCTCTTCCATACTCATCACCTGCCACATCGCGGGCACGTCCGTGATCCCGCTGCCGGCCGCGCGCCGCTCCCGCCGCACCGTCCGACGACTGGTCAAGCGTTCCCGAAGTATCGGTATACTGGCACGACGTCCGGGCCTCCCGGTTTGCTCCGATGGCCAGACACCCCCACTCTCAAACCCATGGAGCTGAGCATGCAATTGGCGCCCAAATTTGACTCCGCACAGGACCCGGCACTGCGCACGCTGGTGCGGATTTTCGGGGTGGTCTGGCTGATCAACGCGGCTTTCCAGGCAATGGCGTGGCTGTTCGCGCCGGCCGCCAAGGCCAATTTCATCCACGCGCTCGCCAAGCCCGCCGCGACGGTCCCGGAGGGGATCCGGCCGCTGCTGGTGGCTGCGGTGCGCACCGCGCAGGCCGTTGGTCCGCAAGTCATCGCGGGCATCATGGTCGTGATTGCCATCCTGCTCGGCATTTCACTGTTGAGCGGCAGGAAGGTCGCTCTGGCGGCACGCGTCGGCATCGTCTACTGCCTGCTGTGCTGGGTGTTCTTCAATGGCTTCGGATTTCCATACAGCGGCGGACAAACCGACCCGGGCGTTCTTGTCGACTATGCGATCACCTTCCTTTTCGTGCTGTCCGTTGCACCGGATCTGAAGAGCGCCACGCGCGGCGTGCCCGAGGCCCGAGGGCGCCTGTGGGAAGCGGCGCGACTCTGGTTCGGCTTGCTGTGGCTGTTCGACGCCGCCCTCAAATGGTTGCCGGCGTTCATGTTTCACTTCACCAGCCAGATTACCGGGGTGATCGCCGGTCAACCCGCCTGGGTCGCCGCCTGGCTCGGTTTCGTCGCCGAAATCATCCACGCGGTCGGACCCGTACTGATCGCGATCGTCGTGGGCCTGTCCGAAACCGTGATCGCCATCGGCTTGCTCGGTGCCAACCAGATCGGCAGCAAATGGCTACGCTGGGTCATTCTGTTCGGCATGGCGTATTCCTTGGGAGTGTGGTGCACCGCCGAGGCATTCGGAGGACCTTATTCGACGGCCGGTACGGGCGTCCGCGGCAATGTCCTCGGCAATGTGCTGATGTATCTGCTTCCGTTCCTGTTCCTGTGGGTCGGCACCCTGCGCAACCGTACGACGGAAGCGTAATCTGCGCGATCGCGCTCCAACGGGCGGCCCGGACGCGCTCTGGCTGAACCCAAGCCCGAATCCCCGTCCCGCCGCCGCTCTGAGCCGCGTCGCGGCACGGCGCGTGACGGCTTTGCAGTTCAAGGACAGCTGCTTTCCCGCGCGCACACGCGCCGCCTGCTTTACTTTGCGAGAGAAAGTCTATGATAGAATGAAAGTGTCTGCGGGTGGCGCAAGGCGAAGGCCACTCGCACGCCGGCCAGCGGTAGTGGCGACTTGGCTGTCCCGGACTGACGGTATGATGTATTCGGCTGCCTGCGTGTACGATGTCCGATCCGCGGGCGTTGTCACCTCGGTGCATCGTGATGATCTAGCGAAGGCAGTCGACCAGAGGGAACATGTGTCAGCCGCTGCGATCGCGCAATCCTTGTGCCCGCCGTCGTGGCCGCCAGCTCCACGACGCGCAGGCGCATGTCCGCGCGCGCGACGAGCCGGGATTCGTTTCTGTGTGACCTGGGCGGATCGCATCGCCGCCAGGGCCTTCGCGTGAGGAATCGCTGGCAGGACAGGTTTCGCCCCCTGGAGCGACGACTGAAGCTCCTGGTGATTGCGGCACTGAAGCGGCTCATCCGCACCCCGCCCACACAGGCGGTTCCGCAATGGCACGTACGTCCGCACCGCATCCTCTATCTGCGCTACGATCACATCGGAGACATGGTGCTCGTAACCGGCATACTCCATGCCATCAAGCGAGCGCAACCGACGGTTACCATCGATGTGCTGGCATCGGCGCGCAATGCGTCAGTTCTGGATGGCAACCCCGACGTAGGAAGGGTCTACCGCGTCCAGAAGGCGCGCCCGTGGACGTTCTTGGCTGCCCTTGTGCACGCGAGGCGGCAGCAGTACGACGCCGTGCTGGATGCGATGGTCACCGGCCCTTCCCTCACCTCGGTACTCATCATGTGGGCGAGCGGCGCAAGGCATAGGATCGGGGTGGGAGGCCGAGGCAATGATTTTGCGCTCACGCTGTCCGTGCCGCGGGTAGCCGGTGCGATGCACTACGTGGACCACAGCGCAGCTCTGCTGCGTCCCTTCGGCATCGATCCTCTGGGCAGCCCGCCATCGGAGGGAAACACTGCGCAGCGCGGTAGCCCACCCGGACAAAACGACGCAGCGTGCGATCCGTCGGGAACCGGCTGGGGACGATGGCCGCCGAGAATCTATCTGTTGCCCGCTGAACTTTCCGCAGCGGAGACCTTCTGGAGAATCGGGGAAGGCCGCAACCCGGCGCTCGGTAGCCTCGGGCGCCGACGCAGGCTGGCGGTAAACGTTTCGGCTGAGGCGCCTTGGCGCCGCTGGCCGCAAGAGCACTACATAGCGACGGTCCGACGGGTACGCCAGAGATTTCCGGATTTGCAGGTGCTGATCCTCGGCGCCCCTGTCGACGAGGAGTCCAAGCGGCGCATTGGGCAGGCCTGCGCGGTACGGGTGGACGAAACCACCAGCGCGCGGCAGATGATGGCGCTCATCGCCACCTGCGACGTCGTTCTCACGCCGGACACGGCTGTGACCCACGTTGCATCGGCTTTCCGCAAGCCGGTGGTCGCGATGTTCGCGGGGGCCGGTGGCCTGCACTGGGGACCTTACGGCACCATCGGTCGAGTCGTCTCGACGCCGGCCCGAACACTGGCCTCGCTCAACGTCGAACCGGTGCTGCAAGCGCTGGAGGAATTGCTGGCCATCGACGTCGGCTGCGGTGATGAGCGCGCATCCGGCGCGCAGCTCTGAGGAACCGGTTCATCAGGAACTGGCGGCCACCGGCGCGGTCCTCACGGCCGAGGCTTACGGGGTGTCGAGCTGACCTGCGGGCGAGGTTCCCGACTGAGAGGCTCGCAAGCGCATCGTTACGATCGTCAGCGTCTCCAGTCCACGCTGGATCGAAGTGAGGCTGATGTCGACTCGGATTTCCACATCATCCTTGCGCAGCGCGAACAGCTCAAGCCCCGCGCCCATCGGCCGTGTCCGTTGGTCATCGGTAAAGCGCAGGCGATGACCGATATGTGCCAGACGAAGCCGCTTCGGCACCAGCGACTCGACAC
This sequence comes from Pseudomonadota bacterium, assembly GCA_021850555.1. The sequence goes on along the minus strand of JAJZLX010000755.1, from coordinate 2,667 downwards.
TTCGGCCCTCGAGCTCCCCCGGCAGGTACCCGAGCATGTGACAGGCTTGCGCGGTGGCGAACCGGATGGTTCCCGACTCATCGACGAGGAATGCGGCGCCGGCGCCTCCCAGGCTCATACCTACCAGTTTCACGTCTTCTGGAGAATGCATCGGCGCGCTGTTCACGCAAAAAAGGTCACAATACGTTCATTGGCGACATCCCCGATATCGGTAGTTTTGCGTAGTGGCAACCCAGGCCGCTCGCCCCCCGCAGCCGAGCGATGCCTCATCGCGGTCCGGGGTACGAAGGCGGGCGGGACCTGCGGGGACGACCGGGGCGGGGCTGGACCGATTAGGTAGATCTCCCGATCCCCTCGGCTGACCCGCCGCTCGAGAATGCGCGAGGTGTTCGCAGAGCCCGGACCTGCATCCCCGAGGCAAGCGCGACCCCGGGGGTGACGCCACCCGCGAGGCATGATGCTTGGAGAGCTCTCCGTACGATTCCGACTGCTGTGAACCGCCCGCGATTTTTCATTCGTTCAGCCGGACCTGTTCAGCGCCCGCACGCCAAGACCAGTGTCCGTCGCGCGCCACCTCCGCTCGGCGCCCTGCATTTTCGGCAGCAGCCCTGACCGGTGTCTTTGATCAGTTCCGCGCGGCCCGCCCGGATGCGCGATCGGTCGCAGTCTCATCCGTCCCATCCTCTGCGGCACCGAGCATGGATTTCCACAAGTCATCAGGAGCATACAGTGATGGTCAGACCGCGCGGGCATCGTGCCCATTGGCCGGCCGCGAGCCTGGCGCTCGCCTTGGCGCACGCGGCATTGGCGCAGCCAGTGCCGAATACGTGCGAGATCCATTATCCAAGTGATGCCCGCATCCTCTGGACCTGCCATCGGATCGCTCGCCGGGACACTGTCCGCGGGCTTTTCCGGTCGCATTGGCGGGATGTCCTGCGCTTCAACCGCATTGATCGGCGTCACATCTACCCCGGGGTGCGGATCAAGGTTCCGCTGCATCTGCAGCAGGTGGCCGAGTTCACACCCATGCCGGCGCGCTATGCCCCCGCGGCCACCGCTGCGAAATTCATCCTCGTCGATCTCACGGAGCAGTTCCTGGGTGCGTACGCATACGGCAAGCGGGTCATGTCCTTTCCCATCACCTCGGGCGGTGGCGCCCATCCCACACCGGTCGGTCTGTTCAAGGTGAGCGCCTACGACCGGCTGCACAGCTCCTCGCTCTACGACCTGGAGGGGACCCACACACCGTACCCGATGCATTATGCGCTGAGATTTTTCACCGCTCGGACTGGGATCAGCGACTGGATCCACGGCCGCGACCTGCCCGGGTATGCCGCCTCGCACGGTTGCATCGGTCTGTACGACGAGCAGATGCAGAATGAGTATTACGGCCGGCCCCGCGACCCCGCTCTGGAGGATGCCCGTACGCTCTACGATTGGGCGATCGCGCCGCATCCGGACGACGGAGGCTTCCATTTGATCTCCGATGGCCCGCCGGTCATGGTCATCGGGCACGCGCCGCGCTTCCCCGCGCATGCGGCCCAGCCACCCGCGCCGATCACTCGGCACTCAGGTGCCGGCGATTCGCGGCCCTTGGCGGCGGGCTGCGGCACCTGAGCGAGGAGCGCAGGCGCCGGCTCGCGCGGTGCCGGCGTGAGGTCCCTGCCCGACTTTTTCCCGACATCCGCTCCAGCGCCGACTCGGGACACGGCGTGACTTTTGGCATCGTAGAACGCATAATCCCGCCGTCGGCACCATGGACATCCGCCTCCATTCAATCGAGCTCATTAGATGCCCGGCTTTCGCCGAAAGCCGGGGTTGTCACGTGTTTGGTTCAGCTCGGATTGAGATGAGGGCGAGTTTCCATGGTCACAGAAGAAGCGATTGAAGAGGTCACCCAGCTGCTGTGCCTGCGCGTCCGGGCGGATTGTGATCCGGGCGCGCTCACCCGCGTCGTGAGCTTTTTCCAGACGCTGAACGTCGTGCCTCGCCGCGTTCTGGCGGAATTCGGATCGGACGAGACGCTGCACATTCGCGTGGATGTCGCCGGCCTTGCGGAATGCCGTTTGTCCCTGATTGCCGCCAAGATCGGCGAGATTCCCGCCATCGAGAACGCCTACTGGCACCGCCTGTGACGCTCCAGGCCCGCTTCCCGAGGTCATGACGAGCAGCCCCGCGACGGCCGCATGAGCGCACGCACGCACGTGTTGCCACCAGGCTCATCGGTATCGGTCTCAAGCCCGCTGAAAAACACCGCATCGAGCGAGCTGCGCCGTCGCCCGATCCATGGACGATCCCGCCGCGCCCATGGCCCGTTCGACCGTCAGTAAATCCGCCGGCGAAAGAGCCAACCGGCCGCCATCAGGCTGCTGCCGGCGAGGGCAGCCATCACGGCGTATTCAGGCAGGAACGCGCCGGTTGTCGCACCCTGCAGGAACACACCGCGCACGATGACGAGAATGTGCCTCATCGGATTGAGCCAGGTGAGAGCCTGAATGATCGGCGGCATGTTCGCGATCGGGGTCGCAAATCCCGAGAGCACGATGGACGGCACCATGAACAGGAACGCGCCGAGCAGCGCCTGCTGCTGCGTGACGGCGATCGAGGAAATCATCAACCCGATGCCGATCACCGCGGCGACGAACAGCAGAATACCGAGATACAGCG
>JAJZLX010000521.1 GCA_021850555.1 Pseudomonadota bacterium | reverse complement strand
TGGTGCGCCACTGAAAGTGAGCAAGACCCACGCGGTGGGGGTGACGGTTGATGCGCGGGGAGACGTCCGCGTTAAGCTCGGCGCCCGGCCTCCAAAACGCTGGCGCAGCCCCTCCCCGAAGACGATTCTCGCGGCCCGCAAAGCCGCCGGACTGACACAAAAAGCCGCGGCCGAGAAGTGCCTCTCTGCACTTCGCTCCTGGCAGGATTGGGAGTACGGAAAGCGCCGCATGCACCCTGCGATCTGGCAGGTGTTTCAGAACGCCACGGCGTCGGATCAAGCTGCTGCCGGCGCGAAGCGCGCGAAGTCCTCTGTGCTCCAGAGCCTAGTGTCTCGGGCCCACCAAAGCTCCAGGGCGTAGCTCCGGCCTCCGGCGGCAATTCCCCTATCTGGGGATTCCCCCAGGTCCAAGCCGACGCGGATTTGAGCGTGCGGCGGTCTTCATGGCGATCGCCGGCCCGCCGTGGTGAAGAGAATCGAGCGAATTCTCCGGCCGAGGTCGGGGACGGCGGCAACCTACTGAAGCGGCCTTGCTACGGGCCGATCGGAAAGCAATGAAAACCCCGGGGAAGATCCCCGGGGTGTTCGAATTAATCGGAGAGCTCTTCAGTAAGCTCGTCCATGTCGCGGACCGCTTGAAGCGTGTCGCGGACGTCTTCATCCTTGGCGAATGCGAGGCGCTGCTCGGGCGTGAGCAGTTTCCACATGCGGCGCAGGAACACGCACAGATCCCCGGGTTCGTGATCTCCGTCGGAGATCTCACCGTGCAACTCGGCCGTCTCGATGTAGAACTCCACATCGAGCAGGCGGTGTTTCTTCTTCCTCCTGGAAGCCATGTCCATCCTCTTGCTAGTGACCTGATGGTCTATAGCGAGCGGCGGCGGGGGAAACCGGACAAGAGGGTAGCTGCCCTCACCTTGTGGGCCGGCCGAGACTGCGACGCAGAGGCATGAAGCGCGCTGCGGTACTGCATGGCGCTGTAGATGCCGATGGCGAGAATCATGGCGCTCCCGCCTACGATCATCGCGGCGCCGTCGTCCCTATACCCCCCCATGTGATTCGCGATCAGCACGGTGACCGCGGTCCCGACGCTCATGAACATCAACGCGTTAACCGGGGTGATCACCCGTGCGCTGCGGTTCCAGAGGATCAGCGGCACGACCCCGGTGAGAAGGCCGAGGTAGAGATAGTCCGTGGAGCCTGCAAGGAGTGCGGAGACGCGCGGCACGGGCAGAATGCCCGAGGCGATCGCAAAGACATCGAGCACGGTGAACGCGCCGGTGCCGAGGAGGAACGTGATCGCGGAGAACTTCAGCACCGACCAAGCGCCGAATTTCCGGAATAACACCGTGTACCCCATCCAGCAGGCGGTGCCTGCGAGGACGAGCCCGCCTGCGAGGAGGCCCTGGAGCGAGAACAGCCCCGATACTCCGCCCCCGTCGATCATGAGGGCGAGGCCCGCGTAGGCCCCGAGGACGAGTGCGAACTCGAGCAGCCCCGGCAGGCTCGTCGATTGGATGAGGCTCGCCAGTTCCCAGAGCACCATCAGCGCCATCGCGTAGACGGCGGTGAGTTTCGCAGCGTTCGACCCGGTACCCGCGAGGTGCTCCCCCACGAAGGTGAGGATGCCAAAGCCGACGACGCCGATGACGCCCGCGCCGGCGGCGAGCCAGAACTCCCTGCGCGTGGTCTTGAAGGCGCGCGGGCCCTCGAGGACGAGCAGTCCCGCGGCGCTTGCAAGCGCGATGATGATATTTCGGATGACACCGATGGTGAGGGGATCGACGGTTCGCATCGCTCTTCCATAGACAGGGTAGACCGTGCCCCAGAGCGCCACTGCCAGGAGGCAGCTCGCTAGAGCCACGAGGTATCGCCAGGGGCGGCCGTTGCTTTGCACTGGCCCGCTCAGCGGCTCGAGCACAGGCTCGATCTGTTGCTGGCGCTTCGCTCGAGACGGGATGTAGGCGCTGCCGTCGGCCATCTCGCCACCCGACTCACAGGTGCTCGCCGAATGCCGCATCGATCAGCGCTCCGTGCATCTGGGGACTCGCGGCCGCAAAGAGCACGACGCGAGCGATCTCCTCTGGGCTTGCCAGGCGCCCCTCGCTCATCAGCGGCTCGAACATGCCAAAGCGCTCCTCGCCGTAGAGCGAGCGCAGCATCGGGGTCTCGGTCGGACCGGGGCAGATGCTGAGGGAGTGGATCCCGGTGCCGTAGAGATCCTTGGCGGTGGCGCGGGCAAGCCCGAGGAGGGCGTGCTTGGCCGTGACGTAACTGAGGCTTCCCGCAACGCCCTTGTGGGAGAGCGTCGAACCTATGAAAAGGATCGAGGACCCGGGCTGCATGCGCGGGATCAATAGCCCGTTGACTCGCGCCGGGATCACGGTCGACAGTTCGATCAGCGCGCTCATGTCGCGGATGAGCGGCGATTGGGCGGTGTCGTTGAATGAGAAGGCCGCGTTGTGCACGAGCGCGATGCGCCGAGCACCGCGAGTGTGGCGATAAAGCACGCTCTGGGTGAAGGCGAGGGCGCTCTCTCGCCAATCGCGCACCAGGTCGAGCTGGACCGACTCCACGCGGGTCAGCTGCTCCCGCGTGAGGGGCTCGCGCATCCCTGACCTTGAGAGGCTGAGCACTCTCCACCCGTCAGCGGCCGCCTGACGTACAACGGCGGCCCCGATTCCGGAGCCGCCGCCGGTGATGATCAGTAGACCGACATCGGCGCCTTGCGCCTCTGGGCTAGCGCTCGGCATCGACCCGCCTCCACTTGGAAGTCGCACCCTGGCCGGGTCCTGAGCTGATGCGCACTGCCACCGAGCGCACCAGCGGCTTGACCTCACCGGGGAGCGACCCGAGCAGCTCGCCGAGGAAGAGCATCGAGAGCTCCTCGATCGTCACATTCGAGATCGGCAGCGCGTATACGTCGTGCGCCGGCAGGAGCATCTGCTCGCCGGCGAAGCGGATGCACACCTGGCCGCTTTTCTCGGTGATCTCGAGGTGCGGGCACTTGCTCGCGATCAGCACCTTTTCATCGAGGCGGTCGCAGATCGCCTGCACGTGGTGCTTGAGCACCGCGTAATCGCAGGCGAGCCCTTCCTCGGGAACCTCGGTGGTAAACACCGCCCCGACTGTGAAGTTGTGCCCGTGCAAGTTCTCCCGCTCGGTCGCGGAGAAAATCGTGAAGTGCCCGGCGGAGAATTTCATCCGCTCCTTTGACAGGGCTACCTCGACGGCGCGCATTACGCGGTCATCCACTTGTGCTCGAGGTTCTCCTGATCGAGCAGCTCGCGGGCGAGACGCTCGTGATCGAGCGCCGGCTCAGTGTTCTCCGAGAACGGTGGGCGCGCTTTCGCCAGAAGTACGTGGGCAATGCGCTGGCCGAGCAGCTGCACCAGCTGCGGCTTGTCGCTGAAGATCTGCAGCACCCCGTGGTAGCCGTTGCCGTCGTGCGCGAAGGTCAGCTGTGCCGCTCCGCTCTCGAGTCCGTTCAGGAAGGCTTCGGTGCCGGCGCGATAAAAATAGTAGAGCGTCGAGTCCTTGAGCATCGCGACGTCTGAGGCCCAGGCCGCGACCTGCGTCCCGTCTACGCGGTGCGAAGTGCCGTACACCCGGTAGCCCCCCTGTCCGTACTCGACCTTCATGATCGAGATCGCCGTGGCATTGTTGCTGGAGGGCATCGTGCGCGGCGTGTCGCACCAGTATCCCTCGATGCGCTCATCGCGCGCCGGCGGGAACGGAACGTCCGGGTTCGACGGCGGGGCCTGCGAACGGCGGATAAAAACGACGGACACCAGAAGGGCGGATGCCGCAATGACGAGCGCAAGCGTGAACGAGGACATGGGAAAGTCTCTGCTGTGGCCGATTCCTTCCTATAGGTAACGCCGCCGGCGATTTTTTCACGCGCCACCCGGTATCCCGGATAAATTTGGTATGCCTTAGCAGAATCAACTGGCTACGGCATACCAGCTTCCTATTCAGCATGGCCCCTCGAATTTCCGACTCTGAGTCGAGTTTATTTTTTCGCCGCCGGTGCGCCTTTTGGTATCTTGGACCAGAAGGGCGCATCCGCGTCGACGGTGAGGGTTGGCGTTTGTGGACGTAAGAGCGACAGACAGCCCACCGGATTTGCCGCCGGTGGACCCACGGGCATCCGTCCTCGGGGTACTGCAGGCGGCGCTTGTGGACATTCGCGGAGTGTGCGAGGGCCGCGGCGCCTACCGTCTTGCCCCAGGGGTCCAACCCGTTGAGGCCGCGCGCCGAATCTCAGAGGCCTGCCACAACCTGCCGGACGCGCTTCGGGACGCATCCGAGAACGCCTTTCTGATCGAGCTCGCCGCCAAAAGATTTCAGGACGCCGCGACCATCTGGGCGGACGACCGGCGTGACTTGTACGTATGCATGGCCCGGCATCTGGAGCGATGCGCGGCAGAGATCGAAGCCCGCAGCGCCGCGGGTGCGGCGAGACGTTAGAGCGGTCTTTATGGCTCTATCCGGATCTCCCAATGACTTTTGCATGGGCCTCATAGCAGCGCAGTCTTCGCACAGGGAAGTGCGAAGAAGCGCGTCCGGAGGACGCGCATGAGGGATGAGATGGGGGCGGGCGATGACTGTCGGCCTGCGGGGAGGCGGGAGCGCCTCGAGCTGCGAGCCGAAGCTCCAGGCTCAGGTTGAATAGCGAAGGCATGGGTCTCACTCACCCTGTTGATACGACTCGACAGTGTGAGGAGGAGACCCATGAGCAACCTGAAGTTGCTGAGGAAAATCTTACGTCTGAAGAACATGAAGGTCACGCGCTTTGAATTCAAGGACTACGGCCGAGAGCTGCACTTGACGGTCAAGCCTCACAAGAACGGCTGCCGCTGCCCCCAGTGCGGCCGGCGAGGCCGCATCGTCACGGCGGGCGGCCAGCCCCGTTCCTGGCAGGACATCGCTGTGCTCGGCCTGCGGGTGATCCTCTGGTATGCGCCGAAGGAGATCGAGTGCCCGACCCATGGACGAGCCCAGGAGGAGATCCCCTGGGCCGCCGCCTTCTCGCGCATCACCTATCGTAACGAGTGGCGCATCTGCCGACTCTGCCAAAGCATGACGCAGAAGGCGGCCGCGGAACTGCTGTGCATGCCCACCTCGACGCTCTCGGACCTGCTGCACCGGATCATCACCCGGGTGCGCAGCGAGCATGCCGTGCGCGGGCTGAAGAGCCTCGGGGTCGACGAAATCTCCTACAAAAAGCGGCATCGCTACGCCACCCTGGTCTACGACCTTGACCGCGCCTGCGTGGTATGGGTCGGGGAGGGAAAGGGCCGCGAGACCATCGATCGGTTCTTCACGGAGGCGTTGAGCCCCGGCCAGAAGCAGCGCATTCTCTGGGCCAGCAGCGACATGAGTCGCGCCTACACCGAAGCCATCAAGGCGCACTGCCCGAACGCCACCCTCGTGATCGATCGCTTTCACCTGGTCAAGGCCCTCAATGAAGCGGTCGACGAGGTGCGCAAGGAGCAGTGGCGAGAACTCGGGACCGAGCAACGCCAATCCGTCAAGGGCCTGCGCTGGCTCCTCGGCATGGGCTCGGCCACACGCACCAAGGCGCACACCCGCGCGCTCAACCGTCTCGCCCGCGGCAACCGCCGCATCTACCGGGCGTGGGTCCTGAAGGATGAGTTCGAGCAGTTCTGGAGCTACAGCTATCTCGCCAGCGCCGAGGCCTTCCTCAAGCGCTGGATGACCGCCGCCTTGAGAAGCCGCCTGCCTTCCCTGCGCACCTTCGTTGGCACCTTGCGCGATCACTACGACAACGTCATCACCTACATCGAGCGCTCCCTCACCAACGCGGTCGCCGAAGGCATCAATCGCATCGTCAAGATCGCCAAGAACCGCGCCTCCGGCTTCCGCGGTCTGCACAACTTCGCCGACATGATCTACCTCATCGTCGGCGATCTGGACATTCCTGAGCACATTCCGTCCACTTTGAAGACACTCTAACTGCAAGGCGTGACCCCATGAAATCCAGAGTAACCTTCACTGTTAGTCATTGGTAAACTCGGATATAGCCGTCTTTATTTGGCCTCGATCTCCCCTGCGTTTACCGAGGCGGCGGCCGACGTCAGATTCAGCCAGGCCGGGCTAATTCACGTGCAGCTGCGCAGCACGGATCCGGACGCGCTGCTCCGATGACCCGTGCAATCTCCGAAATGGACTATGCGATCGAGGAGCGGCGGTGAGCCGAGAGACATTCGACCGCTTCGAGGAGGCGCTCGAGTACTACCGGAACGAGGCGGATATCCGCTACCCGGTCACGGTAGAGATCGACGAGAGTGCACGCACGGCCACCCTTCGTACCGGCGATTTTGATGCAGGGTCCGATTTGTACGTAGTCCTCTGGCCCGCCAAGAACTGGCGCGGCGAGGTGGAGCCGGTGGCAGTGTGGGCAGAGGAGTACTAACTCGATGTGCCAGGGTCTTCCCCGGCGCTTTCTTTTTCCCGTCTCTGCATAATTTCCGACTGCGCTTCGGAAACTCATTAAGTGCCGGTGCCACTTCTCGGATAAAATTGAAGGAAAGGGGT
>JAJZLX010000744.1 GCA_021850555.1 Pseudomonadota bacterium | reverse complement strand
GAAGCTGACCCGCGGGGCGGAGGGCGCTGCACAGGTCGAGGTGCTGCGGCGCGCGGCCGAGTGGCCGGATGATGCGGCTCCGGGGTTGCGCTCGATCCGCCTGAAGGATTTCCGCGCGCACATCGACACGACCGTGCCGCTCTTTCCGGGCGTGACGGCGGTGATCGGCGATAACGATCTCGGCAAGTCCACCTTCGCTGCGACCAGCCTGCGGGCTGTCGCCTATGGCGAGGGGGATGACACGCTGATCCGTCACGGCGCGACGGAAGCGCAAGTGACGCTCGAGGTCGAAGGGGGCCGGCGCATCGTGTGGACGCGGCGGGAGAAGGTGAAGAGCGGTCAGTCGAAAGTGAGCTATGCCCTCTTCGAACGCGGGCGCGATGAGCCTGTCCGCGAGGGACGGCCGGCGAGCCGCGGGGGCGTGCCGGAGTGGGTGAGCGAGGTGCTCGGGATTGCGCGGGCCGGCGAGCTCGATATCCAGGTCGGCAGCCAGAAGAGCCCGGTCTTTCTGCTCGACAGGCCCGCCTCGCTGCGCGCGCAGATCCTCTCCGTGGGGCGCGAGTCCGGCCGGCTCGCGGCGCTGATCGAACGGTACGGGGAGCTCAAACGCTCAGACCGTGCGCAGGTGAGAGAGGGGGAAGGGGAGCTCGCGAAACTCGGCGAGAAGCTCGCCGCGACCGGGCAGCTGGCGGACGTGGGCGAGGCGCTCGCGCGGCTTGCCGATGACCTCAAGAACATCGAAGCGACGCACGCGCAGCAGAGCCGGCTGGTCGTGTTGATGGATCGGATCGAGGGGCTGGACACTCACAGCCGGCGGGCCCGGGCCTGCGCCGAGGCGCTGGCGGATATCCCGGCGCCGGCCGAACTGGCGGAAACCCACCGACTCGCCGATCTCATCGCCCGCATCGAGCGCAACGAACGCCGGGTGCGGATGCCCGTGCCGGCGACGTTGCCGGACATCCCGCAGCTGCACGATACGGCCAGGATCGCTCTTGCCGGTCAGCGCATTGCGCGGTTCGAGAAGCAGCTCGAAGGCCGCCAGCCGCTGCCGGAGATGCCAGAGGCCCCGAGCTTGCACGAGCTGTCCGGACTCGTGCGTGTTGCCGGCACGGTCGCTGCGCGGACGACTGACCTCGAGCGCGCGAGAAAAGCGCTCGGGGATGCCGATGCCGCGGTGCGCGATGCGCATTCCCTCGAAGCGGCGATCGTCGAGGAAGTCGGCGGGGTCTGCCCGCTTTGCGGCGGCGAACTGCACGCCTGATGTATTGAATCGGGAGGGGTCATGAGCGCATTGAAAGGCATTTTATTCATCGGCGATCCGCACGTGTACAGCGCGCGACCCGGACGGCGGCGGGATGATTATCTCTCGAGTGTGCTCGAGAAACTCACCCGGGCGTCCGAGATCTGCTGGGAGCGCTCGCTGCTGCCGGTCATTCTCGGGGACCTGTTTCACCGCGCCAAGGAGAACCATCTGCCGACGCTCGCGCGGCTCTTTGAGACGCTCGGGCACTTCCCCGTCCAGCCCCTGGTGCTCGGCGGCAATCACGATAAAAACGACACGCTGCTGCAGGAATCCGATGCGCTCTCGCTGTTCGCGCAGACCGGAGTGATCGATGTGCTCGACGGGGCGTGTCGCGCGTGGCGTACGGTCGAGACCGAGGCCGGTCCGGTGCACCTCTGGGGCGCGCCGTACGGGGCGCAGATCCCGGATGCCATCGAGGCGGGCGGTCCGGGGCAGGTGGTGCTCGTCACGCATCACGACCTCGCGTTCCAGGGCGCATACCCCGGCGCACAGTTGCTGAAGGAGATTCGGGGCTGCGACATGGTGGTCAACGGCCACATGCACTTCACCACCCCCTCGGTGCAGAAGGGGCACACGTGGTGGCACAACCCCGGCAACATCGAGCCGATCACGATCGACTGCAAAGACCACAAGCCCGCGGTGTGGGCGTGGGAGGCGGGCGCTGCGTGCGAGACGCTCGAGCGCATCGATTTGCCGCACAACGCCGATTGCTTCGATCTCACCGGGATTGCGGTCGAGCCCACCGATGCGGCGGCCGCAGCCGCTGCGCTCCCCGAGAGCCACTTCGCGGAGCTGCTCGCGCAGGACGAATGGCTCGGAGCGAAGGCGGTGGAGAACGACGGCGAGGCGTTCCTCGAGGACCTGACCGCCGGGCTCGATGAGATCGGAGCTGCCGATCCGGTGCGCAAGATCCTGACGCAGCTCGCGACGGGCGTGTCTGGATAAAATTTCCGCATCGCCCCTACGAGCGGCTATTTCCGTATTGAACGTCGGGTTTTTCTGTTTGTTCGCGCCGGCCGTTCGCTATAACCTGGTAGGTGGGTGATTTATCGGAGGCGAGCGTGGGCCGGTTCAAACATATTGTTCTCGTGAGCGGTGCGCTTATTGCGACCGTCGCAATCGTGGGCCCGGCGTTCGCCTGGGGGCATTACTGGACCCATCAGGGCGACTGGCAGCACAGCGAGCAGCGCTGGCACGAGAAACACTACTACCGGCGGCACGGGCACGGCGGGCCCGTGCACCCGCTGTCCCAGGCACTGCCGAACCCGCGTCTCACCCCCGGGGTGACAAACCCCGCGGTCACTCAGGCGAACATCCGCTCGACGATCTGCGTGCGCGGGTACGCACAGAGCATCCGGCCGCCGGAATCGTATACCGAGCGCTTGAAGCGAGAGCAGATCCGGGAGTACGGCTACAAGGACCGCGCGCTTTGGCATTATGAGGAAGATCACCTCATCGCGCTCTCCGTGGGCGGCTCGCCGACGAACCCGAAAAACCTCTGGCCGCAGCCGCACAAGGTGGCCGGCGGCTGGGGCAGCTATGCGAAAGATCGCCTGGAATCGCAGTTGCACTGGCTGGTCTGTCATCGCGGTCTTGCGCTCGCGACGGCGCAGCGGGCGTTGGCGCACGACTGGATCGCGTCGTATAAAAAGTACGTCGGCCCGGTGCCGAACAATCATCGATTGCACTGGCACTGACACGATCATGTCCGCCCCGGCATCTGCAGTCCGCAACGAATCGCGTCGCCGTGAACGCCGCGACGATGGATCCACCGTCACCCTCGGCGGGCTTGCCTGGCGAGCCACGGATATCGAACTGCTTGATCGGCTGATCGCTGAACGGCGCAACGTGCTGGTTTGCGGGGGCGGATTGACGGGAAAAAGTACGGTGGCGGCAGTGCTCGCGAGCCGGATCGGCGCGGCGCGACCCTCCGAAGGGGTGCTCTGCGTCCTCGAGCGTTATTCCCAGAACGTGATCAGCGAGGCCCCGGGGATCGTGCCGGACCCAGGGGCGCTGAAATTGCTCGCCGCGCTGCGCAGAGGCACGTACCCGCCTTGCGGGGCTCTCGTCTTCGACGAAATTTATACCGCATCCGGCGCGCATAGCGTGCTCGAGGCGTGGCGCCGCGGGATCACGGCTGTCGGTACCATTGCCGTCTCGCATCCAGAGCAGGGAGATTGCCTCGGGCGGCTCGCGTTGCTCGAGACGGCGTATCCGAACGGGTTTACGCGCGAGGCGGTAGCCGGTATCTATCGAGCCGCGCGGCCGGTCATCGTGCGCGCGATGCGCCCTGGCCTGATCGAGTACTGCGGTGACGTGGCGCCGGTGCCGGCCTGGATGCTGGAATGAGCATGCCCGAGAATTCGATCGGCACGCATAGACTCGGCCGCGCGCTCGAAGTGACGCTGCCCACGGATCGCCTGCGGCGGGATCGGCACTTTCTCGAGCTCGCGCTGAAGCATTCCGAGCTCTCGCGCGATCCGGAAACGCGGGTCGGTGCGGTTATCGTCGGGCCGGAGGGGGAGGTGCGCTCGATGGGCTACAACCGGTTTGCAGGCGGGATCAAAGAAACCGCAGAGCGACTGCACGATCGGGATCTGAAACTTTCCTTGATGGTACATGCTGAACTCGTTGCCATCGTGCATGCCGCCCGGGTCGGCATCCCGTTGCAGGGATGTACGCTCTATTTTGCGCAAACCGACGACACCGGGCTTGTTTGGGGCGGCGTACCGTGTACGCGATGTACGGACCACATCCTTTTGTCTGGTATTTCTGAAGTGGTTTCGTACCCCGCCAAGCGTGGGCCGTCGAAGTGGCATGACGACTGGGCATTCGCCCGGGAGCTGTTTCGGGAGTCCGGCTTGCGACGTCGGGAGCTCGAGCTGCCGTCCGCTGCTGCACGCGCGGGCATTTGAAAGATCGGAGGTCACTGTGGAAGAAACCAAACGCAAAGCACTGGCCGGCGCACTCGCGCAGATCGAAAAGCAGTTCGGCAAGGGCAGCATCATCCGTCTCGGGGACGATGCGCCGCTCTTTGCCGTCGAGGCGATCTCGACCGGATCGCTCGGGCTCGATGTGGCACTCGGGGTCGGCGGACTGCCGCGCGGGCGGATCGTGGAGATATTCGGCCCTGAATCCTCAGGCAAGACCACTCTCGCCCTGCAGGTGATCGCCGAAGCGCAGCGCGGCGGGGGTACCGCGGCCTTCATCGATGCCGAACACGCGCTCGATCCGACTTATGCGGCGCGGCTCGGGGTCAAGACCGAGGATCTGCTGATCTCGCAACCCGATACCGGTGAGCAGGCGCTCGAGATCACCGACATGCTGGTGCGCTCGAACGCCGTCGATGTCGTGGTGATCGATTCGGTGGCGGCGCTCACCCCGAAGTCCGAAATCGAGGGCGAAATGGGCGAAATGCAGGTGGGCCTGCACGCCCGGCTGATGTCCCAGGCGCTGCGCAAGCTCGCCGGCAACGTCAAGCGGGCAAATACCCTCGTGATCTTCATCAACCAGCTGCGCATGAAGATCGGGATCATGTTCGGCAATCCCGAGACCACCACCGGCGGGAATGCGTTGAAGTTCTACGCGTCCGTGCGGCTCGACATCCGGCGCGTCGGCTCGCGCAAGGAAGGCGAAACCGTCGTCGCCAACCTCACGCGCGTGAAGGTCGTGAAGAACAAGGTCGCCGCGCCTTTCCGCCAGGCGGAGTTCGAGATTCTCTTCGGCCAGGGTGTCTCGCGCGAGGCCGAACTCGTCGAGCTCGGCGCCGAACAGGAGATCCTCGAGAAGTCCGGCGCCTGGTATTCGTACAAGGGCGAGCGGATCGGTCAGGGCAAGGAGAACGCCCTCGCGTTCCTCAAGAACAACCCTCAGATCGCGAGCGAAATCGCTGCGGCGCTGCGCGCTCGGCTGCTCGAGGCAAAGCCGGTTGCGAGCGCGGCTGGCGAATCGGATGCCGCGCTCGAGCCGGAATCTAGTCGGGCCGGGTTGTCTTGATAACCGCCGAGAGACTGAGCTCTTTTTTCCAGAGCATGCGGATCAGCATCCGTGCCGGTCCGGATTCAATCTCGCCGTGCTCTTCCCAGCGCTGTACCTCACTCGGGGAGACGTGCAGCATCTGCGCGAGGCGCTTGTTCGTGAGGTGGAACTTACGCTTGAACAGCTGAAGTTCTGTCGGCACCTTCTGTCCGAGACGCATCATCAGCGCCCGCTTGATGTGCTCGCTGCGGGTGAAGATCGCGGTCGGATCGTAGGCAGCGGCCGCCTTATCGGCGATTGCGCTGATCTGCTCGTTGCTCAGCGAGCGACGCGCGCTGCGCATGAAGGTCGGCGGCAGACTTACCGTCGTGAGGTTGCCCTGCGCGTCGTGCACCCGCAGTTTCGCGTAGACATGTTTGCTGTTCGAGCTCTTGGGGCTGGATTGCGCTTGCCCGCCGACGCCAAAGGCACTGCGCAGCTGCTGCACCACGTAGGCGCTGCGTTTCGCTTTGATCCGGGTCGGATTGTAGCGGCGCGCCACGTTGCGCGCGACGGTGATGACCTTGTCCGCGCCGACCTTGCTCTCGATCACTCGGTAGAGATCCGGATCGAGACTCACGGTGGAGAGTTTACCGTCCTGGGTGTGGACCTTTATCCGCTTGTACACGTAGGACCTTGCCCTGGTCCGCCGGGTGCTGGCAGCTGCTGTGTGCATGATGTCGATTCCTGATTGACGGCGCGGTCTTCGTCAGAACGCGAGAGACAGTTTTACGCGCCGTACTTTGTGCTTTGAACGTACTTCGATAACTTCACTGATCATACCAATTTATCCGCTGTCCGTGCGAGCTGTGTTTTTATACTGTGCCTTCAGGAAGTTTCCAATTTTATCCACTGCCGGCCAGCTACCTATAAGTGCATAGGGCATTAAATCAGGGGGAATCAGTTGTGGGTGTACTGGTCAATCGCGGGACATTGCAGGGCGGGGTCACCCCTGTGTGCAACGAGTGCGGGATCCAGCTCTGCTGGGATATATCAGAAGGGGAGTACGCTGAGGATCGGGCGTTCTGGGACGCCTGGCGGTGCGCCGAGTGTAACGGCGGCACGCCGATGAGACGGGCGGAGTTTCGCAAGAGCGGTCGTGGCGGGCCAGCGCAGAGCCTGGAGCGGTATTACACTGGCGTCGGATCGCGGGAAACTCCGGAGCCGGTGCTCCGGCAGATGGAGGCACTCGCGGCCTGTCTTGCGCGTGCTGGGTTCATTTTGCGCTCGGGCGGTGCCGAGGGCGCAGATACCGCCTTTGAGCGTGGCGCTCGAGGTGTCGAC
>JAJZLX010000470.1 GCA_021850555.1 Pseudomonadota bacterium | reverse complement strand
CGGGTGCTGGTCGTTGAACTGTTGCAGGTAGAAGGTCTCCCCGGCCGTGAACTGCGGGCCCGCGATCATGTAGGACAACTCACTCGCCAGCTCGAGCAGGCCCCCGCCGTTGTAGCGCAAATCGAGCACCAGGTTCGTCACGCCGTCGGCCTTCAGGGTCTCGATCGCGTGCACCAGCTCCGATTCGGCCGCCTCATCGACCTGGTCGTTGTAGAGGATGTAGCCCACCGTACCCGCGGCGCTCGAGAGCGTCTTTACCAGCAGGACCGGCTGGTCGGTGACGGGCTCGGCCTGCAGGGTGAAGGTGCGGGGCGCGCTCGAGCCGGGATCGAGGACGGTGAAGGTGTGCGTCTCGCCCGCCGTCGAGGGGGACAGGGCCGCGTTGATGGTATCGATGCTGGCCGTGTCGGTGGCGTTGACCACATCGACGCCGTCGACCGAGAGCAGCTCGTCCCCGCGCACCAGGTCCGCCGGCGAGGCAGCCGCCGGCGTGCCCGGGAGGGTGTAGGCGACTTCGATCCGGCGTGGCGGGGAGGCCTGAACGATCGCCCATTGGACCCCGTAACCCACCGACTGCCCGTACTCCATGGCCTGCCACTGCAGCGTCGGATAACTGAAGTGGAAGCGGTCCTTGGGCGCGCCGTTGGCATCCGTCTGGGTGGTCTTCATCAGATCGAAGTACTGGGGCGTCGTATACAGCGAGGGATCGACGTCCTGAACCTCGTCGTACCAGTAATACAGATCGTGGGTCCAGGAGCGCAGCCAGTTGTTCTGATCCGTGACCGTGCCCTGCACGTCGGGATAGGCTTGGTGGGTGTACGGATCGACGCCCGTACGGGGCGTCGCGCATTCATTGGCGAACGTGGATGCGGGTTGGTAGAGCCCCGGCGTCCACGAATCGCTGCTCGCGGGCGTGCGGGTCGTCGTGCCGCCGGAGGCGGGACTGGCGCCGCCGCAGGCGCTCAGCGCCAGCGCCGCGAGCGACACCACCCAGCGAGCGGCCCGCAACACGCCGCGCGCCCTGGCTGAAGAGCCCAGGGTCCCGCCCGGCATCCGCCGGTACGCCTCTTTCTCCAAGCACCCTCCCCGCTAGCCGCGCTTGACCGGATGCGGATTGATTATTTTGTCTTGAGACGAGCCGGCCCGCGCGAGCGGTAATGCGCTGTTGCGCGCATCACGTGCGCCGCGTGCCCGGCAGCCCCAGCCATTATCGGGGCTGCAGGGGTCGCGCGCCAGAAGAGCGCCGTGGCCGGCGCTAGGATGCGCCGGCCAGCAGGTCAAGAACGTACCGCCGGGCGTTCCAGCAGGCCTCCTGCAGCGCCTCCCCGCGGGCGAGCCCCGCCGCGATACCGGTGGCAAGCGCGCAGCCCGTGCCGCGCACACTCCCGGGGAGCCGCGCCGAGGAGAGCCACTCACGTGTCCCATCGGCGCGGGCGAGCAGGTCGGCCGCCTCGGCGCCCGCGGCGTGACCGCCTTTGATGAGCACCGCCCGCGGCCCCCGGGCGAGCAGTTGCGCCGCCCACGCGAGCCGTGTGACGGTGTCGGAGCCGGCCTGCGGCTCCGCGCCGCACAGCTGAGCGGCTTCCGGAATGTTGGGTGTCAGGAGCGTGGCCAGGGGAAAGAGCCTCTCCTGCATCGCGCCCCGCCCCGCCTCATCGAGAAGCTGCCCGCCCGAGGACGAGCGCAACACCGGGTCGAGTACGAGCGGAGCGTCATGCCCGCGAGGCAGGCTCTCGGCGACCGCCTCGACCGCCGCGGCCGTGCCGAGCATGCCGATCTTGATCGCCCCGACGCGGCGCGACTCGAGCGCCGAGAGGATCTGGGCGCGGATCAGCTCCGGGGGCACGTGATGCACCGCCCACACGCGCGAGTTGCTTTGCGCGCTCACCGCGGTGAGGGCGATGACCGCCTCCACCCCCTGACCCTCGAGCGTGCGCAGATCTCGCGCGAGCCCCGCTCCGCCGCTGCTGTCGGAGCCGCCGATGATCAGCACGGCGGGAGCCGGCGCTGCGCGCGCGCTCAAGCGCTCACTCCCCGAGCGCGATCAGCGCGATGTCGCGGGACTCGCGGGCAAGCAGCTCGCGGCCCGCCCGCCAGGCCCTCACGCCCGAGCGGCAGCACAGCACCACGCGGGGGCCGGGCGGCAATGCGCGGGCTTGCATCTGCTCGAGGCCGAGGCGCAATGCGCCGGGGAACGGGGAGAGGGGCGCCTCGGTGAGGCTGCGCAGGTCGACGATGATATCGGCCTCGCTCACCTCCCCCGGGTCGATGAAGCGCAGCTGCGCTCCGTGAGGCTCGGGGGCCGCTGCGAACGAGAAGCCGCCGAAGCGCAGCGTGCGAAAGTCAACGCTCACCACTCGGCCGAGCACCGGCGGATCGAGCTCGAGCAGATGGGCCAGTGTCATGTGCGCCTGCAGCGTCCCCATCACCCCGACCGCCGTGCCGAGCACGCCGGTGCTGGCGCAGGAGCCGGCCTGGCGCGGCATGTCCGGAAACACCGCCCGGTAGCTCGGCGCCCCGCCGCAGAACGCCCCCGCGTACCCGGCGAGTCCCAGCACCGAGGCGCTCACGAGCACCCTGCCCTGGCGCCGGCACTCGTCGCTCAAGGTGTAGGTGAGCGCCAGGCTGTCGGCCGCATCCACGATGAGTCCGGCCCGCGAGACCCACGAGGCGGCGTTCGCGGGCGTGATGCGCTCGACCGCCGCCTCCACCGAGACCTGCGGATTGAGCCTGAGCAGGCTCTCCCGGGCTGCGAGCGCCTTGGGCCGCCCGAGCTCCTCGGTGCGATAGAGCGGCTGGCGGTGCAGGTTGGAGACCTCCACGCGGTCGGGATCCACGATGAGCAAGCGCCCCACGCCGGCCGCGCACAGGTACTCGAGCACCGCGCAGCCGAGCCCGCCGGCGCCCGCCACCAGCACGCAAGCCCCGGCGAGGCGTGCCTGGCCCTGCGGGCCGACTTCGGGCAGCACCATCTGCCGGGCGTAGCGCTCTTGACCCGACCCTGCCTGCGCCCCGTCCCTGCGGGGGCGCGGCGAGGCCGCGCTCAACAGCGATCCCGACGATTGTGTCAAGCGCCCGTCTCCCTCGGCTGCCCGCAGGAGATCGACTCGGCGGTCACGAGCCAGGCGGCCACGCGTGCCGCGGGGTGGGGGCTGCGCACGATGTCGGTCACGACCGCGGCGCAGTCGGCCCCGGCGATGAGCACACCGGGCAGGCGCTCGAGCGTGATGCCGCCGATCGCCACGAGCGGGCGCTCGCCGATACGCCGCTTCCACTGCCCGATGCGTGTCAGTCCCTGCGGGGCGAAGGCCATGACCTTAAGGACGGTAGGATAGATCGGGCCGAGCGCGACGTAGTCCGGAGCGAGCTCGAGCGCGCGCTCGAGCTCCGCCTCATCGTGCGTGCTGATGCCGATGCGCATGCCCGCGCGGCGCAACGCCGGCACATCCGCCGTGTCGAGATCGCCCTGCCCGAGGTGCACGAAGTCGCAACCCTCCTCCATCGCGAGCTGCCAATGGTCGTTGACCACGAGCTGTGCCCCGCCGCGCGCGCACAGCGCCTTCGCGGCGGCGATCTCGGCGCGCAGCTCCTCGGCCGTGTGCTCCTTGATCCGCAGCTGGATCAGCCGCACGCCGGCGGGCAGCAGGCGGCCTACCCACTCGCTGCTCTCGACGATGGGATAAATGCGTGGGAGTTTCATGGGTCACCCGAGGAAAGCTTTGCCGATCACCGGAGTCGAGGGAACCGCCATGTCCCTCGGCTCCATGGGCCCGGCGAGATACGCCTCGCGTCCCGCCTCCACGGCGCGGGCGAACGCGCCGGCCATGCGCACGGGATCGACAGCCTGCGAGACCGCCGTGTTGATGAGAACCGCATCGAAGCCGAGCTCGAGGGATTGCGCCGCATGCGAGGGCACGCCGATCCCGGCATCGATCACCATCGGCACCTGCGGGAAGCGGGCCCTCAGGGCCTTCAGGCCGAACAGGTTGTTGAGTCCGCGGCCCGAGCCGATGGGCGAGCCCCAGGGCATGAGCACCCGGCAGCCGGCCTCGAGCAGCCGCTCGGCACCGATCAGGTCCTCTGTGGTGTAGGGAAACACCTCGAAGCCCTCGCGGGTGAGGATCCGCGCCGCCTCCACCAGGGCGAACACATCGGGCTGCAGGGTGTCCTCCTCACCGATGACCTCGAGCTTCACCCACGAGGTGCCGAACACCTCGCGCGCCATGTGCGCGGTGGTCACCGCCTCCTTGACGGAGTGGCAGGCGGCGGTGTTGGGCAGCACGCGCACGCCGAGATCGCGGATGATCGACCAGAACCCCTGGCCCGCGCGCTCGCCGCCCGCCTCGCGCCGCAGCGAGGCCGTGACGAGCCGCGCGCCGCTCGCTTTCACCGCCTCCGTCAGGATCGCGGGGGAGGGGTAGCGCGCCGTGCCGAGCAGCAGCCGCGAGCCGAGCTCGACACCGTAGACCGTCAGGCTGTCAGGACTTGGCATTCATCCCCCCTGCATGGGCGAGAGCACCTCGAGCCGGTCGCCCTCGGCGAGCCGGGCACCCTGGCGGGAGGCCACCGGCACGAACTCGCCGTTGAGCGCGGTGGCGAGCACCGCGCCCCCGAGCCCGAGCTCCTCGAGCGCGGTCGCCAGGTCTTGCGCGGCAAGCTCCCGCCATTGGCCGTTCACCTGGATGTTCAATGCATCACCTCGGGCGCCTCGCGCCCCGTCAGCAGCCAGTCCGCCGTGCGGCGCGCCAGCGCCGGGGCGGCGAGGAAGCCGTGCCGATACAGGCCATTGACATAGAGCGTGTCTCCCCGGCGGCACAGCCTCGGCAGGTTGTCGGGAAAGGCGGGCCGAACGCCGGTGCCGATCTCGACGATCTCGGCCTCCCCGAAGGCCGGATGCAGCGCATAAGCCGCCCCGAGCAGCTCGAGCATGGAGCGGGCGCTGATCCGGGTCGCCTGATCGCTCTCGATCATCGTCGCCCCGATCATGAAGTGCCCGTCGCCGCGCGGCACGATGTAGACCGGTACACGCGGGTGCAACACGCGCACCGGACGCGACAGCGAGAAATCAGGCAGACGCACCACCAGCATCTCTCCTTTCACGCCGCGCAGGTCGGTGAGCACCTCGCGCGCGGCGAGCCCGGTACAGTCGATGATCGGGTCCTCGCCGCTCCTCTGCAGATCGTGCGCACCGCGGGCACCGTAGCGGATCTGGCCGCCGAGCCTCTTGAGCCGTTGAGCGAGCGCGGTGAGCGCCGCGCGCGGGTCGAGATGGCCCTCCTCGCGAAAGTACAGCGCCCGCTCGAACCGGCCGGCGAGATCCGGCTCGAGCGCGGCGATGGCCTCCCCCTCGAGCCACTCGTAGCGCTCGGTGCGCCGCGCGAAGTGCCTGAGCTCCCCGCTATCGCGACCGTGCGCCACCACGAGGCTGCCGCCCAGGGCGGTGCCGGCGAACTTCTCGCGCCACCAGGCAAGGCTCTCGGCCCCGAGCTCGGCGATGAGCGGCTCGGCGCTCTCGCGCTCGCACCAGGGCGCAAGCATGCCCCCGGCATACCAGGAGCAGCAGCCCGAGCCCAGGCGCTGGGTGCGCTCGAGCAGCTCGACGGCGAGGCCGCGCTCGGCGAGCTCCACCGCGCAGGCGAGCCCCGCAACCCCGGCGCCGATCACCGTGGCGCGCATCGCTCAACCGCCCTTGTCCGCCGGGACATAGAGCTCCCCGCCCCCGGCGCGGAACTTCTCGGCCATCTGCTCGAGGCCGGCGCGTCTCGCGGCCTCCTCGCGCACCTCGTGGGAGATCCTCATGGAGCAGAACTTCGGCCCGCACATGGAGCAGAAGTGCGCCACCTTGTGCCCCTCCTTCGGCATCGTCGCATCGTGGAAGGCGCAGGCGGTATCCGGATCGAGCGAGAGGTTGAACTGATCCTCCCAGCGGAAATCGAACCGCGCCCTGGAGAGCGCATCGTCCCGGTCGCGCGCGCCCGGGTGTCCCTTGGCGAGATCGGCCGCGTGCGCGGCGATCTTGTAGGTGATGACGCCGGTCTTGACATCATTGCGGTCCGGCAGTCCGAGGTGCTCCTTCGGCGTGACATAACAGAGCATGGCCGTGCCGTACCAGCCGATCATGGCCGCTCCGATCGCCGAGGTGATGTGATCGTAGCCGGGGGCGATGTCGGTGGTGAGGGGTCCCAGGGTGTAAAACGGCGCCTCGCCGCAGGTCGCCAGCTGCTTGTCCATGTTTTCCTTGATCTTGTGCATGGGCACGTGACCCGGTCCCTCGATCATCACCTGGCAGTCGTTTTCCCAGGCGATGTGCGTGAGCTCCCCGAGCGTCTCGAGCTCGGCGAACTGCGCCGCGTCGTTGGCATCGGCGATCGAGCCCGGGCGCAGGCCGTCCCCGAGCGAGAAGCTGACGTCATAGGAGCGGCAGATGCGGCAGATCTCCTCGAAGTGCTCGTAGAGGAAGCTCTCGCGGTGATGCGCCAGGCACCACTTGGCCATGATGGACCCGCCGCGAGAGACGATGCCGGTCACGCGCGCGGCGGTGAGCGGGACGTGGCGCAGCCGCACTCCGGCGTGGATCGTGAAGTAATCGACGCCCTGCTCGGCCTGCTCGATGAGGGTGTCG
>JAJZLX010000146.1:5109-6627 GCA_021850555.1 Pseudomonadota bacterium | reverse complement strand
AGCTCGAGGCGCTGATCGCACAGCGCATCGCCGCGCGGCCCGAGGGCAGCTATACCGCCCGGCTGTACGCCGAGGGTGTGACGCGCATGGCGCAGAAAGTCGGCGAGGAGGGTATCGAGGTCGCGCTGGCGGCCGCGGTCGAATCCGAAGACAAACTGGTCGCCGAGTCGGCCGACCTCCTGTACCACCTGGCGCTGCTGCTGGCCAGCCGCGGCCTGTCGCTCGAGGATGTGAGCGCGGAGCTGCGCGCCCGGCACGCCGGCAAGCCCTAGCGTCCGCGCATCCCCGAGGCGCGCGATGCGCCGGCCAAGCGGCCCGCGGCGGCCGGCTCGAGGCGCGCGCGCCGGCCACCCGGGTCGAGCTGCGCGCGCCGATCGAACTCGGCGCGCGCGGAATCGAGTTCCGCCAGATGGCTCCTCGCCCAACTGGCCAGCTGCGTCACCGGCTCGCGCAGCGACTGCCCGAGCGCCGTCAGCTCGTACTCGACGCGCGGGGGCACCACCGGGAAGACGGTGCGCTTCACCAGCCCATCACGCTCCAGACCGCGCAGACACAAGGTCAGCATGCGCTGGGAGATGCCGCCGATCGAGCGCTTCAGATCCGAGAAGCGCCGCGGCGCATCGGCCAGCATGATGATGATGAGCACGCTCCATTTCTCTCCGACCCGTGCCAGTACCTGACTGATCTTGCGACACTCCGCGCTCTGGGGACGCTCGACCCCCACGCGCGCCGTCTCGGCAGTTACGCCCGTTTCACTCTGTCGCATCAGTGTGCCTTCTTGTGTTTCCGCAGTACGAACTTACATACTTAGCCTTGGTACCTATTTTATACCAAAGCGAGACCCCCATGAATCTTCTGCACATCGATGCCAGCATCCTCGGCCGCAGCTCCATCAGCCGGCAATTGAGTGCCGCCATCGTCGAGCGTCTGCGCGCCACTCGCCCCGAGCTGCAAGTACGCCATACGGATCTCACCGCCGAGCCCATCGGGCATCTCTCCGGTGCTCATCTGGCGGCGGCACAGGGCGCCGCGCCGGATTCCCGGGCGCTGCACACCGACCTCGAGCGCGGTCGCCAAGCCCTCGAGGACTTCCTCGCAGCGGATATCATCGTCATCGGCGCGCCGATGTACAACTTTTCGATCGCCTCGCAGCTGAAGGCCTGGATCGACCGCATCGTGGTAGCCGGCCGCACGTTCCGCTACACGGACCAGGGTCCCGAGGGCCTCGCCGGCGGCAAGCGCGTATTTGTCGCCTCCTCTCGCGGTGGACGCTACGGCCCCGATTCCCCCGCCACCGGCCTGGATCACCAGGAGAGCTATCTACGCGGTATCTTCGGCTTCCTCGGCATCACGGAGCTGACGTTCGTGAGAGCCGAGGGCGTCAATATCGGCCCCGGCGAGCGTCAGGCGGCGATTGCCGCCGCCACGGCTCAGGTGGCGCAACTGGCCGCCTGACTCGTTTCGAACACGACAGACCCGTGGAGAACGCCATGAACCCAATAGCCCCCCGCGCCGTGG
>JAJZLX010000146.1:0-5099 GCA_021850555.1 Pseudomonadota bacterium | reverse complement strand
TGGCGCGTCTGGTGCGCGGCATGCCGACCTCCGACGGCGCCGGCGTCAAGCTGACCCGAGTGATCGGCCAGCCGCAACTGCCGGATCTCGATCCCTTTCTGATGCTCGATGAATTCGGCACGGACAATCCGGGTGACTACATCGCCGGCTTCCCCGATCATCCGCATCGCGGCTTCGAGACCGTGACCTACATGCTCGATGGGCGGATGCGCCACCGTGACAACCACGGCCACGAGGGCGTGCTGACGCCGGGCGCCGTGCAGTGGATGACCGCCGGACGCGGCATCGTGCACTCGGAAATGCCGGAGCAGCAATCCGGACGCATGCGCGGATTCCAGCTGTGGATCAACCTGCCCGCGCGCGAGAAGATGACTGCCCCGAAGTACCAGGAATTCACCGCGGAGAAGATCCCGCAGCTCGATTCGCAGGGCCTGCGCGTGAAGGTGATCGCCGGCACGGTCGAGGGTCTGACCGGTCCGATCGCTCAACCCGCCACCGACCCGACGTATCTCGACATCGAGCTGTCGCCCGGCCAGGTCTTCTCGCACGCTCTGCCGGCCGGGCATGCCGCGTTCGTGTACGTGTATGAAGGCGAGGCGCTGATCGGCGAGGGTGATGCGCCCGCCACGACCCGCACGCGCGAACTCGCGGTGCTCACCGACGGGGGCGCGATCCGGCTGGAGAGTCGCGCAGACTCCCCGACCCGCGCCATTCTGGTGGCCGGCCGGCCGCTGCGAGAGCCGGTGGCCAAGTACGGACCGTTCGTCATGAACACGCGCGAGGAGTTGAGGCAGGCGTTCGAGGACTTTCAGAACGGACGATTCTGAGAACTGCTACGGCCGGCAAGCCTGGATATGCTCGAGCAGGTTATCGATGACGCAAGGGTCGTCCGCGTCCACGACCATCGAATCCACCGGCTCGTCCGCACCCACCGGCTCGGCGCGCCGCCGCTGCCACTCCAGCACCGAGGCATCCGCCTCGGAGGGGTCCAATCCGGCCGCGGCGCGCGCCTGCAGGCGGGCTCGCAACACCGGCAGCGGCGCCTGGCAACGGATCATGTACGGCCGGATTCCCGCGAGCGCGCCCAGCTCGGTGAACCGCTGGCGTTCCTCGCGGCGCAGAAGTGTCGCATCCACAATCACCGTGAAGCCACCCAGCAATGCATTGGTGACCGCCCGCGCCATGTCCTCGTGCACCAGGGTGCTCACCTCACGCGAATACATGCCTTCGGCGAGCGCGCAGCCCGAGGGCTCGAGCGCCGTCAGGCCCGCACGGCGCTTTCGCTCGATGTCCGAACGTACGTGCACCGCATCGAGTCGCTCCGCAATACGCCGCGCCAGCCAAGTCTTTCCCGATCCCGACAGGCCGTTCATCAACACCAGCCGCGGCTGCGCTGCGGACAGTGACCGGGCAGCGTGCGCGATCAACCGCGCATGCTCCTCGCGAAGGGGCGCGCGCGTCGCCCCGGCTGGCGCGGCCGCGAGCGCCGCGACCTTGGCCCGCACTACAGCGCGGTGCGCCTCGTACAGCTTCAGCACGCGACAGGCGTGGTAATCACCGCTACGCTCGAGGTAAGCGCCGCGGAAGGCATGGGCGTACGCGCCAAAGTGACGAGCGCTGAGATCGCTCGAGAGAAAGGCGATCTCATCGGCGAGGTCGATCCACCGGAACGCCGGTTCGTACTCCAGGCAGTCGAAGGCGAGCAATCGATCGCCCCACCGCGCGATATTGCGGCTGTGCAGATCCGCATGACATTCGCGCACGCGTCCCGCGGTGCGACGGAGGGCCATCCAGGGCCACGCCTGCAGCACTCGCCGCTCGAGCGGGTGCCGCAGCGCCACCACGGATTCCCGCGCGCCGAATACCGTCGAAGCATCGGCACACTCCTGAAGATTGCGCAGCAGCAGCTCACAGACATTGCCCGGCCGGCCCCACGGCGCATCTTCCGTCGCCACCGGCAGCGTGGCGTGGATATCCGCAAGCCGCCGGCCGAAGACCTCGAGCGCCGCCGGCTCGATCCGCCCGTCGGCGAGCAGACGATCGAGGCGCTCGGCCGAATCGAACCGCAGCATGCGCACCGCGTGCTCGAGAGTCCTGCCGCCACGGGCCTCGGGCCCCATGAGCACCCCGCCCTCGTGGGCCACGATCGGGCAGACACCCAAATACAGCTCCGGCGCGAAACGGCGGTTGAGCCGCAGTTCCTCCTCGCACAGCCACCGGCGCCGTTGCAACGAGCGCTGATCGAGGAACGGGTACTGCACCGGGCGCTTGATCTTGTAGGCAAATGCCCCGGCCAGCAGCACCCAGGAGATCGGCGTCTGCAGCAGACTCACGCCATCGACCGGATGGGGATAAGCCCCCGGGCTCAGCAAGCCGGCCAGGGACTGCGGCAGCTCGCCGTCTGCGGCCGGCACCATCGATGGCCGGATCGAGCCCGCGGCGATCGACCCTTCCATCGGTGGCACCGGAATCACGGCGGCGGGAACTTCGCGAGCACCGCGTCGACGGCGGTAGGAATGGATTGCCTCGAATGCGCCAGACTCTCGCGCGAAAGCCGCTGTTTCGCCCAGCCGTGCCAGACCGGCCGGTGCGTCCGAACATCGAACACGTCGATCGACAGCACGCCTTCCCGGTATCGCGACACTCGCACGCCGGTGCCCCAATACGGATAGCCCCACCAGCCCCGGCCATACCATGACCACGGACCTCCAAACGGTTCGGGATAGGTCCGCACGCTCAGGCGCTGATGCGCGCCGATGGTGAAGTCCACCGCGAAGTCCGCGGCATCCACCGTGCTCACATAGCGATAACCCTTGGCCTCGAGCGCGCCCAGGATCGCTTCACGCGCACGCTCGAAGACGAGCGGATTGCCGGCGCCGTAGTGCGCCCGCTCGAGCCACGCAAAGGTGTGATAGGCGGAAAAGTTCGCCGTCCGATCGTAGTCGCTGCCGGTATGCAGCGTCTCGCAGCCGCTCATCCCGAGCAGCGTCGAGAGCAACAGAACGATCGCGATTACCGAACGCGCGCACCCGCGGGGGGACGGGCGACGATTGATCGAATCGGTAGACCGCATGGCGCTCCCTCCCGAGCTCGATGTTCCAAGCTCAGGACCGATCCTGCACCGCCGCGCCCACGGCGGACATCCGTAGGTGTACCGATCCGGATGAAGACGGCGGAAAGTACCGATGGCGCGCGCCCCACCCCATCAGGCACCCGATCAACAGGCGCGCACGCATGATCCTCGTGCGAGCGGTTTCAGGCACGCAGCAGGACCCTCATCGGGCCATGGTAAGGGTCGCGCCACCCCTTTTGCGGTTCATCCGCAGACTTTGCCGGTGAAATTGTGGGTATGACCGTCTTGGCACATCGAAGTGCCAAGAGACGCGTCCGGAAGATGCGCCTGCGGCAAGGACCTCGAGCATAGTACCGAGGAGCCGGTCCGCGTGGCCCTTCGAGGACGAACTCGCTCCCCGTCTTCGACCTGCCGGACATCGCTCCGGTCGCTCGATCTGCCCCGATCACCCGCAATACCCGCTGCGCCACACGCGCGGCACGGAGGTCGTTGTGTTCCGCGACTCCGATGATCCGCTGGCGCCGCGATCCGCCGTATGCCCGGGCGGCGTCGTGTGCGCCGCAGGCACCCCCGCCACCGCCATCGGCAGTAGATCGGCGCCGCCATCTGAATGTGAACTCCAGCTACAGCCATCCGAGTTGGTAGCGCAATAGATAGTACGCCGGCCCTGGCGCGGCCATGACCAATACGGAAAGGACACCAATCGGTTGGGCTACCGCCGGCAAGGCAGTCCCGTACACGGCCCAGACGAACGGACTTGAGCCGGCCACTATCACCAAGCCGCAAAAGAACGCGATGGCCGTCGCCTTGCGGTGTCGCGTGCTTTTTTCGAAAGCCAAACCCATTGCCACAACGATGACTACGACAACCAACGATATGTATGCGATTTCGATCAGGTGATCCGCTTGACTCGTCAAATGTAGCACATGATGCTTTTCGAGACTCATTGGTAGAATTGACGTAAACATATAACCGCCTACGCATATGACGTTGCGCAGAGTCGTCGGCATCCTCGTACGCAGAACGCCGCGATTCCGCCCCGTCAGGAAAAAATAAACAGCGTAAAAGACCAGTACACCAGTCATCGCCACGGCCATGACCAGGAACAGTTTACCCGCGTGCGCCAGGATGCGTGTCGGCGCGGAGAGCGCTTCGGCATGCGATGACAGCATCGGGGCGTTGACACCAGAGAACGGAGACCCCCGACCCAGTCCCTGGTACAGCGCCATGGCTATGATCGCCGCGCCTACGATTGCGCCTAGAAGCCGTGCCCGTGGGTCGATGGCGCGCATCCGGAAGGTTACCCATAGACCGCCAAACAGGGCCAAACCAGCCATTATCAGATCGAAGAGCCCCATTGCGCGCTCAAGCTACACTGTGATCAATGAGTGATGCTACTGACATCCGTCTGTTACACAGCTTCTTGCAAACTCATTCAGTCAGTTAATCTTGAACACAGCGCCACAACCACCCAGGCTCACGCAGTTGCCGCCGAAGACAGTCATGCCATAGAGATTTCCGGCGCCATCGATCACGAGACGGCCCACCGGTCCGGATCCGTCCGTCGCGCCGCCCTTGAAAGAATACAGGACGGTTTCAGTGCCCGTAGCGCTGATCTTGAACACCGTGCCGTCGTTGTACGCGCCGCCAGAGCCCGTTACTCCATAGAGGTTCCCGGCGCTGTCCGCGATCAGACCTCCACTCGGGTCTGCCCCGTCAGTTGGCCGGCCGGTGAACGAGTGCAGGACCGTTTCCGTGCCGGAGGCGCTGATTTCGAACACCGTGCCAGCGTTGATTACGCCGCCGGCGAAGGTGGTCCCATAGAGATCTCCGTTGCTGTCCATGATCAGACCTGTAAACGGGGACGCACCGTCGCTTGCGCCACCCTTGAAGGAATACAGAACGGTCTCCACGCCGGTGGGCGTGAGCTTGAACACCGTCCCCTCGTTGTTCATGCCACCGAACTCGGTCGTGCCATAGAGGTTCCCGGCGCTGTCCATGATCAGCCCCGCCCGCGGGCCAGATC
>JAJZLX010000731.1 GCA_021850555.1 Pseudomonadota bacterium | reverse complement strand
GACGAGGAGCAAAGCCGCGCCAAGGAGCGCGTCTTCTCGTTCCGCTCGCCGGGTCACGTGTGGGACCCGCGCAACCAGCGCCCGGAGCTGTGGAACCTGTACAACACCCGGATCAACGCGGGCGAGACCATTCGGGTCTTTCCGCTCTCGAACTGGACCGAGCTCGACGTATGGCAGTACACCCGCGCCGAGGGCATCCCGGTGGTGCCGCTGTACTTCGCCGCGCCGCGTCCGGTGATCGAGCGCGACGGCCAGCTGATCATGCGCGACGATGAACGCATGCCGCTGAAGCCCGGGGAGCGCGAGCAGGTGCGCATGGTGCGTTTTCGCTCCCTGGGGTGCTATCCGCTCACCGCTGCGATCGAGAGTCGCGCCACGACGATCGACGCGATCATCGAGGAGATGCTGCTGATGCGCACTTCGGAGCGCTCCGGGCGGCTGATCGATGGCGACGAGGCGGCATCAATGGAGAAGAAGAAACGTGACGGATACTTCTGAGACGCACGTGCCGGAGCCCGAGGGTGCGCAGCCCTCGGCTGCCCGAGCCGATGCGGGCCTCGAGAGCGCCTCGGGCAAGGCGTTGCTGCGCTTTCTGACCTGCGGCTCGGTCGATGACGGCAAGTCGACTCTCATCGGCCGGCTCCTGTACGACACGCAGCTCATTCACGAGGATCAGTTGAGCGCCCTCGAGCGCGACAGCCGCAGGCACGGCACCACCGGCGAGGAGCTCGATCTGGCGCTGCTGGTCGACGGGTTGCAGGCCGAGCGCGAGCAGGGCATCACCATCGATGTCGCCTACCGGTTCTTCGCCACGCCACGCCGCGCCTTCATCGTGGCCGACACACCGGGGCACGAGCAGTACACGCGCAACATGGCCACCGGCGCCTCGAACTGCCAGGCGGCGGTGATTCTAGTCGACGCGCGCAAGGGGGTGCTCACGCAGACGCGCCGGCACAGCTACATCTGCGCGCTGCTCGGCATCAAGCACGTGGTGCTCGCGGTCAACAAGATCGATCTGGCCGAGTTCTCCGCCGCGCGCTTTCACCAAATCGTCGCCGACTATCTCGGCTTTGCCGCGGCGCTGAAGTTCACCTCCATCACCAGCATTCCGCTCTCGGCGCGCTACGGCGACAACGTCGTGCACCGCTCGCGGCGCATCGGCTGGTACGAGGGCCCGACGCTGATCGAGCAGCTCGAGACGCTCGATGTCGGCGAGGGACTCGACGACAAGCCGCTGCGCTTTCCGGTGCAGTGGGTCAACCGCCCCAATGCGGATTTCCGCGGCTTCTCCGGTACCGTCGCCTCGGGTGTCGTGCGGCCCGGCGACCCGGTGGTGGTGGCCGTGTCCGGCCGCGAAAGCAAAGTGCAGCGCATCGTCACCGCCGACGGCGATCTGCCCGAGGCGCGCGCCGGTGATGCGGTCACACTGACGCTGGCGGACGAAGTGGATATCGCGCGCGGCGATGTACTCGCTCACGCCCAGGCGCGCCCGGAGGTCGTCGATCAGTTCGCCGCGCAGGTCCTGTGGATGGTCGAGGAACCGATGCTTCCGGGCCGCTCGTATCTGTTGCGCATCGGAACGTGCTACGTGCCGGCGCGCGTGACCAGCCTGAAGCACAAGATCGACGTCAATACGCTCGAACACATTGCCGCCAAAACATTGGGGCTGAACGAGATCGGGTTCTGCAATCTCGTCACCGCCTCACCGGTGGCGCTGGACGCGTACGAGGAGAACCGCGCCACCGGCGCATTCGTGCTGATCGACCGCTTCACGCACGCCACCGTCGGAGCGGGCATGATCAGCTTCGGCCTGCGTCGCGCCACGAACATCCACCGCCAGGCATTGCTGATCGACAAGTCCGCGCGCGTGCGCCTCAACGGCCACCGCCCGGCGGTCCTGTGGTTCACGGGCCTGTCGGGCTCGGGCAAGAGCACGATCGCGAACATCGTGGAGCGCGAGTTGCATGCCCAGGGCGCGCATACCTACATGCTCGACGGCGACAACGTGCGTCACGGGCTGAACCGCGACCTCGGCTTCACCGATGCCGATCGGGTCGAGAACATCCGTCGTGTCGGAGAGGTGGCCAGGCTGTTCGTCGACGCGGGTGTGATCGTGTTGTGTTCGTTCATCTCGCCGTTTCGGGCCGAACGGAACATGGTGCGCGAGTTGGTCGATGCGGGCGAGTTCATCGAGATCTTCGTCGACACACCGCTCGATGAGTGTCGCCGGCGCGATCCGAAAGGGCTGTATGCGCGCGCACTCGAGGGCAAGATTCGCAACTTCACGGGCATCGATTCCCCTTACGAGCCGCCAGAGAACCCGGAGCTGGTGCTGGTGCCAAGTCCGCTCGGGGCCGAGGAGGAGGCGCGGCGGGTGCTCGAGCAGCTCAAGGTGCGGCGCATCATCGTGTGATCGGGCGCGCCCCGCTTCGGCAGCGGGCACGGCGCGCGGGCGCCATGGAGCATGGCTCGAATTGCGGGCCGGGGCGCGCTAGCATCGACCAATCCAGGCGTTGGGGATTGCCGTGCCGACCCACTTCCGCCGTGACGGTGACGTCGCGCTGCTCGAGATCGACAACCCGCCGGTCAATGCGCTCGATCTGCAGGTGCGTAGCGGACTGCAGGCGGGGCTGCGGCGCGCAGCGGACGATCCGGCCGTCAAGGCCGTCGTGCTGTGCGGCGCGCGCGCCTGCTTCCCGGCCGGCGCCGACATCAACGAGATCGCCTCGGGGGTGGCATTTCACCGTCCAATCCTGCTCGAGCTGCAGGCGCAGATGGAAGCGCTCGGCAAGCCGATCGTGGCGGCCATCGAGGGCGCCGCGCTCGGTGGCGGTTTCGAGCTGGCGCTGACGTGCCATGCGCGCATCGGCGCGCCCGAGGCGCGCGTCGGGCTGCCGGAAGTCAAACTCGGCCTGATTCCCGGCGGCGGCGGCACACAGCGTTTCACGCGTCTGGCCGGTCCCGCTGCGGCTCTCGAGGCCATCACCTCGGGTACCGAGCTTCCGGCCGCGCGTGCCCTGAGCATCGGTCTGCTCGATGCGATCGCCGCCGACACGGTGCGCGCGGCGGTGCAATGGGCGCGGCGGCTGGCCGGCGGCGCGGCTGCGCCGGTGCTCGCGCGGGCGCGCGAGGACAGGATCGCCGTATTCGAGCCTGACTTGTTTGTCAGCTTTCGCGCGGCGCGCGCGCGTGCTTTTCGGGGTCAACTCGCGCCGTGGCGTATCGTCGATGCGATCGAGGCGGCCTGCACCCGGCCGGCCCACGAGGGGTTCGAGCTCGAGCGCCAGTGGTATCTCGAGTGCCGCGAGAGCCCGCAGTGCAAGGCGCTGATGCACGTGTTTCACGCCGAGCGCGCGGCGCGCAGGATTGCGGATATCGGGCCGCAGGTCGCGCCGCTGCCGATCGAGCGCGGGGGCGTGGTCGGAGCGGGGACCATGGGGACGGGCATAGCGATGTGCCTCGCCAATGCAGGAATCGAAGTAACGCTGCTGGATGTATCACGCGAGGCGGTTGCGCGCGGGCTCGAGCGCATCGGTGCGCTCTACGGCGAGAGCGTCGGGCGCGGCAAGCTGACCGGGGAGCAGGCGGATGCCGCGCGCGCGCGCATCCGTGGCGCCGTCGAATACGCGACACTCGCGGACGTCGATATCGCCATCGAGGCAGTGTTCGAGGATCCGGCGCTCAAGTGTCAGGTATTCGAGCGGCTCGACCGGAGCACGCCGCCGCGCGCGATCCTCGCCAGCAACACCTCGACGCTCGACATCGATCGGCTGGCCGCCTGCACCTCGCGGCCGCAACAGGTGGTCGGAACGCATTTCTTCAGCCCCGCGCACGTGATGAAGCTGATGGAGAACGTGCGCGGACGGGCGAGCTCGCCGCAGGCCCTCGCCACTGTGATGGCGCTCGCCCGGCGTCTCGGCAAGATCGCGGTGCTGGCGGGCAACGCCGATGGCTTCATCGGCAATCGGATGCTGCAGTACTACGGCGCCGAGGCGGAGCGGTTGCTCGAGGAGGGCGCAACGCCCGAGCAGGTCGATGGTGTGATCGAGGCGTTCGGTTTCGCGATGGGGCCGCTCGCGATGCGCGATCTTGCCGGCAACGACGTCGGCTGGGCGATCCGGCGCAATCGCGCGTTGCCCGCCGATGAGCGCTGGTCGCCGATCCTCGAGCGCATGGCGGCGCAGGGGCGGTTCGGGCGCAAGAGCGGCCGAGGTTTCTATCTCTACGAAGGCCGCGAGCGACGTCCCGATCCGCAGGTGCTCGCGCTCATTCAGGAGGTGTCCCGCGAGCTCGGAATCAAGCGGCGCGCGATCGGCGCGGAGGAAATTCTCGCGCGGCTGCTGCATCCACTGATCAACGAAGGCGCGAAGCTGCTGGCCGAGGGGGTCGCGGCCCGCGCCGGCGATATCGACGTCGTCTACATCCATGGCTATGGCTTTCCCGCCTACAAGGGCGGCCCGATGTATTGGGCCGAGCGGGAGGGGCTCGCCAAGGTCATCGCCACGCTCGAGCAGCTCGCTGCGAGCCACGGGGCGCGCTGGCGGCCGTGCGCGCGCCTGCGCGAGGCGGCCGCGCGGGGCGGTTGGGAGAGCGCTTGACCCGGTGCCGAAAAAAATGTACGTTTAAAACGAGTGTTTGAGTCATGCAAGAGATGCCATCATCCCCACGCGGCCAGCCGCACGGGCAACCGGAGTCGCAATATTCCGCGACTGCGGCGCGCATTCTCGATGTCGCCGAAGGGCTGTTCGTCGAGCTCGGCCTGAAGGCCACCTCGTTGCGGCTGATCACGCAGCGGGCCGGGGTCAATTTGGCGGCGGTCAATTATCACTTTCGGTCCAAGGACGCGCTGTTCGGGGCGGTATTCGCGCGCCGTTTCGCGCCGTGGGCGCGCGAGTGCCTGCTCGAGCTCGATGCGCTCGAGGCGCGCATCGCGGCAAGACAAGCGGCCTCGAGCGTCGAGGAGGTCGTGATGTGCTACGTGCGCCCGGCGCTGTCGCTGTCACGCGATCCGGTACGGGGCGGCGCGGTGTTCGCGCGGCTGTTCTCGCGGGTGCTGGTGGAGAATCACCGCCAGCTGCGTGACCCGCTCTCGCGCGATTGGGGGCATCTGGTCACGCGCTACACGCGGGTTCTCGAGACCGCCCTACCGGAGCTTTCCAGCGATGAGGTGGCCTGGCGGCTGCATCTTGGCTTCAGTGTCATGTTTCACGCGTTCGCCGGCAACGACATTCTCAAAGTGTTTGGACGCTCGGCGGTCTCGGCGCGCGATCCTGACCTGATCGTCAAGCACGTCGTGCCGTTCGTGGTGGCGGGCATTCGCTCGCGCTTGAGCTGGGAGGAAATCGCCGGTGGCGATCTGCAGCGCAGTGAGGAGCCGGCCGGGCAGGCATCCGGAGGCGCGGCGAGGAGCCGCGGGCGCGGCGGCGGCTGCACCGCGAGTTCGGCCGCGAAGCCGCCTGGGCCGGCCGGCCAGCGCGTGGCGAGGAGCGAAGTGATGTTGGGAACCGGTGCCACGGCACCCGGAAAGGCGGTGTCCCGCAAGCGCCCGCCAGGGCGCTCAGCGAGCCGGCCGGCCCGCGGTTAGAGAGGAAATCATGGTTGCGACAAATTTCGTGATACGCAAGGTGGCCGTGTTCGGGGCGGGCGTGATGGGTGCGCAGATCGCCGCGCACCTGGTCAACGCGGGCGTCCCGACCGTGTTGTTCGATTTGCCCGATCCCGGGGGCGGCAACGGCATCGTCCTGAAGTCGATCGGCGCGCTCGGCAAGCAGCAGCCGCCGCCGCTCGGTACGCGGGATCTGGCCGATTTCATCGAGCCGGCGAACTACGCCGAGCATCTCGGGCGCCTCGCGCAGTGCGACCTGGTCATCGAGGCGATCGCCGAGCGGCTCGACTGGAAGACGGAGCTGTATCGCAAAGTTGCGCCGGCGCTGTCGCCGCAGGCGATCTTCGCCACCAACACCTCGGGACTGTCGATCGGCGCGCTGGCCGCCGCCTGTCCGCAACCGCTGCGCGCGCGCTTCTGCGGCGTGCATTTCTTCAACCCGCCGCGCTACATGCATCTGGTGGAGCTGATTCCGAGCGCCGATTGCGCTCCCGAGATGCTCGATCGGCTGGAAACCTTCCTGGTCACCACCCTCGGCAAGGGCGTGATCCGCGCCAAGGACACCCCGAATTTTCTGGCCAACCGCGTCGGGGTTTTCTCGATGCTCGATACGGTGGCCAACGCCGCGAAGTTCGGCTTGCGCTTCGATGTGGTAGATGCCCTTACCGGGCCGTTGCTCGGGCGCCCCAAGTCGGCCACGTTCCGTACCGCCGACGTGGTCGGTTTGGATACGTTCGCACACGTGGTGCGTACGATGCACGCGGGCCTGCGCGAGGATCCGTGGCACGAGCTGTACACGGTGCCCGATTGGCTCGAGCGGTTGATCGCCGCGGGCGCCCTTGGCGCCAAGACCAAAGGCGGTATCTATCAGAAGCGGGGGCGTGATCTGTTCGTGCTCGATCCGGCAAGCGGCGCGCATGTACCGGCCGGTGCGCAGGCCGACGGCAAGGTGGTCGAGGTGCTGAAAGTTGCCGACCTCGCCGAGCGTTTCAGCGCGCTGCGCGCCAGCGACCATCCGCAGGCACAGTTTCTCTG
>JAJZLX010000151.1 GCA_021850555.1 Pseudomonadota bacterium | reverse complement strand
CGCGCGCACCGCCGCCCGAGGACTGAGACCCCTTGCCCGGCCGTTGGGCTCCCGCGCTCCCGCTGGAGCCCCCTTTGCGGCTCTTGCCACCGCCCTTGTGTCCGCCCGGCTTGCCGTGCCCGCCCTGCGGCGGGCTCTTCGGCGGATGGCGCTTCAGCATCCGGGCTACCAGATCCCGGTTGTGCCGGATGTCCTTGTCGTGTGGTGCCTGTTTGAGCGCCGAATCGTAGGCGGCAAGCGCCGCGTGCAGATGGCCGCTGCGGGCCAGCGCATTGCCGCGGTTATATTCGGAGGTGGGATCCTTGAACGGCGCGAGCAGCTTCGCCGCCTCGCGGTAGTGGCCGGATTCGAGGTCCGCATACGCCTTCAGTCGCGGGTTGGCGAACCGGGCCGCCGCCCGGGCCGGATGGCCGGCCGCGAGCAGCGCCTCGCCCTGTTGATCCGGCGTGCGCCACAGGCTCGACCAGGTGCCGGCGAGCGCCGGGGCACTCAGCAGGCAGCCGAGCACCAGCCACACCAGCGCGCGCATCTAGATCCACCCCCGGCGGCAGAGCAGCACGGCGCACAGCAGCAGCGGTGGCAGCAGCCAGATGCCCCCGTCCAGCCAGCTAGCCAGGCGCACGCCCGGCTCGGCCGCGGCCGAGCCGAGGGAGCGCAACCCCTGGGCATGCAAATCCGCGATCAGTTGCGGCAGTTGCTCCAACGTGACGAAGGTTCCGCCGCCGGCGGCGGCGATGCGCCGCAGGATGCCGGCCTGCAGGCGTGTCATCACGATCTGACCCTGGGCGTCGCGCCGGAAGCCGCCCTTGCCGTTCGGGGCCGGAGCGCCCGCCGCAGTGCCCACACCTACGATGCTGAGCGTCATGCCCTCTCGGCGAAGCTGCTCGGCCGCGAGCAGCGCACGCGCCGGGTCGGTGAGCCCGTCCGCGAGCACGATGACCTGCCGATCCTTGCCGTGCCAGGAGCGCAACAGCCGCGCAGCGGCCAGCAGCGCCGGCGCGAGTCGCTTGCCGTGCTCCGGCATCAGGCCGGGCGAGAGCGCCCGGCTCAAGTTCTGGACGGTGGCCACATCGGTGGTCAGGGGAGCGACGGTGTAGGCGTCGCCCGCGAACGCGACCAATCCCACACGCGCATCGTGCGCCGCCGACAACAGGTCGTCGATCGCAAAGCGCGCGCGTGCGACCCGGCTGGGTGGAACATCGGTCGCATTCATGGAGGGGGAGAGCTCAAGAGCGATCACCCAGGCGGCCGGCAGCCGGTAGCCCGGGGTCACTTGCCGTTGCCAGCTCGGGCCTGCGAGCGCCAGCACCGCCAGCGTCCAGGCCGAGGCCAGCAGCGGCCAAGGCGAGCGGCCGCGTCCCGCTTCCTCCAAGCGCAACGCCGGCAACAGCTCTCCATCCAACACGCGGGGCCAGGCGCCGTCGCGCGCGCGGCGGCGAGCGAGCCATACGGCGAAGGCGAGCAGCGGCGGCAGCGCCAACAGCCGCAAAGGATGAAGAAAGTGCAGGTGGCTCAGCATGGTCTTAACCGCGCTCCGCCATCAGCCAGGCGGCGGGCAGGCTCAACAGCAGCGCGAGCGACAGCGGCAAGGCGAACCATTCCGTGGCGGGCCGCAGCCACTGCTTGTCTCCCGCCGCCGGCTCCAGGCGGTTGATCCTCCGGTACACAGCCGAGAGCGCGTCCGGATCGGTGGCGCGGAAATACTTCCCGCCCGTGATCTTGGCGATGCGCTTCAACAACCTCACGTTCAGGCTGGTGTTGCCGCTCACCCCGAAAAAGCTCCGGTGCACGGCTGCGCCCACGCCGATCGTGAAGATGCGCAGCCCGGTCTGCGCCGCGAGCCGGGCCGCCTCGATCGGCGGCATGACCCCGGTGTTGTTGCCGCCGTCGGTGAGCAGAATCATCACCGGCTGGCGGTGGCGTCCGGGTCCCATGTGCCGATCGTTCTCCCGCAAGGTCTTGATCGCGAGTCCGATGGCGTCCCCGATGGCGGTCTCGGGGCCTGCGATGCCCACCACGGCTTCGTCGAGAAATCGGTGCACCGTCGCCAGGTCCGTCGTCAGCGGCGCCTGCAGGTAAGGCCGGGTGCCGAACAGAATCAGGCCGATCTGATCGCCCTTGCGCGCGTCGATGAACTGTCCGGCCACGCGCTGCACCACCTGCAACCGGCTCTCGCCCCCGGCCATGTCCTGGGTGGCCATGGAGCCCGAGCAGTCGATCGCCAGGATGATCTGCCGGCCGCTCGTGGGAAGCGGCAGCGGCGCGCCCAGCCACTGCGGCCGCATGGCCGCGAGCACCAGCAGCACCCAGGCGCACCCGAGCAGCACCATGTTGGCGCGTGAGGCCGTGGCGGCGCCGGCGCCGGAACCGGCCACTTCGGCGGCGAAGGGGAGGTACAGCGCTGCGCCGCGCGGCTCGGCCTCGCGACGCAGTCTGTAGAGCACCCAGGGGAGCGGGATCAGCAGCGCCATCCAGGGCCACGCGAAATGAAACATCAACGCCTCCGCTTCACCGGCGCATGCCGCACGAACGCGTCGGCGCCCGCCAGCCAGCTTTCCCGCTCGTCGCGCGCTCCGCCGCCGAAGGCCGCCGCCAGCATCGAGCGGCCAGCCTGCGCCGCCAGCGTGCCGCCTTCGGCGGCCACGAACTCGAGCCACGCCTTGCCGGTGAGGCGCGCCACCCGCTCGCCGCCGAACACGGCCATGGCATAGCGGCGCAGCACGCTCTCGATGGCACGCGCGATCGAGCGTGGATCGGACTCCTGCTCGCGGATACGTCTGAGCTCCTTCAGGGCCGCCCGCCGGCTCGAGCGGTGCGGATCGCGCCACCGCCATGCCGCGGCGGCGGCGGCGAGCAGCGCGAGCGCGGTCAATATCCACCAACCCGGGGCCGGCGGCCACCATCCTGGAGGCGGCGGCGCATGCGCGGGAGCGAGTTGTGTCAGCCAGTTGGGAGTCATGCCGCCGATGGGCCGCGCAGCAGCATCGGGCGCAGCACCGATTCCACGGAATCCGAGGTGTCCAGTCGTGCCACCGGAGCGCGGCAGCGCTGTGCCAGGCGCAACAGGCGCGCCTCACGCTCGCGCCAGACTGCGAGCCAGCGCGCGCGAATCCGCGCGCCGTCGAGAAGGCTCAGGCGACTGGGCAGCCCGGCACGAAAGCGCCCGTCGGGCAAACCCTGGGCCTCCAGCGGATCGGTCACCCAGTACAGCCTGATGTCGCTGTGCGCGGCGAGCCCCGCCCACAGGCCTTCCTGCTGCTCGCTCACCGCGGCAAAGTCGCTCAGCGCCAGCACCAGGCTGCCGGGGCGGATCAGGGGCGCACTCGCACGCAGGACCGCCTCGAGCGTGCCGGGAGCGGGTTGCGCAGGGGCGAGCGGCTGTGCGGCGAGCAGTGCCTCGATCAGCGGCAGCACGCCGGCGAGCCTCGCGCGAGCCGGCAGGATGCGCCTCTGGTCGGCGCTGGTCCCGATCACCCCGCCGACCCGGTCGCCGCCGAGCGCCGCGGTCCAGGCGAGCAGCGCCGCCGCGCGCACCACCACGGCGGACTTCAGCTGGCGCCGGCTGCCGAAGAACAGCCCGGGCTGCAGATCGACGAGCAGCCATACCGGACGCTCGCGCTCCTCCTGAAACAGCTTGGTGTGCGGCCGGCCGCGCCTGGCCGTGACGCGCCAGTCGATAGTGCGAGGATCGTCTCCCGCCACGTACGGCCGTACCTCCTGAAACTCCAGGCCCCGCCCGCGCTGCGGGCTGGAATGTGCGCCCTGGAGCGACGCACGCGCGAGCCCGCGGCCCTTGAGCGTCAGATCGTGCGCTGCGCCACGCAGGGCGAGCAGCTCCTCCAGCGTGGGAATCGACATCGCGCTACGGCGCCGGTACCCGGCGCAACAGCTCATCGACGCAGCCCTGGGCGGTCACGCCGCGGGCCTGGGCAGTGTAATCGACCAGGAGACGGTGGCGCAGCGCATCGGACGCAATGGCCTGCACGTCCTCGGGGCTGACGAAATCGCGGCCGTCCAGCCAGGCAATCGCGCGGGCGCCGCGCTCGATGGCGATCGCCGCGCGCGGGCTCGCTCCCCAACGCAGCCACTCACGCAACTGGGCGCTGTAGGGCTCCGGCCGGCGTGTCGCATCGACCAGCGCCGCGATGTACTCGGCCACGGGTTCCGCAAGCGTGAGTCCCAACACCTCGCGGCGCGCCGCGAACACCGTCTCCTGCGCCATCCGCCGCTCGGGAGGCGGCAGCTCGCGCTGCGTGATTGCCTCGTTCCGCGCCAGGGCCATCACCTTGAGCGTCGTCGCCCGGTCGGGGTAGTCGACGCGGGTGTGCAGCATGAAGCGATCGAGCTGCGCCTCGGGCAAAGGATAGGTGCCCTCCTGCTCGATGGGGTTCTGCGTGGCCATCACCAGGAACAGCGGCGGCAGGGGGTAGGTCGCCGTGCCGACGCTGATCTGGCGCTCGGCCATGGCCTCGAGCAGCGCCGATTGCACCTTGGCGGGCGCGCGGTTCACCTCGTCGGCGAGGATCAGGTTGTGGAACAGGGGGCCGCGCTGGAAGCGGAAGGTGCCCTCCTCGGGCCGATAGATGTCCGAGCCCGTCA
Organism: Pseudomonadota bacterium; assembly: GCA_021850555.1. The sequence goes on along the minus strand of JAJZLX010000151.1, from coordinate 2,049 downwards.
GGTCCGCCGGCAGCAGGTCGGGGGTGAACTGCACGCGCTGGAAGTCGGCCTCGAGCGCGTGCGCCAGCGCTTTGACCGCGCGTGTCTTGGCGAGGCCGGGCGGCCCCTCGACCAGCAGGTGGCCGTCCGAGAGCAGGGCGATCAGCAGCCGCTCGACGAGGGTCTCCTGCCCCAGGATCTGGCTGCGCAGGTAATCGCGCAACCGGGTGAAGGCGATGTGCGCGGGACTGTCCGGCCGGGCAGCGCCGGAGGGAGGGGTCTGGGCGAGCGGGCCGATGGCGGTCATCGCGGATCTTCTCCAAAGTTTTCCCGAGAGCCGGATTGACCGGCGCGCGCACGCTCAGGTTCCGCGACACCGCCGTCTGCAACGGCCGGGCTCCCGGCTCGAACGGCAAAAGAGCCATTTTACAGGGAGGTCCGGTCGGTTCCCCATCCCTTTGCCGGGTCGTCCCCCCTGGCACGAGTGACGTTTCCTGCGCCACCGGGTGAGCCGCCCCAGGGGCGAACGGGCATGCGGGCAGGGGAGCCTGCTCCGGACGGATCATGCGCCAAGGCGACATACTGCCCCGGGCAGCCCGCGAAGCCAAGGAACGCGCAGCGGGACGGGCAAGCCCGCCGCGGGACCCAGGGTAGAGTGCTTGCCAACGCGCTGCAGAGGGCGCGGCCCGGCCCGCTTCATGGTACCAAAGTACCCTGGTACCATGAGTGAATGAAAACAGTGACCCGCGTCCAGACCGGTGTGCGCCTCGAGAGCCGGCTGCTGAAGGTGCTGAAGGCGCTCGCCGCAGAGCTGGAGATGTCACTCGGCGATCTGCTCGAGGGCATCGTCCTGCACGCCTTCGAGGGCAGGCCGCCGTTCTCGGCCGCAACGCTGCGCAAGATCAAGGCGCTCAAAGGCGTATACGGCCTCGATCTCACTGCCGAGGACTCGCACAGACTGCGCGAGAGGGAAGGCGATGACTGACGCTCCTCAGGATGTCCTGCAATTCGTGCGCGGCGAAACCGATCCCGCGACATTCCCCCATCGGGAGCATGTCCGCATGGCCTTCGAGATGCTGCGGCGGCACGACTTCGTCGAAACCGCGCTGCATTATTCGCGTGCACTGCGTGCGCTGACCGCCAAGGCCGGCAAGCCGGGGAAGTTCCATCAAACGGTCACGATCGCATTCCTGTCCCTGGTGGCCGAACGCATGCAGGGCGCGGGGCAGGCCGATTTCGACATGTTTATCCGGTCCAACCCCGACCTGCTCGACAAATCGGTGCTCGGCCGCCTCTACAGCACAGAGCGGCTCTCGAGTCAGGCGGCGAGCACGACCTTCCTCCTGCCGGTGCCGTTGCGTCTACCGGTCTCGTGAAGGAGCGCACGAATGCAGCTAACCGGTGACCCGGGCCGTTGGTAGCCGGCATTGCATCGACTTGGCCGTAGCGTCCGGGCTCCGGAAGATCGGCGAGCAGGACTGCGCAATGGTTACGGCGCCATTACGGACCCCTGTCACGCTGTCTGCGCCGACTCACAGGTCACGCGCCGGCGGCGGCCTCGATGATCGGCACGACGGCGGCGAGATTGGCAGCGAGGGCAACTTCAATACCGTAGCGCCGCACGATGTATAGCGGATCGTTGTAGGCCACCCAGACCTTCGCTCCGGGGTCTTCCCACGCGAGCGCCTTCAGCGGCAGATCGAGCCCGACGGCGGGAACATGCAGCATCAAGGGCGTGCCGGCCTTGGGATTGCCGAAGATCAGCATCTGCTCCGGTTGCATGCGCAACCCGGCTCGAGCGGCGTCGCCGCTGAAGTCGATGCGGGCGAATACCAAAATGTCGCGCCGTCTCAGGCTCGCCTCGAGCCGATCGATCGTTGTAGCGACGGAATGCTGTGAAGGCAGCTTGATGAATCCCGGAATCTCACTCTCGGCGCTCATGTCGATACTCCGGCTCGGCCATCCGCGCAGGCGCGCACCGCCGATCCTGTCCCGGCGACGAAAGCTCTCCCTCCGATTCCGGGGCAGCCCGTGCTTACGGCCGACGGCCCGTCGCGAGGAAAATAGGAT
>JAJZLX010000242.1 GCA_021850555.1 Pseudomonadota bacterium | reverse complement strand
TCCCGCACGAATGGTACAGCAGCGTCTCGCGCAACGACAACCTGAATACGGCGGAATACGGCGACCTGAGCTTCGACGTCACGAAGCGCCTGAGGATCGAGGGCGGACTGCGCTGGTTCGACGGGACCTACAGCACCAGCGACCAGTGGGCCTCGTACTTCTATCAGGCGAGGACGCCCTCGCCTCTGTACAGCGTCTCGGCGCACAAGCTGACCGGCATGGCGAGCATCTCCTACAAGGTGACTCCGCACGTGATGGTCTACGGGACCTTCAGCCAGGGGTACCGCATGGGCGGGGTGAACGGGGGGTTCTCGGCGTCGTGCTATCAAAAAGGCGTGCCGCTGAATTACACCCCGGACACGCTCAACAACTTCGAGGTGGGCTGGAAATCGACCCTTCTGCAGGGGCGCATGCGCTGGAACGGGGCCGTCTATTACATGCCCTGGAGCAACTTTCAGGCGCCGCTCTATGACGCGTCCATTTGCTCGGCGGGGACGTTCTTCGCGAACTTCGGCAATGCCCGCATCGAGGGTGCGGAGAGCAGCATCGAGTACCGGGTCGTGAAGGGCCTGACCCTGCAGGCCTCGCTGGACTACAACGATTCGCGCCTGGTCACCGTCAAGCCGGACTTCACCGGCGCGCTCACGCAGATGATCAAGCGGGACGAGCGGCTGCCGATGGTCCCGTTCTTCGCCTACAGCGCGAGCCTGCGGTATGTGCGGCCGCTCAGCGGGGCGCTGGACGGGTTCTTCCAGTACGATGTCGCCTACAAGGGCGACATGTGGAGCGATCTGCGCGCCGTTCCGAATCCCGCGCTCGGCAACCGGGGCACGGCGCGCACGCTGCTGCCGGCGTACAGAATCTCCAATATCCGCCTGGGCGTCGAGAATTCCACATGGACCGTCGAGGCGTACGTCACCAATCTGACGAACAAGGACGCCATCCTCCTCGTCAACACGGCCAACTATGACACCCGCCAGACCACCAACGAGCCGCGCACGTTCGGGCTGAGGATAAGCTACAAATGGCTCTGATGGGCTTGTGCGCGGGTGGACAGCGCTCTCGCCCGTGACCGGGAGGGCGTGGGCCGCACGAGATTCTCGCGCGGCTCACGCGCCGGGACGGACGGTGCCGTTCCGTCTGCGGTCTTCGAAGGGCGTCATGGCACTCGAATGGTCCGTTCAAGGGAAGTCCGCGCACCCGCGCCTCGCGGTTGGTGGGAGGCGATTTTCGCCGGTGCACTTCAGGCCCGCTCTCCTGCGCGGCAGGGCCGGCTTGTGCGTCGTCCTGCGGGGTCTTGCCGCCCGCCTGCCTGCGGCGATGCTCATCGTGTCGGGCGCTCTCGCCGATGTCTGTGCGGCTCACGCCTGGACCGCCAATCCTCTTCGTTTCGCGCATGCTTCTCTCTGTACCACCGAGCGACCTCGCCGCTTGATATGGATCGGAAAACGGTCTATTACGGGATTGGACAATATCCGTAGGAATTCCGGTACCGTTGATCAAGGGGGCCGCGCGCCCCAGGTGGTCCGCGGTACGATTTTCCGCACAGAGCGCTTTCCGGCCCCATGAGGCATCGGGCTGCGAGCCTGAAAAGCCCATCGGCCGCGGGGGGGCGGCGCTTGAAAAACAGGCGAACGAAACGCAAGGATTGCGCTTGCAGAAAAGGCGGGCGGCTGCCCCGCGGTCTCGGGGTGACGTATGAAGTCGAGCATGGTCCTGTCGAGAACAGTCGCTGCCATCCTGGGCGTGGCCGCCGTCCGGGGCGCTCTGGCCGCGAACGCCGCCGCTGCCGGTGGCGCGCAGCTGAAGGAGATCATTGTCACGGCGACGCGCCGCGCGGAGAGCATTCAGAACGTCCCCGTCGCGATCCAGGCGCTGACCGGCCGGATGCTCCACCAGCTGCACGTGCATACCCTGTCGGAGTACCTGCAGTACGTGCCCAACGTCACCATGGCGGCCATGGGTCCGGGCCAGGGGATCCTGTACATGCGGGGGCTCGGCACCTCGAATACCGGCGTGCAAGGGGAGGGCTCGGTCGGCGATTTCCCCACCGTCGGCACCTATCTCGATGACCAGTCGTTGATGTTGCCGGCCCGCGATCTGGATGTCTACGCGGTGGACCTGAATCGCATCGAGGTCGACGAGGGCCCGCAGGGCACGCTCTTCGGGGCGGGAGCGGAGGCGGGCGCGATCCGCTACATCACGAACAAGCCGCAGCTCGATACGTTTGCGGTGAACGTCAACGCCGGATATGGCACGACGGCGCACGGGGGGCCGAACAGCCACGTCGACGCGGTGCTCAATATCCCGCTGCTGCGGCACAAGCTGGCGGCCCGGCTGGTGGTGTTCACCGACAGCCGCGGCGGATACATCAATAACCTGCCGGCGACCTTCTCACGAGGCAGTACCGACCTGGGCCTGGCGGCGGCGAACGGCGGCGTCGTGCCCAAGAACAGCGTGACGATCAACAACTACCAGATCGCCGCGAGACACATCAATCCTCTCACCTACAAGGGTATCCGCGCCGAGCTGCTCTACAAGGTCAACGACAACTGGAACGTGCTGCTCACCCAGATGTACCAGAGCATGGATGCGCAGGGCGTATTCTACGAGATGCCCTATAGCACTGAGGGCGCGAGGGTGAACGACACCACGGGCGTGCCGATCGGGACCGTGCCGCTGCCGCCGCTGTCGGTGAACTTGTTCAATCCATCCTACAACAAGGACCGCTTCGAGGATACCGCGGTCAGGGTGCGTGGGAAGGCCGGGCCGTTGAGCGTGGTGTACTCGGGCTCCTACCTGGATCGCAACGTCGAGCAGTCTCAGGACTACACGAACTACGCGCGCGGCCGCTTCGGATACTATTACCAATGCACGGGGGTCACTTACAGCTCGACCTCGGGCAACCCCGATGCGACGTGCTATTCGCCGAGCGCGGTGTGGACCGAATCGTTGCGCAACACCAATGTGCAGCAGGAGCTGCGGGTGAGCACCCCGCGCACCTGGCGGCTGCGGGCGATCGCCGGGCTCTTCTACTCGGACCTCAATATCTACGACGACACCGCGTGGCAATACAAGACCGTTCCGGACTGCTCGCCGACCGGAGCCACGTCCAACTGCTTTCTGCCGATCCAGCCGTGGCCGGGCGTGCCGGCGGTGATCCCCGGCGTGCGCAACGCCAGCGTGGCCTTCATGGACGACTTCACGCGCGTCAATATCCAGAAAGCCGCGTACTTCTCGAGCAGCTTCGACATCATCCCCCACAAGCTGACCATCACGGGCGGCATCCGCTACTTCGACATGTACGACTCGGAGGTCGGTGGGGACGTGGGCAGCTTTGGCTGCAAGCAGTTCAGTGCCACATCGTATTTTGGACCCTGCCTCACCCCCGGGGGCACGAATTTCGCCAATCAGGTCCACTCGGGCGTCGAGACCGGCCACCTCGGGCGCGGAAGCCTCACCTGGCACATCACGCCGAACGTGATGGTGTATTACACGTATTCACAGGGCTTCAGGCCCGGCGGCTTCAATCGCGGCAGCTCGGCGGAGCTGCCGGATCAGAACGGAGTCGCGCAGTTCCTGACGCCGTTGGTGTATACCTCGGACATCCTCACCAATAACGAAGTCGGCTGGAAGACGATGTTGTTCGCCGACAAGCTGCGCTTCAACGGGGCGATCTACAACGAGAGCTGGAACCATGCGCAGACGGAGTTTTTCTGTCCGCAGTGCGGCTTCGGCAATCTGACCTTCTTCACGAACGGAGCGCACTACCGGGTGAGGGGCATCGAGCTGCAGATCGCCGCGCGGCCGATGCGCGGACTCACGGTGCAGGGCTCGGCGGCCGTGAACAGCGGCGAGCAGATCAATTCGCCGACCCTGACCGACAACAATCCGGCGAGCCCGAATTTCGGCAAGACCATCACCACGTATTACGCCAATGGCGTCCCGACCCCGGTGCGCAACCCCTTCGGTCCGATCGGCGGCAACCTGGCGGAGTCCCCGCCGTTCAAGGCGAACGTGACGGTGCGGTACGAGCGGCCCGTCGGCCCTTATCTGGCGTACGTGCAGGCGGGCTTCCAGCACTCGGCCTCGGCGATCTCCTCCACCCAGTACTTCTCCGACTTCAGGCTGCCTTCGTGGACGACGTATGCCGCGTCGCTCGGCGTGTCGAAGGGCGAATGGACCGTCTCGCTCGTCGGCACGAACCTTACGAACGTCAACGCGAGCCTGTATACCTCGGACAATCAGTTTACGCTCACCGAGACTCCCATGAGGCCGAGGGTGATCGAGCTCACTTTCAGCTATCACTATTCTCGGCACGAATGAGGGGCGCGGGGCGCGACCTCGGGCGAGAAGTCAAGCGCCTCAACCGCGCATCCGCGAGCCCTCGGGATCGAATGGCGGCTCGCTGAGGATCGTCGCGGCGCGTCTCTCTCCCAGGATCTCGATCTCGAAGGCGCGCTCGCCCGTCTCGCCCGCCAGGGCGGCCGGAACGTATCCTTGCGCGAGTGAGCGATCGACTCTGTGACCGTAGCCGCCGGAGGTGACCCAGCCGACGACTTCGCCGCCGTACCAGATCGGCTCATCGCCGAGTGCGTCGGCATCGGCGGCGTCGATCGCGAAACTCAGCCGCCGCAGCCTGCCGCCCGTCTTCTTTTCGTCGCACGCGGCTGCGCGGCCGATGAACTCGGGCTTGCCGAGATCGACGAACCGGTCGAGGCCGGCCTCGAACGGTCCGTAGATCGGCCGCAGCTCCCGGTACCACGTCGGATAGTTCTTCTCGAGCCGCATGCTGAGCAGCGCCCGCATGCCGAAGAGCACGAGCCCGAGCGTGCGGCCCGCGGCCCGGATTTCCCGGTAGAGTCGCCGCTGGTACTGCGGGCGCACCCAGATCTCGTAACCGAGCTCGCCTGTGTAGCTCACGCGGTTGACCAGCGCCGGGACAGCGGCGATTTCGGCGGCGCGGTGGTCCATGAATCTGAACGCCGCGTTCGAGGTGTCCTCGTCGGTGAGCCGCGCCAGCAGCTCGCGCGAGCGCGGTCCGGCGATTGCGAGCCCGATGAGTTCCTGGTCGAATCGGTGGATCCGGACCGAGCCGTCGGCGGGCAGATGGCTCTCGAACCAGCGCATGTGATGGATCTGCGCCTGGGATGAGCCCCACATCAGGAAGCGCCCGGAGCCGGCGCGCGCGATGGTGAAATCGCCGATGAGCTTGCCCGCCGCATTCAGCATCGGCGTGAGGACCATGCGGCCTTCGCGCGGCAGCTTGTTCGTCATCAGGCGCGTGAGAAAGCCTTCCGCACCAGGGCCGGAGAATTCGTATTTGGCGAAGTTGGCGATTTCGGTCACGCCCACGGCCGCGTGCACACCGAGACATTCCGCCTTGACGTGCGGAAAATCGTTCGAGCGGTGGAAGGAGACGACATCGCGGGGCTCTACCCCTTTCGGGGCGAACCACAGGGGCGTTTCAAGACCCCAGCTGTCGCCCATGACCGCCCCTTGCGCGAGCATCACGTCATACAGGGGGGTGGTTTGCTGGGGCCTCGCCGCAGGCAGCTCCTCGTTCGGGAATCGGATCGAGAAACGCCGGGAGTAATTCTCTCGGACTTTCTCATTGGTGTAATGCCTCGTGGCCCATTCGCCGTAGCGCGCGACGTCCATCGCCCAGACATCGAAACCCGGATCGCCGTGGACCATCCATTGCGAGAGCGCGAGGCCGACGCCCCCGCCCTGGCTGAAGCCGGCCATGACCGCGCAGGCGCACCAGAATCCGGGCTTGCCCTGAACGGGCCCGACGAGGGGGTTGCCGTCGGGAGAGAAGGTGAACGGACCATTGATGACGCGCTTGATGCCGGCGCGGCTCATCGCCGGAAAATGCTCGAAGCCCAGCTCGAGCGAGGGGGCGATCCGCTCCAGGTCCGGGGGCAGCAGCTCGGTGCCGAAATCCCATGGCGTTTCCCGCGGTTGCCACGGCACGCAGGCCTTCTCATAGGTGCCGAGCACCATGCCGTTGTGCTCCTGGCGCATGTAAATCTCGGCCTTGAAATCGATCGCGTGCGGCAGCTCCCGGCCGTGTGCCCGGTTGTAGGCGATGACTTCGGGCATGTCGTCCGTCACGAGGTACATGTGCTCCATCGCAAGCACCGGGAGCTCGAGGCCCACCATGCGGCCGACCTCGCGCGCCCAGAGGCCGGCCGCGTTGACGACGTGCTCGGCGTTGATCGTACCCGCGGTAGTCGTGACGTCCCATGTGCCGTTCGATCGGCGCGAGAGAGCGGTGACTCGCGTGCGCTCGTAGATCTCGGCGCCGCCGATCCGCGCCGATTTGGCATAGGCATGCGTCGTGCCGTAGGGATCGAGATTGCCGTCGGCCGCATCCAGCATGGCGCCGACGAAGTATTTGTCCTCGATCAGGGGCAGAAGCTCCCTGGCCTCTCGGGCCGTCAGGAGTGAGGTCTCGAGGCCCAGATAGCGCGCCCGGCCGTGTGCCATCTTGAGCCACTCCATGCGCTCGGGCGTATCGGCGAGCAGCAGCCCCCCGGATCGGTGCAGGCCGCAGGCCTGGCCGGAGATCCTCTCCAGCTCGTCATAGAGGCCGATGGTGTAGCCCTGGAGTTTCGCCACATTGGGGTCGCCGTTCAACGTGTGAAA
>JAJZLX010000061.1 GCA_021850555.1 Pseudomonadota bacterium | reverse complement strand
CTGCGGAGGCCAAACGGTTTTCCCCGGCGTTATGCCGGGGCCTCATTGAAGCTGCTCAGGCGGCACCAGTCCCTTGTCTTTCTCGCCGAGGTTTTCCCCGGCGTTATGCCGGGGCCTCATTGAAGCTGGGGGTCTATTGGAGGGCCGCGCAGTGGACAGTCGGTTTTCCCCGGCGTTATGCCGGGGCCTCATTGAAGCTGGCAATCCAGGGGCCGCGCAGTTCGAGGCAGACTTGTTTTCCCCGGCGTTATGCCGGGGCCTCATTGAAGCCCTATCCTCGCCAGCATGCCCGTCTGGTCGTCTGCCGTTTTCCCCGGCGTTATGCCGGGGCCTCATTGAAGCTGAAAAAACTGCCGAAAAACCTCGATTTCTGGACCGGTTTTCCCCGGCGTTATGCCGGGGCCTCATTGAAGCGGTGCGCCGGCGAACAACCCAGTAAAGCGCTGCTGGAGTTTTCCCCGGCGTTATGCCGGGGCCTCATTGAAGCATTTGCGCGGCGCTCATATCTTCCGGGTCTTTCATGTTTTCCCCGGCGTTATGCCGGGGCCTCATTGAAGCCAGGTCAGCGCTCGCGGCTGCCTCGGGTTGTGGTGCAGTCTCCCCCGGCGTTATGCCGGGGCCTCATTGAAGCCGTTCAAACTCTCAGCCCCCGCTCTCTCTCCATCCGGTTTTCCCCGGCGTTATGCCGGGGCCTCATTGAAGCGTTTCCGCGCTCTTCGTCGTGAGGCCGGGTGCGAAGGAGAGGGAGAGAGCGGGCGGGAGATCTCCGCAGCCCGTGAGGCTCAGGAAATGAGTGAGCACTCACTCGCATATGATATGCTGCGGCCCGTGCAATCCTCCCCAGCCGCTCCGGGCCGCCGTGCCAAGCCTCTTTCGCCGCAGGCCCGCCGCGCTGCGCTGATCGCCGCCACGCTGCCGCTGCTGCGTGAGAGGGGGCTGGACGTCAGCACCCGGCAGATCGCCGCCGCGGCGGGCATTGCCGAGGGCACGATATTCCGCGCCTTCGCGAACAAGGACAGCCTGATCCGCGCCGCGATCGAGGCGGCCTTCGATCCGGCGCCCGTGGTGGCGGGACTCGAGAAGATCGCCACTTCGGCGCCGTTGGAGGCCCGGCTCGTCGCCGCATCGCACGTCGTGCAGGGGTGGCTCGCGACGGTGATTGGGCTCATGACGGCGCTGCGCAACGCGCGGCTCGCCGATGAAAAGCCAGGCTGGCGGCGGCAGCGCACGCTCAGGGCGATAAACGCGGCCCTCACCCGGCTGATCGAGCCGGACCGCCATCGGCTGCGGGTCGCGCCGGAATACGCGGCGAGGCTCCTGCACCTGCTGCTCTTCTCAGGATCCCATCCGGGCATGACCGACGGCCGGTTGCTGAAGGCCGAGGAAGTGGTGAGCGTCATCCTGGATGGCGTGCGTGTCCAGGGTGGACCGCCACGGAAAAGGAGCCGGCGATGCTGATCCGGGTTCTGCGCACGTATCTGCGACCTTATGGGCGATGGCTCACGGCCGTCGTCGCGCTGCAGCTTTTCGGCACGATCGCCCTGCTTTACCTGCCGACCTTCAACGCCGACATCATCGATTACGGCATCGTGAGGGGGGATACGGCCTATATCGTGAGGATCGGCGGCTGGATGCTCCTCATGACCCTCGGCCAGATCGCCTGCTCGGTCGCGGCGGCTTACTACGGCGCGCGCGCCTCGATGAGCTTCGGGCGCGATCTGCGGGCGGCGCTGTTCCGGCGCGTCTTAGGGTTCTCGGGGCGGGAAGTGGCGCAATTCGGCGCGCCGTCGCTCATCACGCGCGGCACCAATGACGTTCAGCAGGTGCAGATGCTGGTGGCCGTCAGCAGCAGCGTGATGATCTCCGCTCCCATCATGGGCGTCGGCGCCATCATCATGGCGGTGCGTGAGGACCCGGGCCTGTCGTGGCTGTTGGGGGTGAGCGTGCCGATCCTGGCGGCAGTCGTCGGCGTCGTCGCGTGGCGCATGGTGCCGCAATTCCGCCGGATGCAGGCCTTCATCGATGTCGTCAACCGCGTCCTGCGCGAGCAGATCGGCGGCATGCGCGTCGTGCGCGCGTTCGTGCGGGAGCCGCAGGAAACCCGCCGCTTCGAGCAGGCCAATGCGGATCTGACTGACACGGCGCTGCGCGCCGGGCGGCTGATGGCGCTGCTCGTCCCATCGGTCGTCCTCATCCTCAACGGCTCGAGCGCCGCCGTGCTGTGGTTTGGCGCGGTGCGCATCAACGCCGGGCAGACGCAGATCGGCGATCTGACCGCGTTCCTGGTGTATCTCACACAGATCCTCCTCTCGGTGATGATGGCGACCTTCATGCTGATGATGATCCCGCGCGCGGCGGTGAGCGCCGATCGCATCGGGGAAGTCCTCGGGACGGAATCGTCCGTCGCGCCGCCGCGCCATCCGGTCAGGTCGATCGTGACACGCGGCCAGGTCGAGTTCCGGAACGTGACCTTCCGGTATCCGGGCGCGGCGGCCCCCGTCCTGCAGGACATTTCCTTCAGCGTCACCGCCGGGCAGACCTTGGCGGTCATCGGCAGCACCGGCGCCGGCAAGAGCACGCTCGTGTCGCTCATCCCGCGGCTGTTCGATGCGACGGGGGGCATGGTGCTGGTGGACGGCGTCGACGTGCGCACCCTCGACCCCGACCTGCTCTGGACTCGCATCGGATTCGTTCCCCAGCGGTCGTATCTTTTCTCCGGCACCGTGGCGAGCAATCTGCGCTACGGCAACCCGCACGCGACGGAGGAAGAGTTGTGGCGGGCGCTCGAGGTGGCCCAGGCGCGGGACTTCGTCGAGGCGATGCCGGGCGGGCTCGATGCGCCGGTCTCCCAGGCAGGCACGAATGTCTCCGGCGGGCAGCGGCAGCGCCTCGCCATCGCCCGCGCTCTGGTGCGACAGCCCGAAGTCTACCTCTTCGACGAGTCCTTCTCCGCGCTCGATCTCGCCACCGACGCCCGGCTGCGGGCGGCGCTGCGCCCGGTCACACGACATGCGGCGGTAATCATCGTTGCGCAGCGCGTGTCGACGATCCAGGACGCGGACCGGATCGCGGTGCTCGAAGGAGGCGCCTTCGTCGGGTTCGGCCGCCACCACGAGCTGCTTCGCGATTGCCCCACGTACGCGGAAATCGCCTCCTCGCAGCTCTCGGCGCAGGAGGTGGCGTGAGCGGCGCCACGCGCAGGACCTCCCCCGGGCGGCCGCCCGGCGCCGGGCAGAGCGCGGGCCGCGGACCTCCCTGGATGAGCCTCGGCACCCCGTCAGAGAAGTCGATGAGCTTCTGGCCCTCGGCGCGCCGCCTGCTCGGGCGGCTGCGGCCACAGCGCCTGCGCATGGCCTGCGTCGTGGCGCTCTCGATCGCGAGCGTGGCGTTCTCGGTGGCCGGACCGATCCTGATCGGCCGTGCCACCAACATCATCTTCTCCGGCGTCGTCGGCCGGCAGCTCGCGGCGGGGATGACGAAGCGGCAGGCCGTGGCGGCCGAGCGGGCCGCGGGGCACGTCCATCTCGCGGAGATGTTCGCCCGCATGCACCTGGTGCCCGGCGCGGGGATCGACTTCAAGGCGCTCGCGCTCACGCTGCTCGAGGTGCTCGCGCTCTATCTTGCCTCCGCGTCCTTTCTCTGGGCGCAGGGATATCTCCTCAACGACGTGGTCCAGGCCGTCGTGCGCCGGTTGCGCTCGGAAGTGGAGGAGAAGATCCACCGCCTGCCGCTGCGCTTCTTCGACCGCCAGCCGCGCGGTGAGCTTTTGAGCCGCGTCACCAACGATATCGGCAATCTCTCCCAGAGCTTGCAGCAGTCCCTCAGCCAGCTGCTGACCGCGCTGCTGACGCTGGTGGGCGTCGTCTCGATGATGATCGTCATCTCTCCGCTCCTCGCGCTCATCGCGCTCGTGACCATCCCGCTCGCGCTGCTGCTCACCCGGCTGATCGCCGGCCGCTCGCAGCGGCACTTCATCGCCCAATGGAAGCACACCGGGGATCTCAACGCGCAGATCGAGGAGGCCTTCACCGGCCACGAGCTCGTCAAGGTCTTCGGCCGGCAGCCGGAAGTCACACGCGACTTCGATGCGAAGAACGACGAGCTCTTCGGGGCCAGTTTCGCCGCACAGTTCATCTCCGGCCTGATCATGCCCGCGGTGATGTTCGTCGGCAGCCTGAACTACGTGCTGGTCGCGGTCATCGGCGGCCTGCGCGTCGCAACCGGCGGCATGACTCTCGGGGCCGTCCAGGCGTTCATCCAATACTCGCGCTCGTTCAATCGGCCGCTCACCCAGGTCGCCTCGATGGCGGGCACCATGCAGTCGGGCGTCGCCTCCGCCGAGCGTGTCTTTGATCTGCTCGATGAGCAGGAGCAGACCTCAGAGCCCGAAGCGCCCGCCAGGCCGGCCGCCCTTCAGGGACGTGTCGAGTTTCAGCACGTCTCGTTCCGGTACGAGGCCGACAAGCCGCTGATCGAGGATCTTTCCCTCAAGGCCGAGCCCGGCCACACGGTCGCGATCGTAGGGCCCACCGGGGCCGGCAAGACCACGCTCGTCAACCTGATCCTGCGCTTCTACGAGCTCGACGGCGGCCGGATCACCCTCGACGGGGTCGACATCGCGACGATGCGGCGCGATGATCTGCGCTCGCGCATCGGCATGGTCCTGCAGGACGCGTGGCTCTTCCACGGCACCATCCGGGACAACATCCGGTACGGGCGGCCTGATGCAGCCGATGAGGAGATCCTCGAGGCCGCCCGGGCGACGTTCGTCGACCGCTTCGTGCGAAGCCTGCCCGAGGGCTACGATACGGTGATCGACGAGGAGTCGGGCAACATCAGCGCGGGCCAGAGGCAGCTCATCACGATCGCGCGCGCGTTTCTCACCCGCCCGGCGCTGTTGATTCTCGATGAGGCGACGAGCTCCGTCGATACGCGCACGGAGGCCCTCGTTCAGCACGCCATGGCGGCGCTGCGCTCGAACCGCACCAGTTTCGTCATCGCCCACCGTCTCTCGACGATTCGGGATGCCGATCTCATCCTCGTCATGCGCGACGGGCGCATCGTCGAGCAGGGCACGCACGAGGCGTTGCTCTCCCGACGAGGGGCCTACCACGATCTCTACAACGCGCAGTTCGGCGGCGCGGAGACCGAGGATGAGGAGCAGCTCGCGGACGGCGGACTCGCACGCCAGTCCGCCACGGGGGCCTGATGGCGCGTGGGGTCGGGGGGTGACCGGGGAAGGGGCCGCAGACCTTCTGCGATGAGATGAAGTCGGATGAGTGGAGGATTCGCTCCTGTGGACATCGTGCTGATCGCTGTACTCGCCGCCGCGACCGGCGGCATCGTCACGTGGATGGCCGTATACGCTTTGCGACGGGCCGCGGCCGCCGCCGCGCAATCCCAGCTGACCGCGCTGCGTGAGCAGCTGGCGGGCGCAGCGAGCGCCGCGGAGCATCTGCGGGGGGAGCGGGACAAGGCTTCCGAGGCTCTGCGCGCGGAGACCGAACGGCGTGCGACCGCCGAGGCGGGTGCGGCGCGCGCCGCGGGGCTGGATGCGGCCGTGGCGCAGCTGAACGGCGAGCTGTCCGCGCTCAAGGCGAGCCTCGCCGCCGGCGAGGCGAGGCACGCCGCCGAGCAGCAGACCGCGCGCCAGAACATGCAGCTGCTGGAGGAGGCGCGGGTGAAGCTCTCCGACGCCTTCAAGGCGCTGTCCTCCGAGGCGCTCAAGAGCAACAACCAGGCGTTTCTCGAGCTCGCTCGGGCCTCGCTCGAGAGATTCCAGCAGAGCGCTGCGGGGGATCTCGAGGCGCGGCAGAAGGCCATCGAGCAGCTCACCTCGCCGATCCGCGAGCGCCTGGAAAAGTTCGACGGCAAGCTCGATGAGCTCGAGCGGGCGCGCCACGGGGCCTATCGCGCCCTTACCCAGCAGGTCGACGACCTGCTCAAGGTGCACCTGCCGCAGCTGCAGCGCGACACCGCGGGCCTCGTCAAGGCATTGCGCCAGCCCCAGGCCCGCGGGCGCTGGGGCGAGGTGCAGCTGCGGCGCGTGGTCGAGATGGCCGGCATGCTGGAGCACTGCGATTTCAAGGAGCAGGTGAGTCAGACCCTCGAGGACGGCGGGCGCCTGCGTCCCGATCTCATCGTGTACCTGCCCGGCGCACGCCAGGTGGTCGTGGACGCGAAGGCCCCGGTCGATGCCTACCTGGAGGCCGTCGAGGCGCAGGATGAGGCGGCACGCGCGCAGGCACTGACAAGGCACGCGCGGCAGGTGCGCGACCATATCGCCGCGCTCGGCAAAAAAGCTTATTTCGACCAGTTCGATCCCACGCCCGAGTTCGTCATCCTGTTCGTGCCGGGAGAGGCGTTCTTTTCCGCCGCGTTGGCTCAGGATCCCTCGCTGATCGAGTATGGAGCGGAAAACCGCGTCATCCCCGCCAGTCCAACCACGCTGATCGCCCTGCTCAAGGCGGTGGCCTACGGTTGGCGTCAGGAGGCGCTGGCCAAGAACGCGCAGGAGGTCGCCGCGCTCGGCAAGCAACTCTACGAGCGCATCGCGACCCTGGCCGGACACTGGGCCGAAGTGGGAGAGCGGCTCGGCAAAGCGGTCGAGTTCTACAACAAAGCGACCGCGAGCCTCGAGACCCGCGTGCTCGTTTCGGCGCGCAAGTTCGCAGAGCTGAAGGCGGCTCCGGCGGACGCGCAGATCGCAGCGGCCGCGCCGATCGAGCACTTGCCCCGGCAGCCGCAGGCGGGGGAGCTGTTGTCCCCGCAGGCTGGCATGCAGGAGACGGAGAACGGCGAGAGCGAGGCCACGTGAGGCCGTAGCAGCTGGGCGCGACGGATGTTGGCGTGGAGGCGCCGGGCCCGCATTCCAAGCCGATAAGAGCGGCATGGGTCAGACAATGCGTGCGATCCGACGGGGGTTGTCACTCACCCCTCGCGGCAGTATTGTCATACAGTCTTCGCACCCCATGGGGGCGCCGCCATGATTACGCTGTTCCACCACCCCAACTCCCGCTCGTCACGCTTCATCTTCCTCCTCGAGGAGCTGGAGGCACCGTACCAGATCCGCCTCGTCACGATTCGCAAGCGCGACGGCACGGGCACCGTGGATCCGGCCAATCCTCACCCTCACGGCAAGGTGCCGGCGATCTGTGACGATGGTGTCGTCGTCTTCGAATCGCCCGCCATCGCGCTCTACCTGACGGACCGCTTTCCGAAAAACGCGCTGGGACCCCTGGTGGACGATCGCGATCGCGGGCCGTACCTGTCCTGGCTCGCCTACTACAGCGGCGTGCTGGAGCCGGCGTTCGTGTCCAAATTCCTGGGCCACGACGTTCCACGCGGCACCGCAGGCTGGGTCGCGGTTGAGGAGGCGATGTCCGCCGTCATCCAACAGCTCGCGCGCGGACCGTATCTGCTCGGCGATCGGTTCAGCGCCGCGGACATCCTCTTTGGCACCACGTTCGCGATGTTCAGCCAGAGCCCGCTGATGGAAAAGTCCCCGGTCATCGACGCCTATGCCCAGCGGGTCGTCGGCCGCCCGGCCTTCAGGCGCGCCGAGGCGCGGGAGAACGGCTGAGGTATGCACCGCAGAGCCGGGCCGAAACTCTCTGCAGCGCATTCTGGGCGGCGGAATGATCCCGATGCCAAGCCGCGCCGCGGTCTGGCACACTACCGCCACGTCGAAATGCAGCGGAGGGTGGCCCGATGAGACTTCAATCGGCGCGCGTGTTTGCTCTGAGCGTCATGGCGCTCTGCGCCGGCCTGCCGGCGGCGCAGGCGGTGGTGCGGCCGGCGCCTGCGGTGCGGATCGTGATCGACGGTGCCGCGCCGGAGCACCCGTTTCCCCACTTCTGGGAGCAGATGTTCGGGTCGGGGCATGCGACTCTCGCGCTGCGGGCCGATTACCAGCGCGACATGCGGGAGGTCAAGCGCGTCACCGATTTCCGCCTGGTGCGCTTCCACGGCATATTCGATCGGGAGGTCGGCGTTTTCCATCTCGATGCGCGCGGCAAGCCGGTCTACAACTTCACCTACGTCGACGAGATTTACGACGCGCTGCTGAAGCAGGGTGTGCGGCCCTACGTGGAGCTGAGCTTCATGCCGCCGCAGCTCGCCTCGCGCAAGGTGACCAACGGCTTCTGGTACAAGCCGAACATCGCGCCGCCGAAGAGCTGGGCCCTCTGGGCGGGGCTGATCCGTCATTTCGCGCGGCACCTGATCGCGCGCTACGGCATCCGGGAAGTCTCCCGCTGGTACTTCGAGGTCTGGAACGAGCCCAACATCGGGTTCTGGGCGGGCAAGCCGAAGCAAGCGACCTATTTCCACCTGTACGAGGTGACGGCGCGGGCGCTGAAGAGCGTGAGCCCGCTGCTGCGGGTAGGGGGGCCGGCGACCGCGCAGGCGGCGTGGATCCCCGCCTTCATCCGCTTCTGCTCGGCCCACCGCGTTCCCGTGGATTTCGTCTCGACTCATGTGTACGGCGACGACACCGCGGAAAACGTTTTCCACCGCCATGAGAAGGTCTCCCGCCGGAACATGGTGATTCGCGCGGTGGAAAAGGTCCACCGGGAGGTGCGGGACTCGCCCATGCCGCATCTGCCGATCATCTTCAGCGAATTCAACGCCACCTACACCGGCGATGAGGTCGATGTCACCGACTCGCCCTACATCGGGCCGTGGCTCGCAAACACGATCCGCGCCACCGATGGCCTGGTGAAGCTGATGTCGTACTGGACATTCTCCGATGTCTTCGAGGAGCAGGGCGTGATCAGGACGCCCTTTCACGGGGGGTTCGGGCTGATCGCGGTCGGCGGCATTCCCAAGGCCTCATTCAATGACTTCAAGCTCCTGCACAAGCTCGGCACCCAGCGCCTCGCGGAAGCGTCGCACTCGGCGCTGGTGACGCGGCGCAAGAACGGGATGCTGGCGGTCGCCGTGTGGAATTACGCCCCGCCGGGACCAGGGGGGGCCACCAAGACGTATGCGTTGGATTTCCGAAACGTCGCGGGCGCACGGCGCGCCTACATCTGGCTCGTCGACCGCAATCACGGCTCGCCGCTCGCCACTTGGAAGGCCATGGGGTCGCCGAAATACCCGAGTTTCCAGCAGCGAAGGATCTTGCTCGCGGCCGCGCGCTTGCCCCCACCGCGGATCGAGGCGCTGAAGGGGACCTCGCCGCACCTGAGGCTGCGCCTGCGCGCGCATGCACTGGCGCTCGTCGAGCTCGCGCGCTGAGACTGGATTGCGTTGAAGCCGGGTTGCGGTCCGATGCGCCAGGGCAGGCGCCCATCGCGCGCCGCGCCCGGCAGGAGCCGGAGCCTCCCCGGCGGCGCCGGGGACAACCCTTGCCGGAAGAGGTGCTGATCCGCTTGCGGAGCCTGTGCGGCGTGAGCATGATGCGGCTCTGCAATAATGCGCTGGCTGCCCCGGTCGAGAGGACATGCCGGAATCCGCCTCACTTCGCACCGCCGCACTGGTCCTCTTCTGCCGCCGCCCGCGGCCCGGCTCGGGCAAGCAGCGCCTGGCCCGTGACCTCGGGGAGGCGGGTGCGCACGCCGTTGCCCGCGCGCTGCTCGAGTGCGCATTGGAGGATGCGGCCGCCTGGCCCGGCCGGCTGGTCATCTCGCCGGCCTGCGGCGAGGACGCCGACTGGGCGCAAGGGCTGCTGCTGCCGCGGCTCAAATGGGTGATTGCCCAGCCGAAGGGCAATCTGGGCCACCGGATCAACGCCGTTGATGCCGCCGTGCGCCGTCGGCGCTGCAGGCGCGTGCTCTTCGTCGGAAGCGACGCGCCCTGCATGCAGCCCGGCGATCTCGAGGCGGCCACTGCCGCCCTGGATCACGCCGACGTCGTTTTGATTCCCGCCGCCGACGGCGGCGTGACCCTCATGGGCTCGCGCGTGAAGTGGCCGCAGCTCGCGAGCCTGCCATGGAGCGAGTCCGCGCTCGGCTGCGCGCTCGAGCGCTGTTGCCAGGCCTCGGGGCTGACCGTCGCGCGGCTGTCGGCCTCCTTTGACATCGACAAGGTCGCGGACTTCAGGCTGGCGTTCGAGGCGCTGGCGCGTGACCCGCGCCCGGCGAGACGGCGCTTGAACGAGTTGCTCACGGCTTTGACGTGTCCGCCGGCGGCATTCGCATCCCCGGCCGCCGACTCCGTCGCGGGTGAGGCATGAGTGCCGTGCAGGAGCGGGCACAGGGACCGGACCCGGATGCAATCGCCGCCGAGTACCGCCGGCTGGTGTTTCCGCAGGATTATCGCAATCCCGATGGGCGCGGCCGCTACAACCTGGTGGTGATCGGGGCCGGGCCCGCGGGCCTGGTGATTGCCATCGCCGCTGCCTCTCTCGGCGCCCGGGTGGCCCTCCTCGAGCGCCATGCCATGGGCGGGGATTGCCTCAACGCGGGCTGCGTGCCCTCCAAGACACTGTTGGCCGCAGCCGCCGCGGGGTTGTCGTTCGAGGCGGCCATGCAGCGGGTGCGTGCCGTTCGCGCCCGGATCGCTCATCACGACTCGGTCGAGCGTTTTTGCCGCGCCGGTGTCGAAGTCTTTCTCGGCGAGGCACGGTTCGAGTCGCCGCACCTCATACGGGTCGGTGACATCGTGCTCAACACCCGCAAGACCGTGATCGCGACCGGCGCACGGCCTCTGGTGCCCGCGATCCCGGGGCTCGCCGAGCCGGGCGTGTTGACCAATGAGACGGTGTTCGAGCTGCGTGTGCAGCCGCGGCAGCTCGCCATTCTCGGCGCCGGCGCCGCAGGCTGCGAGCTTGCCCAGGCTTTCGCGCGCCTCGGCACCCGCGTCGAGCTCATCGAAGCGGCCGCCCAGGTGCTGCCGCTGGAGGCGGCGCAGGCCGCAGGACTCATCGCGAGCGCGCTGCGGCGCGAAGGGGTGATGCTGTACCTGGGGAGCGCAGCGCAATCGGCCTCGGTGACCCCCGAGGGCAAGGTGCTGACACTCGGGGACGGCCGCCGGGTCGTGGCCGACGAGGTGCTGGTAACCGCCGGACGGCGGCGCAACGTGGAGGGATTGGATCTCGACAAGGCGGGTGTGAAGCTCGATGCCCGAGGCGCGATCGGGGTCGATGAGCGCTTGCGCACATCGCACCCGGATGTCTACGCGGCCGGAGATGTCTGCTCCGCATATCAATTCACCCACGCGGCCGACGCGCAGGCGCGCATCGTCGTCCGTAACGCACTGTTTCGAGGTCGCGCGCGGGCGGACAGGCTCATCGTGCCTCGCTGTGTCTACACCAAGCCGGAGCTTGCGCAGATCGGCGCGACGGCCCCCGAGCTGCAGGCGGCCGGCCGCCGCTTCGAGCGTTACCGGCTCGAGTGGAGCGAGTTGGACCGCGGTGTGATGGATGATGCCGAGGAGGGCTTTGTCGAGGTGCTGGCGGACACCGGCGGGCGCGTCCTCGGCGCCACGCTGGTCGGCCGGGATGCGGGCGAGCAGATCGCTCCCCTGGCGCTGCTCATGACCCGATCCGGAGGGCTCGGCGCGCTCGGCTCGCTGGTGCTGCCCTATCCGACCCGCTCGGAATACCTGCGCCGGCTCGCCGACCAGCACGCCCGCAGGCGTTTGACGCCGCGGGTCGCCGGGGCGCTCCGTGCGTGGTTGCGTCATGCGCGCTGAAGCGCCAGAGACGACGCGGCTGACGGTCATCGTGCCCACGCTGCGCGACGACGGCTCGCTCGCGCAGCTGCTGCCCGAGCTGGGCAGGCTGGACGCCCCGCCGGAAGAGATCATCGTCGCCGACGGCGTGGCGGGCGAGGAAACCGCGGCGCTGTGCCGTCGGCACGGGGTCCGCTGGCTGCCTTCACCGGCGGGACGGGGCTTGCAGCTGGGCGCCGGGGTTCTGGCCGCGCGGGAGGCCTCTGTCCCCGGTGGCGCAGCCCAGGTGCTGTGGTTCCTGCATGCGGACAGCCGGCCGCACGCCGGTGCGGCGGGCGCGATTCGTGCGGCCGTCCGGCAAGGGGCCGCGGGCGGCTACTTCCGCTTCCGCTTCGGCGGTCCGGCCGGCGCGCTGAAGTCCCTCCTCGAGCGAAGCATCGCCCTGCGCTGCCGTTGCGGCATGGTATACGGCGATCAGGGCATCTTCGCGACCCGGGAGGCCTACGCGGCGGGCCCGGGATTCGCCGCGCAGCCGTTGTTCGAGGAGGTGCCGTTGGTACGCTACCTCAAGCGCACGGGCCGGTTCGTCGCGCTCGATCTGCCCATCACGGTCGATCCGCGCCGCTGGGAGCGCGACGGATACCTGCGCCGCACGCTGCACAACCGCGTGCTGGCGCTGGGGCACCTCGCGGGCGTGTCCCCGGTCCGGCTGTCACACTGGTATCGCGCACGATGAACGACACCTTTGCGCAGGCTGCGCCGCCGCCCCTCGTGCTCGAGGAGCCGGCCCGCGACGACTGGCTGTTCACCCCGCTCGGGGATCCGCGCGGCTACATCGAGCCGCATACGCTCTCGGAGCTCTGGTTCCACACCGGGACGGCGTGCAACCTCGCCTGTCCGTTCTGCCTGGAGGGCTCCAAGCCCGGTGACCGGCGCATCGGGCGCGTCACGTTCGCCGACGTGCTTCCCTTTCTCGAGGAGGCCGCCGCGCTCGGGGTGAGGCAGCTGTCCTTCACCGGCGGGGAGCCGTTCATCGTCAGGGATCTGGTGCGGATTCTGGACCATGCGCTCGCCATAGCGCCCGTACTGGTGTTGACCAACGGAGTGGATGCGCTGCCGAGCCGACTGCCGAAGCTGCGCCCGCTGCAGGCGAGGCCGCATCCGCTCGCCTTCCGCGTCAGCCTGGATTATGCCGATGCCGGCCGCCACGATGCCGGCCGCGGCGCGGGCAGCTTCGCCGAGGCTTGCCGCACCCTGCAGCTGTTGCATGCGCAGGGGTATCACGTCTCGGTCGCCCGGCAGATGGAGGCGGGCGAGGACCGCGCCCGGACGGAGGCAGCCTATCGCCGGCTGCTGAGCGAACTTGCGCTGCCGGCGGATCTGAACATCGTGGCCTTCCCTGATTTCGGCACGCCGGGCTCGCATCCGGTGGTGCCTCACGTGACGCGCTCATGCATGACGACCTATCAGACCGAAGCGACGCGGCGGGAATTCATGTGCGCTTACAGCAAGATGGTCGTGAAGATCGACGGCCGTATGCGGGTGTATGCCTGTACGCTGGTCGATGATGATGCGGCATACGATCAGGGAGGTACGCTCGGCGAGAGCCTGGGAAGGCGGGTGATGCTGCGCCATCACCGCTGCTTCGCGTGCTTCAAGTTCGGCGCCTCGTGCAGCGAGGCGAAAGGGCATTAGAAACTCACTGCCGCCTTCGCGTCGCGCCCGGCTATTCCGTCACGCCGCCTCGCAGGATTGCGCTCATGCAGAGCGCTCCGGCCGTCCGATGCCCGGGCGTTGGCGCGATATCCGCGTCAACTCTCCAGAAAATCCAGGATCGCCTTCTGCCCGGCCGTCATCTGTTCCCGCGGCGTGATCACCGCCTGCTCGAGCGAGTGCCGGCAGGGGCGCGACTCGTCCTCTGCATAGTCCGCCACGGCGCGCGCGATGAGCCGCTGCACCCGCGCCAGGCTGTCGCGGAACTGGCTCATCACCTGATCGACCGAGACGTGTTGGGAGGGGTCGTCGAGCCAGCAGTCGTAGTCGGTCGCCACCGCGATGGTGCAGTAGCCGAGCTGCGCCTCGAGGGCGAGGAAAGCCTCCGGCACATTGGTCATGCCGACCAGGTCGGCGCCGGCGCCGCGCAGCCAGAGGCTCTCCGCCCGGGTGCCCAGGCGCGGGCCCTCGACGCAAGCATAGGTCTTCTCCAGGTGCAGAGCCAGGCCGAGGGACTGCGCCGTGCGCGCCAGGAGCGAGGCGGTCGTGGCGCAGGTCGGATGAGCGGTCGATATGTGGGCGACCAATCCCTTCCCGAAGAAGCTCGCCGCGCGCAATCCCTTGGTGAAGTCCAGGTATTGCGCGGGCAGCGCCAGGTCGCCGGGACGGATCTCCTCGCGCAGGCTCCCGACCGCGGAGACCCCGATGATGGTGCGCACGCCCGCGCTTTTCAGCGCCCAGATGTTCGCCCGGAAGTTGATCTCGCTCGGCAGCAGATCGTGACGCAGGCCGTGCCGGGCGAGGAAGGCGACCGGGCGGCCGCCGAGCCGTCCGAGCATCACCGGCGAGGAGGGCGGGCCGAAGGGGCTGTCGACCTCGCGAGTTTCCGTGACCTCCAGGCCGTCCATGCGATACAGGCCCGTGCCGCCGATTATGCCGATCATGTGGAGCTCTCTGTTGCGTGACTCGCCGTAAGCCTGCAAGATGCCCGAAACGGCGCCGGGCAACAAGCTCGGGTCATTGCACGGGACCCCTGATGTGAGCACTCTCCCCTTTCCTCCGTTGCACCCGCCGCGGTGGCCCGCCTACGTGACCAAGGCGGGGCTGTGGGTCCTGGCCGCGGGCGTTCTGATCGCGCTGCTCGCCGGGCAGCTCAACCGGTTTTCCCTGGCCGGCGTCGGCACGGCGCTCATGACGCTGGTGGTCGGGCTCGGCGTGACGGCGCTCGGCACGGCCGTGGCCGTTGTCGGCGCGCTCCTCGCCAAGGTGAAACGCTCGCCCGTTCCCCGCGTCGCGGCGACGGCCGGCATCGTCATCGGGCTCGCCGTCACGGCCTATATGGTTTCCTGGCTCGTGAGGGCGAGCTCCGCGCCGCCCATTCACGACATCACCACCGACACGGCCAACCCGCCGGCGTTTGTGGCCGTCATTCCGTTGCGTGAGCGCGCACATGCTGTCAATCCCCCGCAATATATACGGCGGGCGCACGTCGGAAATAAGATAATCGACGTTCCGAAACTGCAGCACGAGTACTACCCGTACATCAAGCCGCTGTTTCTCGCATTGCCGCCGGACCAGGCGCTCGCGAAGGCGCTGCGGGTGGGCCGGAAAATGGGCTGGCGGATCGACGCGTACGTGCCGGCCCAGGGGCGGCTGGAGGCCACCGCGCACACGTTTTTCTTTGATTTCAAGGACGACGTCGTGGTCAGGGTGACCCCGCACGGCACCGGCTCCCGCGTCGATGTCAGGTCGGAATCGCGGGTGGGCGTGAGCGACATCGGCACGAACGCCGCGCGCATCCGGCGCTTTCTCGATCTCATGAAACAGCCTTGAGCGACCGCTACCGGCAGACCCGATGAGCAGCACCGCGATCGACACCGCATTCGAGCGGCGCCTGTCCGCGCTCGTCAACAGCGGACAGCCCGAGATCCTCCAGGGCGGCCGCCGGGGCGTGGAGAAGGAGTCGCTGCGCGTGACCTCGCAGGGCCGTCTCGCCCAGACGCCCCATCCACTCGCGCTCGGCTCCGCGTTGACCAGCGATCACATCACCACCGATTACTCGGAGGCGCTGATCGAGCTCGTCACCCCGACGTTCACCACCACCTGGGAGCTGCTGCAGTACCTGCTCGACCTGCACGAGTTCGTCTACCGGCATCTCGGCGATGAGCTGCTGTGGACGACCAGCATGCCGTGCCGGATCGACGGCGACGCGGAAATTCCCCTCGCGCAGTACGGTCGCTCGCACGTCGGCCGGATGAAGACCGTGTACCGCAACGGTCTCGGCCTGCGCTACGGCCGCATGATGCAGGCCATCTCCGGTGTGCATTTCAACTACTCCTTCCCGCAGGAGTTCTGGCCGGCCTATGCGGACATCCTGAAGTCGCGCGGCTGGGGTGCGGACTTCGTGTCGGCGCGCTACTTCGATCTGCTGCGCAACTACCGCCGGCACGGCTGGCTGGTCCTGTACCTGTTCGGCGTCTCGCCGGTGGTGTGCAAGTCCTTCCTGCGCGGCCGCGAGCACCACCTCGAGGACTTCTCGCCCGGCACCGCCTACGAGCCCCATGCCACCAGCCTCAGGATGAGCGACATCGGCTACCGCAACCGCAACCAGGCCGATCTTTCCGTGTCGGTCAACAGCCTGGAGGAGTATGTCCGCGATCTCGGCCGCGCGATCACCACCCCCCATCCGCCGTACGCGGCTTTGGGTGTGAAGGACGACGGCGAGTACCGCCAACTCAACGCCAATATCCTGCAGATCGAGAACGAGTACTACAGTTTCATCCGGCCGAAGCGGGTAGCCCGCTCCGGTGAGCGCCCCACCCAGGCGCTCAAGCGCGCCGGCGTGGAGTACGTCGAGGTGCGGGCGCTCGATGTGAGCGCCTTCGATCCCGTGGGGGTCAACCAGAACAAGCTGCGCTTCCTCGAGGCGTTCGTCGCGCTCTGTCTGCTCAAGGACAGCCCCCCGATCGCCGATGCCGAGCAGCGCTCGCTCGACCAGAATCACCTCACCGTGGCCCACCGCGGGCGCGAGCCGGGGCTGGTGCTCTCACGGGACGGACAGAGCGTTCCCATGCGGGACTGGGCGCGGGAGCTGATCGATTCCATGGCCGGCATCTGCGAGATCCTCGATCGGGGCGACCCCTCCCGGCCCTATTCCCTCGCCCTCGCGACCCAGGCCGCCAAGATCGAAGAGGTCGCCCGGACGCCCTCGGCCCGGATGCTGGCCGAGCTTGCCGCCACCGGTGAGTCGTTCTTCGACCTGGCGCTGCGGATGTCGAGGCTGCACAAGGAATACTTCCTCGATCTGTACCCGCCGGATGAGGCCCGGCTCGCCGAATTCACCCGCGAGGCCGCGGAGTCGCTTGCGCAGCAGAGGGCTATCGAGGCGGCCGACAGGGGCACGTTCGAGGAGTACCTGGCGCAGTATTTCGCCGCCTGACCGCCCCGCAATCCCGGCCGGCCGCGCAACGCTGCCCGCTCAGCCGGGCGCGTGCACGGCGGGTTGAAAGGTGCCTGCGGCGCGGTCAATCTATCCGTTGGGCCATTGCGGCCCGGCTTCACATGGCCGATTCTCCAGCTCATGAACGCGCTTTCCGTCCGGGGACTGACCAAGACCTACCGCAACGGCGTGCAGGCTCTGAAGGGCATCGACCTCAACGTCGAGCAGGGGGATTTCTTCGCCCTGCTGGGGCCCAACGGCGCCGGCAAGACCACTCTCATCGGCATCGTCACCTCGCTGGTCAAGAAGACCGGCGGCGAGGCGAGCATCTTCGGCTATGACATCGACCGCGATCTCGAGGGGGCCAAAAGCTGCATCGGCGTGGTGCCGCAGGAGATCAATTTCAACCTGTTCGAGACCCCCGAGACCATCGTGGTCAACCAGGCGGGCTTCTACGGCATCCCCCGCCCCATGGCGCGCGAGCGCGCCGAGCGCTACCTCAAGCAGCTGCAGCTGTGGGACAAGCGCAAACACGCCTCGCGCGGCCTCTCCGGCGGCATGAAGCGCCGCCTGATGATCGCCCGGGCGCTCATGCACGAGCCGCGGTTGCTCATTCTCGATGAGCCGACCGCGGGGGTGGACATCGAGATCCGCCGCTCGATGTGGGACTTCCTGCGCGAGATCAACCGCAATGGCACCACCATCATCCTGACGACGCATTATCTGGAGGAGGCGGAGACCCTCTGCCGCAACATCGCCATCATCGACGGCGGGCGCATCATCGAGCGGGATCGCATGAGCAACCTGCTGCGACGCCTGCACGTCGAGACATTCGTCATCAGCCTGCGCGAGCCCCTGGCGCAGGCGCCGTCCCTCACGCCCTACGTGGCGAGGCTCACGGACGAGCACTCCCTGGAGGTCGAAGTGTCCAAGGACGCCAACCTCAACGATCTGTTTGCGCGGCTCTCGGCGCAAGGCATCGAGGCGCTGTCCATGCGCAACAAGGTCAATCGGCTGGAGGAGATCTTCATGCGCCTGGTGGACAAAGGGGCCGCGGCATGAGCAGCGTGGCGGAAAACGCGCCCCCCCAGCCGCTTGCGCTCGGCCGGGTTCGCTGGATCGGCTTTCAGACGATCGTCATCCGGGAATTCCACCGGATCATCCGCATCTGGAGCCAGACCATCCTGCCGTCCGCCGTGACGGCGACGCTGTACTTCGTGATCTTCGGCACGGTGATCGGCAGCCGCATCGGCCCGATGGGCGGCTTCGGCTACATGATGTACATCGCGCCGGGATTGATCATGCAGGCGGTGATCAACAACTCGTACACCAACGTGGTGTCCTCCTTCTTCGGCGCGAAGTTCGGCAAGCACATCGAGGAGCTGCTGGTCTCGCCGCTGCCGAGCTGGCTCATCGTGTCCGGCTACGTGACCGGCGGGGTCGTGCGCGGAACGATGGTGGGGCTGGCGGTGACGGCCGTGGCCTTGTTCTTCACGCACCTGCCGGTGCTGCATCCCCTGATCGTGGTCGGGGCGGCCGTGCTGACTTCGGTCACGTTCTCCCTCGGCGGGTTCCTCAATGCGATGTTCGCCAAGAACTTCGACCAGGTCAGCATCATCCCGACCTTCCTGCTCTCGCCGCTCACCTATCTGGGCGGAGTCTTCTACTCGATCACCCGGCTGCCGCAGTGGGCGCAGCACCTGTCGCTGGCCGATCCCATCCTGTACATGGTCAACGCCTTCCGCTTCGGCTTTCTCGGGGTGTCCGATGTCGGCGTCGGGGAGGCGTTCGCGATCATGGTGATCGCCGTGACGGGCCTGTTCACCGCGGCCGTCGTGCTGATGGATCGGGGCGCGGGGATCCGCGAGTAAGGGACTATTTCACCCAGTTCCCGCCGGCGTCGCGGTAGTACCAGCCCGCCTGCTTCGCGTGCGCGATCCAGCGCTGCGCAAAGGCGTTGCGGATGTCGGCGGTCCATTGCGGGTGGCCGTTGGCGCCGGCGATCTGCGCGTACAGCTCCGACAGATCCCGGTTCTGCTCCGCCACCAGCTGCGCGAGCATCGCCCGTTGCATGAGCGGCACGGCGCCTTGGTCGCGCACCGCGATCGTGCCCTGGGCCGTCACCCCGATCACGCCCGACGTGAAATAGGGCTTCAGCCTCTGAAAGCGCTGATGCATGTCGGCGATGATGTCCCGGATCTGCGGCGTGGAGATGTTGAGATTGGGCTCGGCGGCCCGCGCGGCCGGCACGAGCGACGTCAGCGCCCGCCCGGCTGCAGAGGCCAACATGGATTGCGCCCGGCCGAGGAACCCGGCGTCGGAGGAGGGCGGCTGGGTCTGCGGTGTGCTCTGGGGCTCGGACTGCGGGGCCGGCGTGCCCGGCGCGGGGGGGGTGCTGCCGGTCACCTGCTCGATGATCTTGTCGGCCGCGCGTTGTGCCTCGGCGGCGGGGAAGTACACGTTGACCGTCACGCATCCGGCAAGCAGGGCGAACGCCAGCACGGCCAGCGCCGCAGGAATTCCGCGAGGGGGGGGCGCCGCGAGAGGACGGGCGCCGAATGCCGGGCGGGTGCAGTTCGAGGGACGCATGGTCGGACTCCGCATGGGTCTTGAGCCTATTCTCTCACCGTACCATGAACCATGGCTGGCCAGCACTCTGACCGCCCCGGACCCATTCGGACCCCCCGGGGTGGGCTCAGCCGGGCATGCGCTCACTTTACCTTGATCCCGCGGGCGCTGATCCCTTGTCGGACCTCGGTCAGCAGCATCGGCCAATTGACCCGCCGCACGTTGCCGATGATGTTGAGCTGGGGCACCCAGCTGCCCTGGACCAGGTAATAACCTCCGTTCGGGGCCGGCCCGATGCCGGACATCCGGCAGACCTGGTTGCGCAGGCGGCAGCCGATGGCGAGGCGCCGGTAGTGGAAGGTGTGGAAGAAGCGCAGCACGCCTGATTCGAGCGCCGCCGTGACCGCCCCGCCGGCCCCGCCCAGGGCGGCGATGCGGGTGATCGCCTTCTGGTTGATCAGATGTGCCGAACGGTCTCCCGGCATGGTGTAGAGCCTGGCGTCGAAGGCGACGGGCGACCAGTCGAACAGCTGAAGTCCGCGGATGTCCGCATCCACCCGGCCAGTCATCGAGCCGAAAGCGAAGGTGTGGGTCACCATGCCGAGATCGAGCCCCCGCGCCTCGACGTCGGCGGTGAGCTGCGGCCATTTTCCCAGCGGATGCTTCAGGCGGATGTGGCGTCCGGTGATCGTACCGTCGAACACCCGGGCCACCAGGTTGCCGTCGAAGGTCAGCTCATGGTGGCGGTAGCGCACCAGGGGGATGTGCCCGGAGAGCTGTCCGTTCATGATCGGCCAGCCGAAGGCCTGGCACAGCCGCGGCATGCTGATGGGAGTGAGATCGGCATCGAAATCGAACGTCGCCTGGGGCAGGCCCAGGTTGCGTCCGACGAGGGTGTGGATGAGGATGGCGCCGTTGAGCACCGGGAGGCGCGCATTGCCCCCGAGCAGTGCGAAATTGTGCTTCCAGGCGAGAAAAGTCAGTCTCGCCGGACCGCCGGCAAGGCCATAGGCGCCGACCTGGGTCCATCCGATGTGCGAGCGGGGAACGGACCCGCCGGAAGTGGCGGCCCAGTGGATCTCGCCGTTGGCGTGGCGAACGAACAGCCGCGCCACCGGATCGTCAAATCCGAAGTCCCGAACGGCCACGTCGACGCGAGTGATCGCGTCGCGGGAGATCGAGGCCTTGCCGCTGAGCTCGCCGCTGCTGCTGATCGAGCCTTGGGCGCTCGCGGCCAGCCGCATTTGCAGGTAGCTGGCATAGGCGCCGGGAAAGATCAGGCGGGTGACGTCCACGCGCGCGCTTTCGATGGCAGGGCGGGGACTGAGAGCCACGATGCCCTGAGCGCGTGCGTCGATCACGCCTCTCTGTGCCACATCGAGCGATGTCACCTCCACCGGACCGGTGCCTTTGCGCGTGAGCCGGGCGCTGAGCGCCAGTGGATGGGCCGCCAGGTTGAGGAGCGCGGGTCCGATCAGGGCCTGGCCCTGCAGGCCGTGCACGGTCAGCCCCAGCATCAGCCTGCGGCCGCTGCGCCTCATCGTGCCGGTGAGCGAGGCGTCCAGCTGTTGCCCGGCCACCGTCCCCGGACCGTTGCTGAAGCCGAAGCCGGTGGTGCGGGCGGTGAGATCTGCCGTCAAGACCGGGAGATTGGTGACGGCGATGCTCGCATCGAGATGCCCCTCGATGCTGTCGCCTGCCGGAAGTGCGAGCCAGGGACGCAAGAGCTGCGCTGCCTTGGCCACATCGACGCGGACCGCCTTGGCCGTGAGACCCCAGGTGCCGCGCCGCACGGTGCCCGTGAGCTGCACCTGTCCTGCGGCGAGAGGGATCCTCGAGGCGGCGAAGTGCAAGGCTCGGCTTGCGGGATCGTAGTCGGCCGAGAGCCTGGCCTCGAGCAGTTCCGTGCCCGATTGCGCCGACAGCCGCCCTCCGCCGCAGGCGAACAGCGGCCTGCCCAGGTCCACCGTGGCGCAGTCCAGTGTGACCTGCCGAAGCGGCGCCAGGCCGGGCTTGCGCAGAAGAAGCGTGTCGGCGCGGACTTCGAGGCTGATGGGTCCAGAGGGGGCGAGGTGGATGATGACCTTGCCGCCGTGCAGTGCGGCAAGGGGCGAGGACACGCGGCCCACGGTGAGCACCAGCCGCTGCACCGCTGCGGCGGGCGCCGCTGTCAGGAACAGCAGCAGCGCCGCGACATAACGAGCTTTGCAGGCCTGTTGTAACAAAAGCTTCATCTGAATGTCACTGCGCCGACACGTGCGCTGCGCACGATGTGTCCTGAGATCCTGTACCGCCCATACTGCACGTTCAAGCGCCCCGATGAAAGCGACCGCCCTGTCCGAGTGGATCGCGAGAGTGGATGCCGCGGAGTACGGCCTGTGCCGCCGGTTGAACCGGGGCGCGTCGTTCGTCGTCCCGCGGCGGATCTTCCAGGTCGCCAGCCGCCTCGGCGACGGGATCATCTGGTACGTGCTCATCCTGGCGCTGCCCGTGGTGTATGGCCGTGAGGCGGTCCGTCCTGCCGCCGTCATGGCGTTGACGGGCTGTGCCGGAGTGGTGATCTACAAGGTCCTCAAGCATGTCCTGGTGCGCGAGCGGCCGTTCATCACACACTCGACGATCGATCGGGCGATGGCACCCCTCGACCGCTACAGCTTTCCCTCCGGACATACCCTGCACGCGGTGTGTTTCACCGTGCAGATGACCGCGCACTACCCGTCTTTGGGATGGGTGCTGATTCCGCTGACGCTGACGATCGCCGGCTCCAGAGTGGTGCTCGGCCTGCATTATCCCACCGACGTCCTGGCGGGAGCGGCCATCGGGCTCTCGCTTGGCATGCTGGGGCTGTCATTCGCCTGATGCGCGTCTTGTTCGTATCGGACGTCTATTTTCCACGGGTAAACGGCGTCTCCACTTCCATCAGAACGTTTCGTGAGGACCTCGCTCACTTGGGCGTAGAGACCGTGCTGGTCGCGCCAGAGTATCCGGGCCAGGCTCCCTCCACCGAGCCCGGCATGATCCGGATACCCGGCGCCCGCGTACCCGGCGATCCGGAAGACCGGCGGATGCGCTGGGGGCTTCTGTATCGGGCGCTGCAGCGCCTGCCCGCGGACGACTTCGACCTCGTGCACATTCACACCCCGTTCGTCGCTCATTACGCGGGGGTCCGGTACGCCAGGCGAAGGGGCATTCCGTGCCTCGCCACCTATCACACCTTTTTCGAGGAATACCTGCATCACTACGTGCCGTCCCTGCCCCGGCGTATCGGCCGGGGGCTGGCCCGGGCCTTCACCCGCTCGCAGTGCGCGGACGTGCGGGCGCTGGTGGCGCCCTCGGAGCCATTGCGCGCGGTGTTGCACGAGTACGGTGTCAAGACGCCGGTGCACGTGATTCCGACCGGGCTGCCTGCGGACCGGTTCCGTTCGGGCGACGGCCGCCGTTTTCGCGCGCTGGCGGGCCTGCCGCCCGATCGGCCGCTGGTCACCTACATCGGCCGGGTCGCGCACGAGAAGAACATCGAGTTCCTGGTGCGCTCGTTTGCCCAGGTTCGCAAGACCGTCCCCGGCGCCCTCCTGGTCATCGCCGGAGAGGGCCCGGCGCGGGAGACTCTGCGGCGACGGGTGGCGGATCTCGGCCTTGCGGCCGACGTGCACTTCGCGGGTTATCTGGAGCGCGATACCGCGCTGTTGGATTGCTATGCGGCGGCCGCGGTGTTCGTGTTCGCCTCGCGTACCGAGACGCAGGGCCTGGTGCTGCTCGAGGCCATGGCCCAGGGTACCCCGGTCGTCTCGACCGCCGAGCTCGGTACCCGCTCCATCCTCGCCCCGGCCTGCGGCGCGCTCGTAGCCGAGGAGCGCGAAGAGCCGTTCGCGGCCAGTGTGGTCCGAGTGTTGACCGACGAGGGATTGCGCCGCACCCTGTCGGACCAGGGCCGCACCTATGCGCGAGGCTGGTCCTCCGCCGCCATGGCCGGCCGTCTCGGCGAGCTGTACCAGTCCCTGCGCCGCAGAGCTTGAGGCGGGACGGGCCGCGGGCGCGTGCGGCCTGCCGTTGCGCTACACTGCGTGCCGCAGTCAAGAGGGCCGGCAGAGGCGGCAACGTGGCAGAAAGACAGGCGCGGGACGCCGATGACGGGAATGCGGCTCCGCCGGTTCTTACGGGTGCATGGGCTCCCGAGAGTGACTTCCAGCCGCCGATCTGGCTCAAAAGCCGGCACCTTCAGTCCATGCTGGCGAGCATCGGATTGCGGCGCGGCTCCATCGTGCGCCGCGCAGCGCCGCTGCTGGCCGCACAGCGGGAGCTATTGCTCGACTGCGGCGAAGGTGTTCGACTGCAATGCTTTCGCTCCAGCCTGACGAGCCACGGAGAGCCCATCGTGGTGCTGCACGGCTGGGAAGGCAGCGCGGATTCCCTCTACGTCCTGTCTCTCGGGCAGCAGCTCTATGAGCGGGGCTTCGACGTGTTTCGCCTCAATCTGCGCGATCACGGGGAAACTCATCGCCTCAATCGCGGCTTGTTTCATTCCTGCCGGCTGCCCGAGGTGCTGGGAGCTCTGCGTGCACTGCAGCGGCTCACCGGCCGATCGCTTCGGCTGGTCGGCTTCTCGCTGGGCGGCAATTTTCTCCTGCGCGCGGGTGCACAAGCCCGTGCCGCCGGCCTCGACCTTGCCCGGATCGTCGCCGTTTCTCCTGTGCTGGATCCGCACGAGACCCTGCTGGCACTCGAGAACGGATTTCCTGGATATTCTATTTATTTTGCACGAAAATGGTGGCGATCACTCAGGAAAAAGCAAGCTGCCTGGCCTAAGGATTACGATTTTCGGGACCTGCAGGGCATCCGGAATCTGCGCCGTCTGACCGCAGAGCTCATCCGTCGCTACACCCGTTTCTCCAGCCTGGAGGAGTACCTCGACGGCTACTCTCTCACGGGCCGCCGGCTGGAGACTTTGGAGGTACCTTCGGCCCTCATCACCGCGCTCGATGATCCCATCATTCCGCCGGCCGGCCTCAACCGGTTGGCGCGGTTGCCCAGCCTGGACATCGTGGTGACCCGTCTCGGCGGACATTGCGGATTCCTGGAGCGGCTCATCGGCCCGACCTGGGCCGAACAGCGCGTCGTAGCAGAGCTCGGGCTCACGGCACACGCCAGTGGTGAATCCGCCGAGACCACCGCCGAGGAAGTGGCGTAGGCGCAAGCGGATCGGTTGCAGGGGCCCATCGTCCGTTCGATGGATCTCCTCCTCTCCCGAATGTCAGAGGGATCAGCCGTTGCCCTCAGCGGGCGCCGCCGGGGCGTACACTGGCTTCATGCGAAGACGAGCCGTCCTCGATCCGCTGCCTGCCGCCCGAGCGCCGGAGCTCTCGGGGCGCGAGTCCGTGCGCGCCGCCACGCTCTCCAACGGACTGAGAGTCATCATCTGGCCCGTTCACCACATCCCCAATGTGGCCCTGAACCTGTGGGTGCGGGCCGGCAGCCGCAACGAGGCGCCGGGCATCACGGGGCTGGCGCATTTCTTCGAGCACATGATGTTCAACGGCACCCTGCGGCGCCACTGCGGCGAATTCGACCGGCTGATGGAAGCTCAGGGAGGGGCCAACAACGCATTCACCAGCGACGACGTTACCGTGTACCAGGATTGGTTTCCGTCGCACGCGCTCGAGCTCGTGCTCGATCTGGAGTCGGATCGGGTCGCGAATCTCGCCTTTACCCCGGAGCTCATCGAGAGCGAGCGCGGGGTCGTGGCGTCCGAGCGCCGGTTGCGGGTGGAGGACAACCCTCATGGGCTGCTCGCCGAGCAGGTGCAGGCGGCCGCCTTCCTTGCCCATCCCTATCGCTTTCCGACCATCGGCTGGCCGCAGGACATCCGGTCGTGGCGGATGCAGGACCTGCAGGCGTTCTACCGAATCTATTATGCGCCGAACAACCTCACACTCACCCTGGCGGGCGACGTCGATCCCGAGCACGCCCTGGCGCTCGCCCGGCGCTACTTCGAGCCTATCGCCGCCCAAGCGCCGCCGGTACCGGTGAGGGTCTGCGAGCCCGAGCAGCTCACCGAGCGGCGGGTATTGATCCGGCGCAATGTTCAAGCGCCGCTGCTGCAGTGCGCCTACAAGGCACCGGCCGCCGCCGATCTGCGCGCTCCGGCGATCGAGCTGCTGCTCTCGGTGCTGGTCGACGGCGATGCCTCCCGCCTGCACCGCTCGCTGGTCGAAGAGCAGCGCCTCGCGATCGAGGTGGGCGGTCACTGGCAGGAATGGTTCGATCCGGGGCTGCTGTGGCTGTCGTTGACGCTGCCGCAGGAGGCGAACCCCGATGAAGTCCTGGGCGCGCTAGATCGGGAGCTGATGAGCCTGGTGCGCGAGGGCGTGACCGAGACCGAGCTCGCGCGCGCGCGCAACCTCGCCGTGGTCGGCTTCTGGAAGAAGCTCGCCACCATCGACGGCAAGGCGCACTTTCTCGGAGAGTTCGAGGCATTCCATGGCGGCTGGTCCGCATTGTTCGACGCGCCGGCGCGCCTGGAGGCGGTCTCCCGCGGGCAAGTGCGCGAGGTGGCCGAGGGCATCCTCGAGGCAAGGAGGCGCACGGTCGGCACGTTGGCGCAGGAAGCGGCCCCCGGGAGCGCGGGCGGATGACGGGTGTGCGTGTGCCGGCGCATTCGCGCCTCGTGCTGGACAACGGCGCCACGCTCGTTCTGATTCCCCGGCGCGATGTGCCGCTCGTGGCCTGCCACGCCGTGGTGCGTGGCGGAGCGCTCGCCGATCCTCCAGCGCTCCCCGGTGTCGCCTCCCTGGTGGCGGGCCTGCTGGAGAAGGGCGCCGCCGGTCGTGATGCCTATGAGTTTGCCGACACCGTGGAGGGCGTCGGCGGCGGCTTCGGTGCCGGCGCCGGTCCCGAGGCGATCACCGTCCGGGCGCAGTTTCTCTCACGCGATCAGTCGCTGATGCTCGAGCTGGTCGCCGATGCGTTGCGCTCGCCGAGACTCGCGCGGGAGGAATTCGAGCATCTGCGCGAGCGGCAGATCGAGTTCATCAAGGCGGCCAAGGACGCGGAGCCCGCCGAGCTCATCGATGCCTATGGGCGGGCGCTGCTGTTCGGCGAGCATCCCTACGGGCGGCCGGTGTACGGCAGCGAGGCCTCCCTGGCGGCCATCGATCATGCACAGGTGAGCGACTATTACCGGCGGCACTTCGGCGCCGATCGTCTGACGCTGGTGCTTGCGGGCGATCTCGATCCGCCGCGGATCGAGGCGGCGGCCCGCGCCGCATTCGGCGACTGGCACCGGGCGCGCGCCGAGGTGTGCCCGCCCCGAGCGCCCGTGCCGGTCACCGAAAGGCGAGTGCTGCTGGTGGACGCGCCCGGCTCGACCCAGGCGTATTTTTGGATCGGCAGCATCGGGGTCGAGAAGCGCTATCGGCGGCGGGCCGCGCTCGAGCTGGTCAACACCCTGTTCGGCGGCCGGTTCACCTCGCTGCTGAACGCCGAGCTGCGCATCAAGTCGGGGTTGTCCTACGGAGCGCGCTCCGGGTTCGCGCGCGGCAGCGTCGCCGGGGACTTCGCCATCCGTTCCTTCGTCGAGGCTGACAACATCGGCTTGGGGTTGAGCATGGCGCTCTCGGCGCTGAAGCGCCTCAAGCGCGACGGGGTGACGGAGGACATGCTCGACTCGGCGCGTGCCTACACGCTCGGTCAGTATGCG
The DNA here is from genome assembly GCA_021850555.1 of Pseudomonadota bacterium. Next base: position 7,739 of record JAJZLX010000061.1, on the reverse strand, counting down.
CTTGCGCTCGAGACCGCCACGGACTGGGCCGCCGCGATCGCCGAGATCGAGCTCTTCGGCCTGGGTACGGGCTACATCGACGAATACGCCGCCGAGTTGACGGCGGTCGACCCGGCGGCGGCCCGCGAGGCGATCGATGAGGCGTTTCCGCAGCCCGATTCGGTGGTCATCGTGGCGATCGGGGATGGCGCGGGCATCCGCGCCCAGCTTGCGCAATTCGGTCCGATGACCGAGATGCCGCTCACCGACCCCGGATTCTCTCCGCAGCCGGGCAGACTCTGATCGACCCCGCGATTCGCATCGGGCGGCCTGCCGGGCGATGCGGGTGCGTGGGGATCAATGAGGGTTCCGGGAGACGAGGCGACCACAGAGGGGGGAAGGGTCGCCCCGCCTCCCGGACCCAGCAACTTCCTCGCGCGGGAATTCCTTGAGGCTGGGACAAGTCCGGAAGGGGTGGGTTCCGGGAGACGAAGCGCACCCAAGAGGGGGGGATGGGCCGCTTCGCCTCCCGGACCCGGTCAGCCATTCAACTGCCCCGTGCCTGCACCTCAGTATCACGGACTTTCATTGCAGTCAGGTTGCGCCTGACGAAGCTCGAGTACGGCGAGAGCGCCCGTGCCCTGGCGAAGTCCCTTTGCGCTCCGGTCGCATCGTGCGAAAACCAACGCATCACACCGCGATCGGTGTAGGCGGCGGCGAGCCGCTCATCGCCGCTGATTTGGGACCAGTCCCCCCACGGCGGGGTATCGAAGCGCTCGCGGCTCGCATCGCGGACCGCGGCATCACACGCCCTGCGGGCCGCGTGCCATTGCCGTGTCATCGAAAAAGCCACGCAGCGATTGGTGTAGACGGCCGCAGCATCGAGAGCCGGACCGCCTGTGCGGCCGAGCAGTTGTCTCGCCGCCGCCTGGAAGCGGCCGGCAAGCAGAGCGTGACCGCCCGCAGCCGTGGGGTATGCGGTGAGCACGAACCGATGCGGCTGTTCCGCGGCCTTGGCCGAGCAAGTCATCGCGAGCGTCACTGCGGCGCACATGGCCATGGGTGATGCCAGGGCATCGCGTCTGTGTGGTGACATGCGGGCTCTCCTCTCGTGTTGCCTACCGGGGTTGGCTTGGGGAGCCAACGCTGACACGATAGAAGGCCGGCGCGGATCCGACAAACGAAAAGATTTGCGCCATGACATGAGCGCGTCTCATCAACACGCGGCGAGCCGCAGGGTGGAAGCGAGCGGCCGCGCAGCGGGCCGGGGCTCGGTGAACTGCGCCACCATCCAGTCTCTGAACGCGCGGATGTCGGGTTTGTCGGCATCCTTCGGCCGGGTGACGAGATAGTAGGTGTCGGCGGTCGGCAGCTCGACCGGGAAGATGCGCGCCAGCGCGCCGGAGCGGAACCAGGCCTCGCAGTGCATGGTGGGCACCAGCGCCACGCCGAGGCCGCGCTCGGCCGCGCGCACCACCGCGTGCAGGGTGTCGAGCTCGAGCACATTCCTCGGCTCCGGCGCGTCGAGGCCGGCTTCCTCGGCCCAGCCGGCCCAGGCGTGCGGCCGGGGCTTGTGCACGATGAGCGCCATCTCCTTGAATACGGCGCCGCCGAGCCGGGCCACCGCCGCCGTATGCTGCGGGGCGCACACGGCCGTCAGCGAGAGCGCGAACAGGCGCGAGCACTGCATGCCCTGCGGCTCGGTGTCGGCGATGAGGATCGAGACGTCCGCGCTCGCCGGGTGCGTCGCAGGTCGCGGATCGTGCGTGTCGATCTGGATGTCGATCTCGGGATGCCTGGCGCAGAAGCCGGCGAGACGTGGGATGAACAGCTCGCTGGCGAAGAACGGCGGCAGCAGCACCCGCAACGTACGCCTGCCGCCGCGGCGTGCGACCTGGGCCAGCGTCCGATCGAGCGCCTCGAGGAGCGGTGCGACCTCATCGAGCAGCATTGCGCCGGCGTGTGTCAGCTCGAGGGCGCGCGGCTTGCGCTCGAACAGGCGCACGCCGAGCGTCTCCTGCAGCTCCTTCATCTGATGACTGACCGCGGACGGCGTCAGATACAACTCGTCGGCCGCGGACTTGAAGCTGCGCAGGCGAGCGGCGGCGCAGAACACGCGCAGGTTCCTGATCGGCGGCGGACGTGACAGGCGCATCATCGCGGTGATACCGGTCGAAAGCATCGGACACGGAGAGGAAAGCAAATTCCATGCCGGCGCGGCTTGACGCGGGAATCGGGCAGTCCGCCGGACTTGATGTGTCCTCCGGCGCTGCGGCTGCATCGGGTTGGGCCGTAGAGGCGCTTCCGTGCACCAACTTGGCGCGCAGCGGTGGAGGGTGATCTATTGTCCGAAGCGGTGCCCGCCCCGGGCGAGGTACGCCTCTTCCTCGGGCGTGCTCTCGCGCCCGAGAGCCAGGTTGCGATGCGGAAAGCGCCCGAAGCGGGCCACGATGGAATGATGCAGCTCGGCGGAATCGAGCGCCCCGGCGAACAGCGGCCGCAGCGCCTGGCCCGCGACCTCGGCGAGGAGTCTGCGGTGGGCGCCCAGCGATTCCTCTTGTGCGTCGCTGCGCTCCGCGTGCTGCAAAGGCATGTAGAAGAACAGCCTCTCCACGGGAGAGAGCGTTACGTCCGCGGCCGCCTGCAGGCCGGAAAGAGTGAGCGAGAGCGCTGCGTCGTCGGTGGCGAACGCCCGCGCGGTGCCGCGAAAGACGTGGCGGGGAAACTGATCGAGCAGCAGGATGAGGCTCAAGCGCCGGTGCGGGCTGTCCTCCCAGGGGCCAAGAGCCCCCGCGGCTGCCCGCTCCATCAGCCCGCCGAACCGGGCGCGGATGAGATCATCCACTGCGCGCTGCTCGTCGCGAGAGGCTCCGACACCGAACCACAGGCGCTGGCGCTCCTTCAGGGTCTCGGGGGTGAGCGGCGCCCGGCCGAGCCAGAAACGGCGCACCTCAAGAGACTCGTCCAACGATGCGCTCCGCGGCCTTCGTTATGTCAACTTACTCGCACAGGCTTTCGAGATAGCCCTTGGCGACCGCCGAGAGACGTTTGCGCGCCAGCGCACGGGCCTTGGGCGCATCGACGATGTATTCCAGGGGGCCGCAGACCAGCAATTGGCGGATGCGCGGATGGCGCGCCGATGCGCGGGCCATCTTGTTGAGCACCGTGAAGCCGCGGTTGATTTTCTCGCGCGGAGCCCGGTTCTGCTCGATGGTGCGGGCGAGGTACTGGCCGAAGCGGGCGTATAGGAAGTAATCGTCGTCGCCGACCTGGAAACGGGCTTCGGCGAAGAAATCGGGGAAATTCTTCTCGAGATACGAATTGACGCTGCACAGAGCGGGACGGGGATCGAGGCTGCTCGACGCGCGCTGCTTCATGTCCTTTGTTACACCTCCCGGGGGTCCGGACCGCCATCGCTGGGCGTCACGGGCGGCACCACACCCCGCGACGCGGCGCGAATGGTGCGCGAGAAGGACGGAGGATGCAAGCGCAACTTTAGAGTCCTGCCCTGACACGTCTTCGCGCCGTTCCTGACGGTGCTTGCCGTGTCTCGGCCCTTGCCGGCTTTGCAGCCTGCGCGGGCCTTTGAGCCGGTTCGCGGTTCGCCGTGGGGCGGCGCCGAAGCGGCACGACCGTTTCCGGCTGTGCCGAATCCGCCGCGCAGGCCACTCCCCGCGCGTGACTTTCGGGCCTCTCGCCCGTAGCGGGCGATGAGCCGCGAGTAGCGAGTACTCGCAGGCCCTCGGCCCGAAGGTTCTTCGCCGCGTTCGCGTCGCGGTCATGATGCGCCCCGCAGGCCGGGCACAGCCAGTGCTTTTCCAACTTGAGCCGCGCGTTCACGACGGTGCAGTCCGAGCAGGTCTTGCTGCTCGGGAAGAACGGATCGACCGCGATCACTTCGCGGTGTGCCCACGCGCCCTTGTAGGTGATCTGCCGGCGCAGCTCCCCGAGGGCGCCGTCATGCACCGATCGGCGGAACGAGCGCCGACCCATGCCGCGCGCCATCGCCTTCACGCGCAAGCTCTCGATGGCAATCACCTGGGCTTCGCGCACGATGCCGGTGCTCGCTCGGTGCAGCGCGTCGCGGCGCAGGTCGGCGATGCGCGCGTGTTCGCGCGCGATCCGCCGCTGCGTGCGAGAGCGCCGCTTTGAGACACCGAGCCGCGCGCCCTTGGGGCAGGGCTTGAGGGGGTCGAGCCCCTGGGCGCGCATCTGGGCGGCGAGCTGGCGGCTCTGGCAACGCTGGTAGCGGCGCAGCCGCGCGAGCTTCGCGGCAAGGGCCTTCGGGGCCGGCACCTGGCGAGCCCGCTCGCCATCGTGCACCACGGCGAGCGATCTCAATCCCACATCGACGCCCACCGCATCGACGATCGCGCGTGCAGGCTCACCGACCGGCACCGCGTCCGCCGTGATCGCCGCGAAGTACCGCCCCGCCCCATCGCGCGAGAGCGTCACCGAGCGCAAGCGCCCGAGGAGCGCCTCGGTGCGCCGCAGTTTCACTCGCCCCAGGCCGGGCAGTTGCACGTAGGCCCAACGCGCCTTGCCCTCACCCCTGCTCACCTGCGCGCGGCGCTGATCGAGCGTGAAGCGCACGCTCGCCCTGGCGCCCCGGCGGCGAAACCTCGGGTACTTCGCCCGCTTGGCGAAGAAGTTCGCGAACGCCCGCTCCTGGTCGCGCAGCACCTGGTTGAACGGCTCACGCGGCAGCTGCGCGAGCCAGGCCGTCTCGGGAGCGGCTTTCAGCGCGGTGAACTCGCGCGAGAGCGCCACCCAGTTGAGTTTGCTCTTGCCTGCCTTGTAGGCATCCGAGCGACGCGAGAGCGCCCAGTTCCACGCGAAGCGCGCCGCCCCAAACAGCCGTCCGAGCACGAGCCGTTGAGCGCGGCTCGGGTAGACCCGCAGCCGGTAGGCGCGCTCGGTGGTGAGGCTCTCGCGCATACTGTGATGATATCCAGTCTCTCGGCCCGGCTCAACGGGCAGGACAATCAAGATACCCGCCGCCGGACACCCTGCTTCGCTGCGCGCGCAACGTCGGGATGACTGGCGCACGCGGTCGCTGCGCAATGGCTCAAAGCCGGCGGGGTCACTCACGTCCGTGTTCGCTCCGAGGCGGGGGGCGGCAAGAGACTGAGCGGCTGCCGATTCAGGCCCGCCGGTCGTCTAATACTCCCCGATCAGCCGCCGAGAGGATCCGTCCCCGATGTTCGGCTCATCGTCCAGCCGCCGCGCCGCGAAGGTTGCTGCCGAAGTCCCCGAGCGCTCCCACGCGCTCTCGAGGCTCTTCGAAGAGCACAAACAGACGCTGCACTCGTTCCTGCTGATGCGCCTCGGCAATGGGCAGGAAGCCCGCGAGGTGGCGCAGGAGGCCTATGTGCGGCTGCTGCAGCTGGATCGGTCGGCAACGATCGGTTTCCTCAGGGCGTACCTGTTCAAGACCTCCGCCAACCTGGCCGTGGACCCGATCTGCCAGCAGATCACCGCGCGAGGCTCGACCAGGTCGTGCCCCGAGCCGAGACCGTGCACTGCCTCGGGCCGGACCACCGCCTCATGGCCACCGAGGAGCTCGACAAGTTTGAGAAGGCGCTGTTCGAGCTGCAGCACAGCCATCGCAGGGTGTTCGTCCTGCGCCGCTTCGAGGACTGGCCGACGGCCGAGATCGCACGCGATCTCGGGGTTGGAGAGCGCTCGGCGCGCAATTACATCAGCCGCGCAGCGGTCTACCGTGCGCACCGTCAACGACAACGTGGTCCTGCGCGCGGGCACTTGCGGCGGTTGCGGCGCCGCTTTGACTGGAACGTGTCGTACTCGCACCCGACGGCCACCTGCGCCGATTTCACCCGCCGGCGTGGCACCGGCCAGGTGATCAACGCCCATGAGACCTCCATCAACGCGGGCTTCAACCATCTGCGCCTCGTCCAGCATCGGTTGAGGTACGAGGGCGACCTCGCGCGGCTGCCCTGGCTCGAGCGCTTTGCGGATCCGGGTACGATCGACATCGAGGCCGACGTGCTCGACATGCGCGAGAACGACGCCTCGGTCTCCGGCAAGGGATTCGACCTCATCGAGTATGCCGGTACGATCGGCGTGCCGCGCTGGAGCTTCGTGTCCGACATCGGCTACGGCTGGCGCGGCTGGTCCCTGCACTGGCTGACGCTCTATTCCTCGCGCTCATACTTCAATCTGACCTACACCGTCGCCAACCAGCTGCCGCTGTCGATCCCCTCGAGCACCATCCATGATCTCGATGTGTTGTACCGCTTCGATCGCAGGTTCCGTCTCGCTCTGCACATCGACAATGTATTCGACAAGGCGCCGCCGCAGCCCTGGGTCTATGGCGCCGATGTGCTCGGCAGGATGTTCGAGCTCAGCTTCCGCGCGCAACTCGAGTGAGCGGCCGGCGGCGCCGCTCAACCGGCCCGGCGCCGCCGGCGCTTCCGCCATCCCTGCCCCGCCAGGTGAGCGGCAAGCCCGGCGGCCGTGACGAAGGCAAGCGCGCTGGTCGCCAGCGTCACATTCAGCATCCGCTCCAGCGTGCGGTTGCGCAGCAGCACCCCTCTGTCCGACATACGGGTGAGCCGCAGCCTCGCGATCACCGGTCCGCGGGCGGCGCCGTAGATCGGAGCCGTCGTCTCGATCACCCTCACCCCATGCGACCCGACCACGCGATGGTAGAGACGGGCGAGGATACCGGGCTGGGGTGCCGGCACTTGCGGAACAGTGAGCTCGTCGGCCTGGGCCAGCATCGTGCCACCAGGGGTCGTGACCGAGAGCCTCAATCCCGGCTTCACGAACCGCGCCAAGTACTTGGGCAGCGCCGGCGAGGCGAGGATCAGGCGGCCCCGGGCGCGAAGGGTACGGGTGCGCAGAGTGCCGTAGCTCAGGGGCGTCGCGCCCCGCCGGTCACGGTCATCGATCAGCACGCCGAACCGGCCGTCGGTGAGGGACAGCGGCATCGAGAACTCGACGTCGTATCCGCCGGCACGCAGCTCCAGGCGGCCGACGATGCGCGGATCGATGATCGCCTGTTGACGCCCGTACTCTCCCGTCACGATGCGGCGGGCCACGATGGGTCCGGGACCGGTCAGCGCGAAGAACTCGGCGTGATGTCCGCCCCCAGGGCCGGCATATCCCAGCCAGATGCGATCGCCTATCGAAGCCCGGCGCAGCGGGTTGGCAAAGGGTGCATCGAACACCACGTGCGGGTCCTGCACCTTCAGCAGCACATACAGCATGCGCCCGTACACGCCGGCGAAGACGGCGAAGCGATGTGGAGCTTTGCCGTAATGGTGCCAGGCGTCCCGACCGTATTGCCCGCTCCCGTCCGCGGCGATCCAGCCGGCATCGCCTTCGACGGACAGCGGCGCCGGCAACGGTACGGCGGTGAGGTCAAAGGGGGAGCGGGCGGGGGCCCAGGGGTAGCGGTAGAGCAGAGCGGTCCGGCCCTGGAGCGAGGCGGCCACCGTCTCGGCGACCGAGCGCAGCGACTGCTGCTCGCTCTCTCGCAGCGCCGATTCCATCTGCCGGGCGTAACGGATACCGTCCCACGGCAGCACCAGAGCGACCAGCGCGAGCAACAGGACCTTGAGCCAGGACGACATCGAAGTTGAGCACTCTTTCAGGCGGACGATTTATAGTGGAATATTTGCCGCAGCCGTTGCGCTGTCACCATCTATGAAGATACCTGAGATTCTCATCGTCGAGACCGTACACCAGCCCGGGAGCCTCGCGAGAGTGCTGCAGGTGATCGCCGAGGCCGGGCT